>BFAS01000078.1 GCA_008974985.1 bacterium MnTg02
CGTATCGGACCCAAACCAACCGTCTATTCGTTCGGTTTATCCAGGTCAGAGTCTGGCGAGAAAGGGTTAAGATTGGTTGAAAGTGCCTCAGTGTTTTTACTACTTTGAGTTGAATAATGAAGATCGTTAGGCTGGCCGCGCACTCAATATAACATTGCCCCCCGACATTGAAGCATCGAGGCTCATGCCGGATTCAACCGCGAGACGGCACGTATAATAAGGCTGGATAGAGAGTGTATCCAACCCGTTTGTGTACCGGCCGGTTAACAATTCGGGCAAACCCTCCGGAATCCTAGCGCCGTCGCCGTACATCACCAATGATATCATCGGGCGATGCATTTCGCCCGTTATGGTCACTGTGATCGACCCGCCCCTGGGCAGGGTCGTCACTGCGATCGCAATTAGATTAAGCAGCAATTTTACTTTGTCTTTTTGCAGACTTTCGAGAGCCGACTGCAATTTTAGCTGATGTTTGGAATCATCCATAATGCCGCTGGCGATCTCGACGGCACTCTTCAGGCCAATTTCCATATTGGCGGATCCGCCCGCTCCAAAGGCCAGACGTGCGAATTGCAGTTTCGCCGAGGCCTGATCGGTACTCTTGCGGATGAGATCCAGCGCATAGGCCCGGACTTTCTCATCATGTTCTTCATCGAGAACCTCAAGCCCGTTGGCAATCGCACCAACCGGTGAGATCACATCGTGACAAATCCGGCTTGACAAAAGCGCTGCTAAATCTAGGTCATTAAGTTGGATCTGAGACGTCATTATGCCCCCCTCTTTTAAGCCCGTGTTCCGCCACGATGCAGGCCCAAAATATTAGCTTGAAATACGTATCCCCTGGACTCGAATATACGCTCCGCTTCATTGGCTGAGCATGATCTTTTCGCAAAACCGGCATCCACTTCTACGGATCATGCTCTTTATCGGAGCATGATCTTTTCGCAAAACCAGCAGCCACTTTTACGGATCATGCTCTTTATCGGAGCATGATCTTTTCGCAAAACCAGCATCCACTTTTACGGATCATGCTTTTTATCGGAGCATGATCTTTTCGCAAAACCAGCATCCACTTTTACGAATCATGCTCTTTATCGGAGCATGACCTTTTCGCAAAACCGGCAGCCACTTTTACGGATCATGCTGTAGCCTTCTGGCGAGACCACTCTTCTATTGGCCTACATACTTTGATACACGTCCCAGAAGATGGTGCCAAGTTAGGCTCATCAGCGTAGATTAACCCATTGTTTCCACTTTATTATCCGCTAAGCCCCGCCGAGCCCAAGTGCAGTTACGGCGTTTCAAAAAGGCGATATTGGCGAATCAGTTGATGACACCCGAATTTAGAAGTTTGCGTCGCGGCCGATATCGTCGCCTGCTTGCCTTACCATCTCGTTTGAATTTTTGAGAGACGCCATGGATCATCAGACCCTCTCGGACGCGCTCTTGCCTACGGTCCACTCCGCTGGACGTGCAATAATGGCGCATTATGGCCAATCCATCGATATTGGACTGAAGCCCGACTCGAGCCCGGTGACCGCGGCTGATTGTGATGCCGAAGCCATTATCCTGAGGGATCTCGCTGAAATCGCGCCGAACGTTCCTGTTATCGCGGAAGAGGCGGTTAGTGCCGGCAACATCCCTCATACGGGTTCGCGGTTCTTTTTGGTCGATCCCTTGGATGGAACGAAGGAATTCATCCAGAATCGGGATGAATTCACGGTGAATATCGCTCTCATCGAGAATAGCACGCCGACATTCGGGATCATTTACGCTCCGGCAACCGGCGAAGTCTATTGGGCTTCGGCGCCGGGTATCGCCATCGCGGGTGAACTTGATTGCGCCTCGGAACAGTTCGAAATAGTGAAGATCCGGACGATCGCGACCCGTACCCCCCCTGCTGATGGGCTCACTGTCATGACAAGCCGATCGCATCTCAATGAAGCGACAATGGCGTTTCTCGAAACAAAAACAGTCGCAGCAACCACGAATGCCGGATCGTCCTTAAAATTCTGCCATCTTGCCAGCGGCCAAGCCGATCTCTACCCGCGGCTCGCGCCAACCATGGAATGGGATACGGCAGCTGGACACGCCATATTGACGGCGGCCGGTGGCACGGTGGTCACGACCGATGGCCTGCCATTGATCTATGGAAAACGAGAAAAAGGCTTCCTAAATCCGAGTTTTATCGCATGGGGGCAACGCCCGGATGAGTTGTAAAGACGAGCTTCGTCCGGTTCGACCTACCCGTTACTTCCAAGGAAGTTTGCGCGACAATTTCGGCCAACGCCCCTCGGCAAGAGCGAGGACTCCCTTCGGATCTTCAGCCCAAAATCGTATGTTGACGACATTTTGGAAGAAATAGAGCTTGTTCTCGTAGATACGCCATAATGTTGGCAGCCCCTGAACAATGCGGCCCTCGGCGAGGCTGAAGGGGTCGTAACCGGCAAAACGCGGCGCGTAAACCGCGGGATCCCGCCCGAAAGCCGACCTATTGCCCTCATTTCGGAACTTCCAGACGGCGCCGCGCCAGGCGAATTCGATGCCATAGCGGCCTTCGATCGCCGATCCGCGGGTAAAAAATGCAATTGGATCATAGCCACCGACGGCATATCCCGTGGCGGCATCCTGCCAGACGGCCGGACCTTCCTTCGCAAAAGCATGCGGCATAGCCAAGACGGCGAAGAAAAAAGAAATCAGGACAAGGAAGCCCTGCGGATAGACGCACCGGCTGAAAGTTTCCCCTTTGGCTGGCACCGTTTTTCCTCTTTTGATCCTTGCGTGGCGTATCAAATAGCGAAATTACGCCATTATTCTTAAGAATTCGGAAGGTCTACGGCGAAAAACTGGCCAGAATCTCAGCCGTTGGCCACAGTTTCGTAACACTTTCAGGGAAAACTCTTCGTATGGGGGCACAAAGGACGCGGGACCGTGACCATGATTCTGCGGACTTTCTGACGTTCACGCTGAAGCAGGACGGGTTAACCCAATGTCCAAATACATGATACGACTTACCGCAATCGCAGCGGCTGTGTTTGCTGTTCTCATCGGTTCAGCAATTTCCGAAATTTCCGCGGCAGAGGATCTTCCCTGGCAAACGGAGAATTCCCCTGATCGCTTGACGCCCGACGACAGACCCTTGGTTGTGACGCCGCGCCATCGGGAGAACCCGCTACCGCCGGATGAAGCCTATTCCGAGTCCAGGCGAACCGATCGAGCGCCCGAATACAGAGCCCCGCCGCGCTATAGCGGCCGCTATGACGCACCGGACGATCGGCGCCGCGAAGACAATTATCGATCTTACAGCGCCGAGCCGCGTACCAATAATGATTATGGACGTTATGACGACCGGCGTCCGTACGGCGATAGCCGCGGTTCGCCTCAATATGGCCCGCCACCAAACGAGAGGGGGACCTATTCGGACCGCGAAATTCTCAATGCTGGACATCTGTTCTTCGGGTCCGTTTCCAAAGGTTTAGCTAAGGTGGTTGAATACGCCTTTTCGCGCGAAGGTCGGCCGACCGGCTATATCCTTGGCGAAGATGCGGGCGGCGCCTTCGTTGCTGGGCTCCGCTATGGCGAGGGCTGGCTCTACACTAAGAATGAGGGCCGCCGCAAAATCTATTGGCAGGGACCTTCAATCGGCTATGATTTCGGCGCCGAAGGATCCAAGTCTATGATCCTGGTGTATAATCTTCGCCATCCGGACGAAATTTATTCGAGATTTTCAGGCGTTAGCGGTGCGGCTTATTTCATCGGCGGCGTTGGCATCACGTTCCAGAAGCGTGGCGATATTGTTCTCGCACCGATCCGTGCTGGCATAGGTCTCAGACTTGGCGCCAATGTTGGCTATCTGAAATATACCCGACGGCCTACCTGGAACCCGTTTTAAGTGCTACGGCTCGGGTCATCGAGGAGCCTCGGTTGCTCGGCGACGCGACGTCCTCGTCGCACGGTCCGCACCTAAGTTCATTGGAATTGGACAATGGTGCGGAATGTCCGAGCTATATTGCACAGACTGAGTGCAAACAGCAGGCTGACATTGACGTAACAGAATGTCAGAATCCAACCACGAGAGCACAATTAAAAAAAATTGGCGCTGGCCTAATGGGCCAGGCCATAATAATACGCTGAACAAATGAATAGCGGGCAACGGAGCGAGCATGTGAGGGGCGCCCAAATATGATGATCCAGTCTATTATGCTGGTCGCCTTGGGTTTCCTTGTTGGTGCCTTGCTGGCGCTTCTCCTGTTGCCGTTTCTGTGGCGCCGTGCCGTACGTCTCACAACCGAGCGGATCACCTCAAGAATGCCGGTTTCGCTTGGCGACATCCGGGCGGATAAGGATCAACTGCGGGCAGAATTTGCCATTAAGATCCGTCATTTCGAGGTCGAGCTGGAAAAAGCGAATATGCAAGTCGCAAAACAGCGGATCGAAATCAGCCGGCGCGACGTGCATATCGAGACCCTTGAGTCTCGTATCGCCGCGTTATCGACGGACCTTGAAGAGCAACAAAACGCCAAAAAGGTTCTCGAACAGACGGTCGCCGACCGCCTGCCCAAACTGGAAGCTCAGCTCAACAAAGCCAAGGACGTCCTCGGCGCGCGTTTCCAGGAAATCACAAAACTCCAGACGACAATCAACCGGCAAGAGGACAAGCTTGATGAAGCACGCAGCGTCGACAATGTCCGCCAATCGGAAATGGAACGGCTGAAATATGCGCTGGATCAAAGCTATGAGGACGTTCAACGCACCGAACTCACGGCAAATCAGCAGGCTGAATTCGAGGCTCTGTCCACAAAAAACAAAGTGCTCGCAAATGAGATTGCCGAATTGACGCAAGCATTGGCGGAGGCTCGCGAGAGGGAAGAAAAAGAAACGGTTTTCTTAAAATCGGAAATGCACAAACTCGCGGATCAAATCCTGACGCGTGTCAACGGCGCCGCTCAAGTCAAAAACAAGTCCGCGACGACCAGCGATGACGTTGAGGACGAGAGCTCCGACGACGAGGAAACAATTCCCAAAATCGTTTCCGCCGGCGATCGCGAGAAGCCAACCGCTACGGACAATTCCGACGATCAAGAGCAGGAAAAGCGTGAAGGCGGAGAAGACGATGCCGCCGAAAAAGAGAGTGGGACTGATACGGACGAAACTGTTTCACTCCTTAACGAACCTAAAAAAGGGCTTCGCCTGCGCGAACGCCTCAAGGGCTTACAAATTCGCACCTCCCGTTGATGCTCTTGACCCAGTTTCTTCGACAAAACAGCTGCACTTATTTGAGCGATTCAAGAGTGCTTTTAGAGAATTCGGAGCCGTTCCGATGGCCCAATTTTGCGGCAAGATCATGCTCGATCAAAGATATAGAGCGAATATCTGATTTCATTGGCGCGCAAGAATTTCAAGCGTGCAGGACGACAAGCTTTTGCGCCTCGCCAATGCCATCGACATCGGCTTCCGTACGGCGCAATCCCTTCCGGTCATATCCATGTTCAAGCGCCTTTCGATAGCATGTTTCAGTGGTCACAGCGCTAACGCCGAGATCCTTGTTGTGCTTCTCAAGTTTCGCGGAGAGATTCACGGCGGAGCCTATTACGGTATATTCGAGCCTATTCTCACCGCCGATCGCGCCAAAGATGACGGGTCCAAGTGCGACGCTAGCATTCACCTTTATAGGCTCCAGACCTCGTGATTTGCGCGCCTTCGCCCATGCCTCGGCTACAGCGATGATCTCGTCCACCGCACGCAAAGAGTCGGCTGCGGCGGACTCGCTCTCTGCAACCGCTCCAAACGTCGCCAGAATACCGTCGCCCATGAATTTATCGATGGTGCCGTGATGCCCCTGAATGACCGGCACCAGGAGAGTTTGATATTCAGACAACAAGGTTATGACTTGATCCGGAGAAACCTTTGCGGCAAAGCGTGTAAAACCACGAATATCAACATTTAGGACAGCGACTTCGCGCTGCACGCCCTCGCCTGCCGCAATTTCATGATCCGCGGAGCGGATTTGAGACGCCACCGACTCGTCAAAGAACCGGGAAAGATCGTGAGCCGCGGTTTGCTCAGCGACGGCTTGCACAAAGAGGCGCTGCCCCCTTCGGAGCACAAGCGCGAGGACGATCGTGACCATAATAATGGTAATGATCTTATCGATCTCGCCGCCAATGAGGATCGAATTGCTCGTGAGATAGGTCACGTAATCCTTGGTGATCATTGTGTTGTTTGCATCGACCGTGATCACATAAACGATCAAGGATGCCCAGCCTGCCGCCGCGATAAAACCTGCAGCAAGGACGAAACGCGGTTGAAATCTGAGCGCTCGAAGCGCGATAAACAGAAAAATATAGAGAAGCGTCGGGGCCTTTAGAAAGAATGACGCCGGCTGATTATACTGAATATGGAAGCTCACGATCAGCAGCAGAAGCAGTCCGATATCAAAGCCGATTGAGATATAGATGGCCCAATTGGGCAGAGTGCGCTTCAACGCCCAAATAAGACCAATAATTGTGAGAACAAAATATGCCACCAAGACATAGGGCACTGGCGAAAACGCCGTCCCTGCATCGGTTTTACGCGAGACCGCATAGAGGATGCCAAAGAAGATGACAATGACCAGCTGAAAAATCTTGATCAAGACCTCGCTGGCATCATCCTGCGCCTTGATCGAGTCGCGCACACGGCGGGGCAGCGCTTCCGTGCTGGGTTTGTCCGTGATATCGCGGTACAGATTTCGGAAGACATTGTGGCGCTCGTTGGTCTGGAGAACAGCCATGACATAATCCCTTTGTTACGTGATTATGCTTTATGCACGCCGCGCAGGAAAGCCAAGGCCGCCCCAATGAGATGTGAAATTTTGTGAACGAAAATTGACTTTGAATTTTCTAAAAAAGCTCTAGAGCTCTTCGTTTTACGCGTTTTCCGGGCGGAAAACCTCCTACACTTTTCCTGAAAATGCTCTCGTTTTCATAAATGTTTCTCTCATGCCTAAGGCGGCAGATCATCATTTTTGAAAACAGGAATTGCAGAATCTAAAAACTGCGAAATCACTCCAACTTTTTTGCAATTTCCGCGAAGCCTTTGAGAGAGACCGGAACGGCGGTTCCTTCCTCAACCGTGGGCCATATAATAAAATATGCGGTTTTGCCGTTTTTCAGTTTTTTGAAGACCTCTTCGGAAACCTTCACCTCGGAATAGCACCCCGGTCTTCCGCATCTTAAATAACCCGCGTGACCGACTTGAACATCATCGATGAGAAGGCCAATTCCCTGCGGAAGCAAAATGCCGGATGGCGCGACAATACGGAATAGTCTGCGTTTTTTATCGGCAGAAATCACAAACACGACTTGCAGCCCGATGCCGGGCTTATTCTCGGCGATCACATTTTGCTCGGCGGCGCATTTCTCGAATTTCGCCCCTATGGGCCGGCCGCAAACAAGGTTCCACGCCCCGATTGTTTCAATGATTTTGGCCTGCTGAGCAATCGCGCCGGCGCTCGAAAAAATGATTCCGGTGAACGCCAAGACAACACAGTTTATGAGAGGCACGAGAGCAGACACCGCAGCCGATCGTCGGACATTTGCGCTGGTCTCAAGTTCGCGCTCGCAACCATTTTGGGTTCTTGTAGACATCATATTTCCAGCCTGCATATTGATCCAACGGCCAAGAATGTTGATCTGCATATACGAGTTCCAAACATTCCGTTTTTCGACATAGTCGTTATTTCGATCATTCAACTCTGGCGGGCTTTGCCTCACGTCGATATTTTGCAAGCCCAAATCTGCCAACCGGCCCTACCCGCGACGTCCAAGCCAGTAGCTGTTATTCCTGTCACTAACTTATCGGGTCTCGATTCGCCATCAAAGTCACGAGAGCGCGATCATTGCGCACGCGATTTTGCACGCTGATACTATCCTGAGTTCCACACCTGTCTAACCTATCCGGTTGATACGGCCAATCCGTGTCCTTGTTATGATCCGCCTCCAAATTGAACCTAAGCGCAAAAACGGCAAAAATCCAAAAAATTGCTGATCGGTCATTTGGGCCTCACAAAGACTGAAGCATGAGAGCCCATTTTTGCTTCTAACAAGTCCGTTTGGTTCCGCTTTTCTTCGGGAATTCAATATCTTACGATTAAATTCCAGCGCGCGCACCGGTTTACAACAAGCGCGAATGCGGGTGGCTGACGCCGCATGTCTGAAGCAAGCACACCCTGCTAAGGTGCCGGTCGAGTGTAACTGCGATTCGCATGGACCGCCCTATGAGCCAAGCCGCTGCCCAGATCCTCCACGAAATATTCGGCTATGCCGCGTTCCGCGCCGGACAGGAGGAGATTGTGGACCTCCTCGCAGCGGGGAAAAATGCGCTCGTCGTCATGCCAACGGGGGCGGGGAAGTCGCTGTGTTACCAGATCCCGGCGCTGCTTTCGGACCGGCTCACAATCGTGGTGTCGCCGCTTGTCGCGCTGATGGACGATCAGGTCGCGGCGCTGCGCGCCAATGGTGTCGCTGCTGCGTGTGTTCATTCAGGGCTCACGCGCGATGAGCAGGTGGCGAATTGGCGTAGTGTGGCGGCAGGAGATTGCCGGCTGCTCTATCTCTCGCCGGAACGTCTTATGAACGAACGCATGCTCAACGCGCTCGCAAAGCTCGACCCTGAAATTTTTGTCGTCGACGAGGCGCACTGCATCTCCAAGTGGGGGGTGAGCTTCCGCCCGGATTATGAGCGGCTCTCGGTGATCTGCGAGCGCTTTCCGCAGGCCGCGATCGCGGGCTTCACGGCCACCGCCGACAAGGCGACGCGGGCGGACATTGCGCAGAAGCTCTTCCGCGGCAAGGGGCGCACCATCGTGCACGGCTTTGACCGGCCCAATCTCAGGCTCGCGGTCTTGCCGAAGAGCGACTGGAAATCGCAAATCCTGGCGTTTCTTGAAGACAAGCGCGACGATGCGGGCATTGTCTATTGCCTGTCGCGCAAGTTCACCGAGGAAGTGGCGGAGTTCCTGAGCACCAAGAGCTTCAACGCCATTCCCTATCATGCGGGCCGCGACGCGAACACGCGCAGGGTGAACCAGAACCGTTTCATGAGCGAGAGCGCCGTCACCATGGTGGCGACCATCGCGTTCGGCATGGGCGTAGATAAGCCCGACATCCGCTATGTGTGCCATCTGAATCTGCCCGCCAGCTTGGAGGCCTACTATCAGGAGATTGGCCGTGCCGGGCGCGACGGGCTGCCGGCCGAAACCCTCCTGCTGTACGGCCTCGCCGACATGCGCATGCGCCGCCAGTTCATCGAGCAGGACGGCGAGGACGAGGCGCACAAGCTGCGCGAGCACAAGCGGCTCGACGCGCTGCTTGCCTATTGCGACGCGGCCAGCTGCCGGCGCACGGCGCTGCTCTCCTATTTTGACGAAGAGGCGCGCGCATGCGGCAATTGCGACAACTGCCTCGACCCGCCGAAGATGGTGGACGGTACACGCGAAGCCCGGATGTTGTTCTCGGTGATCAAGGACACGGGCCAGATGTTCGGTGGGGCGCATATTATCGACGTGCTGCGCGGCGGCAGTACCCAGAAGATTCTAGAGCGTGGCCACGACCGGTTACAGGGGTATGGCGCAGGCGCCGAGCACGCAAAAGACTATTGGCAGGCTTTCATCCGCCAGGCGGTCGCCGGTCATTATCTCACCATCAACATCCAGAAATACGGCGCGCTTCAGATCGCGCGCAATGGCCATGCTGTTACAGCCGGTGAAGAAGAGTTCGCGCTGCGCAAGATCGACATTACGAAGCCGGAACGCAAGGCAACGAAGCGCTCAGGGAAAGCAGGTAAGACCGAGAAGCTTCCCGTGGCCGAAGGCGACCGCGATCTCCTCGCCACCCTCAAGACTCTCAGGCTCGACATTGCCCGCAAGAAAAAAGTGCCGGCCTATGTGGTGTTCCCCGACGCAACATTGATGGAAATGGCGCGCGACCGCCCGGCAACGCTTGAACAGATGGCCGACATCAATGGCGTCGGGCCCCGCAAGCTGGAAAACTTCGGCGCGACGTTTCTGCAGGCGATCGCGGCGCAGAATTGAGATTAATCGCCCAAGCGCATGCACTTGGATTGGTTAAATAGAGAATTTTCTTTGCGGGTCTTTGTCCGCACGCCGCATGGAAACTCCTGATCCTTATCCAGATCAGCGGCTTATCGATAGGCTTGGTATTGAATGCAATCTGTCGCTACGCTTCGCGCAATGACTTAGCAAGTTCGCCATGTTCACGGCTGAGAATTTCGCAGGATTATCTTTCAAATTTCAAACCAAGTATCCGCATCAAAACCATTTGCCTCATTCGTATTGTTCCAAGACACGGTATCATATCCCCGGCAGTTCGCGCGGCATGTGGTGTCGCCAATTTGAAAAGTCTTGCGGACATGGGTGTGACCAAACACCCAATTCGTGATGTTAGGATTTTGTTCCATCAAATCGTGGAGGTCAGAAGCAAAGGCCCCATCCAGAAGATTGCCGCATTCCTTTTCGTTCAAACCGAGTGGACTTGGCGCATGATGCGTCACGACCACCACTGGCTTGCCTTCCAGTTTGGAGACAGCGTCCGCGATATAGGTTGAAGATTTTCGAAACTTTGCAACAGCGTCCATCGGTGTAAACTTGTCCCTACCGCGAGACACAATCTTGAAATCGTTTATCCGTTCGCTGATCTCAAGGATGGCACGTCTATTTTCATTGTCCATATCCGTCCAAAGCGTCGCGCCGATAAAGGTCACGCCGTCGATTTCAGCCAAGTCATCATCAAGATATATGATGCCCTCTATATATTTGCGGATCGCTTTTGGCGTCTCCTCTATATCAAAATGATAAGGCTCGTGATTGCCGCTTATGTAGAGCACATGGTCAAATTTTTCCCGCGCCTCATCAAAGAAGGCGAGCGTACTATCTCTCAACTTAATCTCTTTAGACTCTGTTGGCTTTGGATCGAGACATTTTGCCAGCGTGATATCGCCTGCAAGAATAAGAATGTCGCCCTCCGGCAGAGGATCTCTCAGTGCCTTAAATTCAAGATGAAGGTCGCTGATGTAGGTGCAGCGCATTGATTTTCGCCCCGCTTCGAGAACTGGCTTGGAGTAATACAATTGCATATCAGATATGCCGGGATTGTCCCAAGCAGGTCATGAGCCGAGACTATTCGATCGTTCTTTATTGGTCCGGCCCCTAAGCCGATCGCTTTTAGCGCAATAAGTTGCAACTGAAATAAATTGAGTACATAGTCAATTGAGATTGGGGGGGGGCATGCGTCGCACAGCATCGAAAACGTCCAAGCGGTCTGGCGCTGTGAACTCGAAAAATCCTAACGCGAAGTCGCGCGAGCTTTCTGCATTCCTTTTCTTAACTGTCTTTCTGGTCCCGGCACTCTCTGTAGCGCTCGTGAGCAGCTATGGCTTTGCCATTTGGATCTATCAGATTATCGCCGGCCCGCCAGGCGCACCCTAAATTTCGCTGGCGGCCCGACTGGAGTTAAGCGCATGCGTGGAGACAAAATGTCGGTAATCTCGCGAACACGGCGGGACGTTTTGAAAGGCCGCATCGCCAGCAAAAACCATCATATCGCAAGCGTCCTGGTTCAAGCATGGCCGGATAAAATTTCATCAATCGAGTCCGATCTGACCAAGTTGGCCGGCGTTGAAAGCCACGGGTCCAGCGAAACCGGCAAGCTGATCCTGACGCTGGAGGCGGAGAACGACGCGGGCCTGGTAGAGACCATGGACCGGATCCAAATGGCGGAGGGTGTCGTCAACGTCTCTCTCGTCTATCACCACAGTGAGGAGATGGACGATGCCAGTTAAGAAAAAACCGAATAAGCCAACCCCATCCCTGCAGCTTACCCGGCGCGACTATATCAAGGCCAATGCGGTCGCCGCCGCCGCGGCAGCGGCCGGCATGCCTGGCTCAGCACTGGCGGCCCAATTGCCGACGGCAAGCCAGACAACCGAGTTGAAATGGTCGAAGGCCCCTTGCCGTTTCTGCGGCACCGGCTGCAGCGTGATGGTCGCCGCCAAAGAGGGACGCATCGTTGCAACTCATGGGGACGTCCATTCGCCGGTCAATCGCGGTCTGAATTGCGTGAAGGGCTATTTCCTCTCCAAGATCAT
>BFAS01000079.1 GCA_008974985.1 bacterium MnTg02
GACTTTCGTTTCGGGTTAGAATTTTGCTCGCGCGCCGATCGTCGCCCCTGTCCATATCTTCAGTGTAAGCGCCATTGCGGAGCAAGACCTCTATTGACCGCGCGACAAGCCTGGTCAGTCTCTGTCCTTCCGCCTCGGGAGCAGAACTGCTGCGCTGAACGTCATTGACCCGGGCGACAAATCCCGCCGACGTCAGGGCAACCTCTATCTGATATCCAAGATCATCAGCATTCACGGTTTTGACGCGATCCCAGACATGTCCCAAAAGGTCCTTGACATCTAGGACCACTTCCGCGGCGCCAAAAAAATCAAAACATTTCGCGCTTCCAGAATCGATACTGCCAATGGCAAGCGGAACATAGCTTGTTTTGTAGAGACTGGAGACGCCCTCATAGATGTCCTCGACCGCACGGATTACATTGGTGATAACGCTCGTATCCGTTAGGGCATTGTCCTGCTCGCTGATAAAAACCCTGAGCCTCTGGACTTCGCTCTCGATCCCGTCCTGAAGCTTGATGCGGAGATCGTTCTTGTCGGTTTCGCGGACGAGGAGATCGCTGAATTTCGGCAAGACATAAACGACGTTGTAGACGCCGACATCGATATCGGCGATGAGCTTTTGCGAAATATTACTGTCCTTGTCGAGAAGACCGGACCAGAAATCGACATTGACCAAGGGCGTGAGACCGAAAACAGACATTAAATATTTTTCGTCGTCGCCGAAGTCCGCGTAATGCTGCGCAAACGTGCTATAGGCCATCAAGATTTTTTGCGTCCGGCTTGAATCCTCGCCTTTTTCCACATTACGGCTTGCCCGCAGCACATCGCGTATCTGGCCAGCTTGAAGCGCGTCGCACAAAGAATCGGCCGCTTCAATTATTCGATCTCGATGCATTAGCCCCTCCGATCAAGTAGATTGTTGTAACGCTGACGCGCGCGAACGCTACTGGCCGAAACAGACTCAGATGAGCAAAGTGACGAAACACATGCCGGACTATAACGGATTCGCACCCGGACCTGCACGAATTGCGAAAATTATCGCGCGTTCAGGCCTCTGCTCAAGACGCGACGCTGAACGCCGAATCGCGGAGGGACGCGTGACCGTAAACGGTCACGTTCTTGATAGCCCCGCACTTAATGTAGAGCCCGGCGATCACGTTACGGTTGATGGCCGCCCTCTGCCTGCCCCTGCACCACTCAAGCTTTGGCGATACCACAAACCCAAGGGCCGTGTCACGACCCATCGCGATCCGCAGGGCCGCCCAACCGTCTTTGAGGCTTTAGGGCCCGAAATGCCACGGGTTCTCTCAGTGGGCCGACTCGATATCAACACCGAAGGACTGCTGCTCCTGACAACGGACGGGGGCCTCTCACGGCATATGGAGCTGCCGTCGACCGGCTGGCTTCGGCGCTACCGGGTGCGCGCGAAAGGCCGTGTGACACAGGAGACTCTCGATAAATTGCAATCCGGCATCAAAATCAAAGGCATTCGCTACGGGCCAATAGAAGCCCGGATCGACCGGGTGCAAGGCGCAAACAGCTGGCTCACCATGGGATTGCGCGAGGGGAAAAACCGGGAAATCAAACACGTGCTTGAGCATTTGGGACTTTCAGTGAATCGCCTTATCCGCATCTCCTACGGTCCTTTTCCGCTCGGCGAGCTCAAGCCCGGCCAATATGTGGAGGTCAAAAGACGCGTGATTGCCGAACAGTTGGGGACAAAGACCGCTGAGGAGCTGGGGATTTCTAAGAGCCACAAGAGGGGCGGTCCAAAGCGACCGACGCCGCCGGCATGAGAACGCCATGAGAATTGTCGCCGGACGCTTCAAGGGCGCCACGCTTGTTGCCCCGAAGGGTCATCTCACACGCCCGACCAGCGACCGGGTCCGCGAATCTTTGTTTAATATTTTGCTCCAAGGCAAACTCGATTTTGAAATCGAGGAGGTCCGCGTTTTGGACCTTTTCGCCGGGAGTGGTGCACTCGGTCTTGAGGCGCTTTCCCGCGGCGCGCGATCCTGTCTCTTTATCGAGCAATCGGCCGAAGCGCGTGGCGTTATCCGGCGGAATATCGAGGCCTTGGGGCTCACCGGCGTGACGAAGATATGGCGACGCGATGCAAGCGAGCTTGGGCCTCTGCGCAAAGTAGCGCCCTTTGATCTGGTCTTCGCCGATCCGCCTTATGGAAAAGGATTGGGGGCACGCGCCCTGACAACCGCCCTTGCAGGCGGCTGGCTGGTGAATGACGCCATATGCATCCTTGAGGAGCGGTCTGGAATCGACTTGGATTTGCCGGACGACTTTCATCCGCTTGAAACCCGGACCTATGGTGATACGCAGATTTCGATCCTCGAGTGCTTCCGGAAAAGTGGAACCCGGTTTTCCGATCAGAAGCACGGAAAAAACAAAGAGTTAGGGTCTGATTTTGAGTCTATCAAAATCGAAAAGACCCTCAGGGTGAAAGTCACTTAAATTTCTGGACATTTCTTTAAAACCCTCAATCTCCCTCTTGAAATCTCCATATAACTAGATTACTAGTTATGTC
>BFAS01000080.1 GCA_008974985.1 bacterium MnTg02
AAACGCGAGATGGCTGGATCTTTATTATGTGCAATAAGGAAAAATTCTGGCCGGGGCTTTGCACGGTTCTGGGAGGGGAAGAGTGGGCCGGCGATCCGCGATTTGAAAATTTTAAAAACAGGCTACAACATAGCCAACTCATCCAAGAGCTTTTGGATGATCTCCTGAGTGGCAAGACGACGGCGGATTGGCTAGAAATATTCGCGGGCCGTGTCCCCGCCGCTCCGATTAACGACCTCAGGGAAGCGTTGGAGAACCCCTTTGTTACCGAGGAGGGGCGGATTCAGACCCTCGATCTCCCTGATTATGGGACGTACCGAATGTTGCAATCGCCGGTCCGCTGCGGCGGCGCAGAGACACCCGCACGCCCGGCGCCGAAACTCGGCGAACATACGGACGAGCTTCTTTCAGACTTGGGATATGATGGCGCAAGGCTTGATGCGCTGCGCAAAGCCAAGGTAATCTAAAACACCAGATTAGGACAAAATGAGCAGCCTCATGGACGTTACCGGCGACATATCGAGCGGAGAATAATCGGGTGACAGTGACACTTTCAGATGAGCTTGCCGCGTTTGCCGCCGAGGTTTCTGTTGAACAGGTTGCCCCTTCTATCTCAGATGCGGCACGCCGCCATAGTGCGGATACGCTCGTGGCGGCAATCGCCGGTGCCTGCATGCCAATGAATGACACCTACCTCGCGGCCGTAAAGGCAAGCGCACCGGCCGGTGAAGTCTTGGTTCCGGGAACGGATATTCGCACGGATGCGGCGAGCGCGGCTTCGTGCATGGCGGGATTGGCGCATTCAACGGAAGCGGACGATGGATATCGTATTGGCTCATATCATCCTGGTGCGGTCTGTGTACCTGCAGCGCTCTCGCTCGGTTACGTAAATGGGCAAACGCTCTCGGAGATTTTGTCGGCTGTCATCGCGGGATATGAGATATCGTGCCGGATCTCAGAGCTATTGCATCCCATGTCCCGCAAGCGCGGCTTCCACAACACTGCAATTATCGGCGTCTTTGGCGCGGCGGCAACGGCAGGTCACTTATTCTCGCTAGACAAGTTGCAGATGCGCCATGCGCTCGGTATCGCCGCGAGTTCCGCCGGCGGGCTTTTCGCCTTTGTTGAGGGAGGAGATACGAAGCGGCTACATCCGGCTCATGCCGTGAAGGCCGGGATCGAGGCAGCGATCTTCGCAGGGGAGGGCATGACGGGTCCGCCGGATATTTTGCAAGGCCGAAACGGATTTCTTGCAGCCTTTGCGGGCGAGGACGCTTTAAAGCGTGCTGCTGATATGAAATTTTCCTCCGACCGGCTTGTCGCCGACAAGTGCTACATCAAACCCTATGCCTGTTGCCGCCATCTCCATCCAGGCATGGAAGCGGTCATGGTCATCACATCGGAGCACGGCCTATCCCTCGAAGATATCAGCCGGATCGATATCAAAACCTATTCGATTGCCGCAGCACACGCCGATGTCGGCTGGGAGAGGGCGGCAAGTGCGCAATTGTCTTATCCCTTTTGCGTGGCGGCTGCGCTTGTTCATGGGCTGATCGCGCCAAGTCATTTTTCAGACGCTTATCTTCGCGATTCGCGCGTCAACGCACTGGCGGAGCGGATTCACATCGAGGCTGATAATGATTTGGATGCGCGCTACCCGGCCGAGCGTCCGGCATCCATCGTTTTGAAGACAAGAGATGGGGCTCACTTCGAACGGGTGATTTCAATACCGCTTGGCGCCCCGGAGCGGCCGCTCGATGATGAAGGATTTCACCTCAAGCTGTCACGCATGCTTGAGCCATCATCAGACCCCTCATCGGTCAAGCAGTTTGTGGACGCAATCATCAATGGCGGCTTGTCGTCGAAATTGCCGTCCGCATTGTTTGAGGGACAATTTGCTCCACGTCCAAAGCCGGATCAAGAGCAAGCCTTCGTTGCGGCCTCGTCCACGCAGCACTAATGTCCTAGCAGGCAAACTTGACGATCCGCCGTACACAGATTTACCGCAATCGCTCCAAGACGCTGACATAGTTGGCGACAGCGGCACCGCCCATATTATAAATTCCGCCCAGTTTGGCGTTTGGCACTTGCATGCCTTCGGGAGCGGTGCCGAGCAGCTGCATCGATGTGAGCACATGCATGGAGACACCGGTTGCGCCAATCGGATGGCCTTTCGATTTAAGGCCGCCAGAGGGATTGACCGGCAACCTGCCGTCCATCTCCGTATAGCCATCATCGAGAAGGGCGGCACCCTCGCCGGGTTTGGCGAGCCCCATGGCTTCATACTCAATGAGTTCCGCAATGGTGAAACAGTCATGGGTTTCAACAAATGAAAGATCGTCGAGTGCGACACCGGCAGCGGATAAGGCCTTGTCCCAAGCCGCCGAGCAGCCCTCGAATTTTAGGATGTCGCGTTTCGACATAGGAAGAAAATCCTGAGCGTGACCGACGCCGCGAAATGCTACCGCCTTGTCCATCTGCATGGCGGTTTGCACGTCGGTGAGAACGATGGCTGCGGCGCCATCGGAAACGAGCGAACAATCGGTGCGCTTCAGTGGACCGGCGACAAAAGGGTTCTTCTCGCTCTCCTCGCGGCAGAACGCGAAGCCAAGATCTTTGCGCATATGCGCGTAAGGATTGTTCACGCCATTCTTGTGGTTCTTGGCGGCGATTTTGGCCAGCGCATCGGACTGGTCGCCATATTTTTGAAAATATTTATTTGCGATTTGACCAAAGACACCGGCGAACCCGGCCGGAATGTCTTTATCTTCCGGCAGGTAAGAGGCCTTCAGCAAATTTTCTCCGATTTGCGGGCCGGGCGTTGTCGTCATTTGCTCGACGCCAACAACAAGTACGAACCGTGCTTGCTTGGCGGCTATGGTCTTGAGCCCCTGATGAATGGCCGCCGACCCCGTCGCGCAGGCATTTTCGACGCGCGTCGCCGGCTTAAAACGCAGATCGTCCGATGCTTGCAGGACGAGAGACGCCGTAAAGCTTTGCGGTGAAAACCCGGCGTTGAAATGCCCGAGCAAGATTTCGTCGACATCGGCGGCCGCGATGCCGGCATCTTGAAGGGCATCGGAAGCAACGCCGACAATTAGGCTTTCGACGGTTTCCTCGGAATGTTTGCCAAAGGGCGTGTGCGCAAGCCCGACGATGCATGACGTCATATCTTCCGGTCCCATACGTGAAGCGATTTGAGTGGGCCTCGATATTAGTGTGAGCGGCCACAGGAGCAAAGGCCCAACGCCGGCGTCTAGATCGAATGGACAAGCTATCGAAAGCTCACATCTAGGCAGCAGTCGGGTTTTGCTTGCCCGCGGCGAATCCTAGAAACCATTTCTATGAATTGCCATAAATTCAAAACGCCAATTCTCACATCGCGCAAATCGAACACAAACCATTGATTTTGTGCCAATATTTGGCTTAGGTCGCGGCCGCAATCGATAGAAGAATTTGTAGTCCGATCCCGTGTGACGATCGTAAGAGGATATGTATGAAGCCGATCTTTGTCATTCACGAAAATGAAGAATGGTATCCGCCGCTGGCAGAGGCGCTCGAAAGCCGCGGCCTTGATTACCGCGAGCTTCATATGGGCTCCGGTATGGTTGATCTCTCTGCGACACCGGCGGACGGCGTATATTACAACCGGATGAGCGCTTCCTCGTGGACAAGAGAGCATGCTGCGGCACCACAACTCACAGTGGCGCTGCTTGAAAATCTCGAATTGCACGGCCGCCGCGTCGTGAACAGCTCCCGGGCGCTCGATCTGGAAATATCCAAGGCACGGCAATGCGCGGCGATGGCCAGGGCGGGTCTCCGTTTTCCACGTTCGCTGCTTGCGGTGGGCAGGGACGATATTGCGGCGGCGGCGCGGACGATTGCCGGCCCCATCATTCTGAAACCTGACTGTGGCGGCAAGGGCATAGGGGTTCAGCTCTTTTCCTCGGCGGACGTTCTGGACGCTCATTTAAAGAGTGTGGACGACGCCGTCGCGCCGGATACGCCGATGCTTGTGCAAGCCTATATCGAGCCCGCGGAACCGGTCATCATTCGCAATGAATTTGTCGGCGGTGAATATCTCTATTCCGTCCGCGTCGATACCAGCGAAGGTTTCGAGCTCTGTCCGGCCGACGCTTGCGAGATCGACGATTCGGCATGTCCAGCCGAGGCGGCCGCGAACAAATTCCAAATCCTCACAGACTTTGGCCATCCAAATTTGGCGCCCTATAAGCGGCTGTTGCGGGATCAGGGTATAGAGATCGCGGGTATCGAAATGATTACCGATTCCAATGGCGACGTTTGGACATACGATATCAACATTAATACCAATTATAACGGCCAAGCCGAGGAAGAGTGCGGTATCGCGGGCACGGAGAAGGCCGGTATGATGGCGGTGTCCGGCTTTCTGGGTCACTTGTCCGGGCAACTCTTGCCGAGCCAGGAAGCCGCCGAATAAAGCACTCAACCCGAAAGATTGGAAACGGTCGGCGAGCCCCTGAAGGGGGGTGCCGAATATCGCGATATGCCCCGTTCGTGACCGCGCTTCCGGCAGCCGCGTGCCATGGAGAACGCCGTTATCTTCGGCGGTCATCACTTTGTCTTATTAGATCCAAAGCTCTCCCGGCGATCTTGCCTAAAGCGGCGGAACGGCTTATTCCCCTTGGTCCGTCATTGGGTTCATGAGGTGCCAGCTATGGAAACTCGAAAGATCACGACAGCAGAAGAGCTGAAGGCCTTCATCATCGATCGGAATATGGCGCACGTTAAGGTCGGGGTTTTCGACCTTGATGGCGTGCTGCGCGGCAAATATATGAAGCGGGAAAAATTTTTTTCCGCCCTCGATAAAGGCTTTGGCTTTTGCGATGTGGTTTTCGGCTGGGATTCTTATGATCAGCTCTATGAGAACCCGGGGGTGACATATACGGGCTGGCACACGGGCTATCCGGATGCGCAAGTCCGCGTTCTGCCGGAGACGGTTCGCGAGATGCCGGATGAAGAGGGCATGATCTTCATTCTCGGCGAATTTGATGGCGAAGCCGCCGAGCTTTGTCCGCGCGGCGTGCTCTCCCGCATTTCAGACAGGGCGAAAGCCATGGGCTTCGACGTGAAAGCGGGCTTCGAGTATGAGTTTTTCGTCTTCAACGAGACACCTCAATCGGTGCGCGACAAGACCTACCGCAACATGGTTCCGATGGCGCCCGGTTATTTCGGCTATTCGGTGATCCGGGCAACGACAGAATCGGATTTTTATCGCGGCCTCCTTGATCTGTGCGAGGCCATGGATTTTCCGCTGGAAGCGCTGCACGAAGAAACCGGACCCGGCGTGCTGGAGGCGGCAATTGAGGTTGGGCCTGGCGTTGAAGCTGCGGATCGCGCGGCGCTCTTTAAGACGTTCACGAAAATCTTTGCACAAAAGCGGGACAAGATGGCGACCTTCATGGCCAAATGGTCGCCGGACTGGCCGGGCCAATCCGGGCATATTCATATGTCGCTTTGGCGTGATGGAAAGTCGGCCTTTCACGAGGCCGGTAGCGAGCACACCATGTCGGAAACCATGCGCCATTTTGTCGGCGGTCAGCAGGCTCTGATGCCGGAGCTTTTGTGCATGGTTGCCTCGACAATCAACGCCTATACGCGGCTCATCCCCGGTTTCTGGGCGCCCACCGACGCCACTTGGGGGGTCGATAACCGGACCTG
>BFAS01000081.1 GCA_008974985.1 bacterium MnTg02
CGACCGAAGCTGCGCCCGCCGCTACGGAAACCACCACGGAAATCACCACGGCCGCCACCACGGAAACCACCACGGCCGCCGCCACGGAAACCACCACGGCCACCGCGGCGAACAAGGATCACATTTCCGGTTGGCTCACCGCTGTTGGCAGTTGGAGATCCGCCAATCGCCTTCAATATGCTCGCTTGAGTGAAAACCGCCCCGGCTGCGGCCGGTCCGAGACCGGCAAACGTGAAAAGTGCAATTATCGTCGCCGCAAAAGAAACATTGGAGTATTTCATACCATCCTCCCACGCATAAACTCAGTCGTTAGTTTGATCTTAGCGCGATTGATTGGTTTCTCAAATCCCAAAGTATCAATTATGGGTGACGACGTTGGACCTAGAGGAGACTTACCGGCCAATCCGACGGGGCTGAAACCAAGACGATTATCACCGAGATAAACGTGACCAGCTTCGACTGACAGATCGCTGACATTGGCTATCAGCGTGAATTCAGTGGCCCTCTTCTATCCTCATCTCCATTAACGCAAATGAAGCGTTAGGTCTTAGCTGAACGATAAACGGAGAAGAGATTATGCGCAAATCACATCTAGCAATCCTGTTATCGGGCATGGCCTTGATACTCTGTTCCGAAGCGGCCATGGCAGCCTCGCCTTGGGTCGACAAGCTCGCCACCGGTGTAACCGAATATCGATTCGAACGTCCGCTCATTGATCGCATACCCGTCGCCACCCTATTGCGAGTCCAATGACCGGTTGGGGTCAAGATGAGACCAAATTGCTGGTCGATGTGAAGGTCAGCTTTATGGCGAAGACCGGAAATTTACGGGCAAAACTTCTGCTTAGCCCCACCTTGCAGACGTTGCGCTGAGACTGACGTTTAGTCCCTTTCGTGCCAAATCCAGACATTTCGACTAACGCATGCCATGCGCGGGGACGAGTCGCCAAGCCTGCGATGGTCGCATGTCATTGGCGTTACGCAATACAAAATCCGCCCTTACTTCTGCGAACATTGCCTGGCATTGTCCATGACCGTCGGCAGAGCCCATGGAACAAGTTGCACCACAAAAAAAGAATGCCCTAAGAGCAAATCGATTATATAACATGTTAAAGTAATTTCTCCGCCTTGGGGGCGCGAACGTTTCATTGCGAGATCATATACCATTAGAAATAGGATCGTAATCGATCCTCTAACAACCAGCCGAGTGAGTGCGTCGTTTATGTGGTGTTGGTTGAAGCGGTCGGTCCACCGCATGCACAAGGACCAGCGTGGCAACGTAATTTTATTGTTTTTGCTTGCCCTCATTCCGCTCTTGGCCGGCGTGGCGGTTGCCATGGATTTGGGCTATTATCTCGTGGTCAAACGCAATCTTGCCAATGCCCTTGACGCCGCCGTCCTTGCGGTGGGCAACAAATCTTCCTTGATCACCGTCGACGGAGACGGCAATCCGATACCGGCGCAGCAAGCCGCCGCCAATGCCTTTGCCAGATCTTACATTTACGCCAACTATCCTTATAGCCAAACACTTGAGGGCGCGGGCAAGCTCACCTTTACCGTCATTGCGACCGAGGCAGAGGTGATGATCGACGCAGTTGCAACAATCGACACCATCTTTCTACCTGTGCTGCAGCTTATCGGCGCGTCGGCGGCCGATCTTGACACACTCGACGTTATCGTATCCACGAAAGCCGCGCGCGGGCAAATTAATCTTGAAGTATTTTTGGCGCTCGATAATACCGGATCGATGGGCAGCTCAGGTGACGACAGTTGTGGAAATCCGCCCTGCACAAAACTGGATAATCTGAAAGACGCCGCAAATGCAATGCTAGATGTGTTTTTTGGAACCGGGGATACGTCCGACAACATCAGAATCGGACTGGTTCCTTTTTCCGGGGCGGTCAATATCGGAACCGATAAACAGGGAATCGGCTGGCTCGATGAAACAAGGCTCTCTTCCGTTCACAGCGAGAACCTTGATTGGAGCGCTCCTCCGCCTGGGGTCAATAACATTTTCGATTTATACGATCAGATCGACAATGCCCAATGGGGCGGTTGCGTTAGAGCACGAACGGAGGACTTTGATGTATCCGATGATCCGCCTGATATACTAAGTCCTGATACGCTTTGGACTCCCTATTTTGCGCCGGACGAACCTGACGACCCTGGACCCAATGGGCCATATACAAATAACTATCTGAGTGATGGGGACTTTGCCGGGACACCGGAGGCAATCCAAGCGAATATGAGCAAATACGCCGACTCGACAGCTTCCGGAAATGGCCCGAATTACAATTGCGTTCCACAGCCAATACAACCCCTAACTAATTCAAAGAGCACAATATCTTCGGCAATAGCTGGAATGGTAGCTGATGGTTATACTGTCATACCACAAGGTTTGGCATGGGCTTGGCGGGGGATATCTCCAACCGAACCGTTTACCGGGGGCGTCCCTTACGATGATCCGGAAACAAAGAAAGCAATAATATTGCTCACGGACGGCGCGAACAATGTATTTTCCGGAAACAATAACTTTAACAAAGGCAATCACACTGCCTACGGTTATCCCGGACAAGATTCGGGCCATCTCGGCGCGTCAAGCGGCAGTGAAGCTGTTGATGTTCTAAACGCGAAAGTGGCGACGCTCTGCAACAACATCAAAGCGGTGGGCATAATCCTCTACACGATTACCTTTCAAGTCGCGTCGGGCTCAGCAATCGAAACAATTTTTCAAAATTGTGCAAGTGATCAAAATGACCCGGTGAAATGTCCCACCTCAAAATGCGCTTTCGCGTCCAGCGAAAATCTAACCGACGTGTTCAAGGAAATTGCCTTGGGGCTCAATAAGTTGCGGCTTGCCGAATAATCGGGTAATGCAACTCGATTGTCGGCCCGGCGCGCAATGATGGATCGCAAGGAATGATTTGGCTGCTCACGTCACTAGCCCAGCTCATCTTTATATTCTGTGTCTGCTTTGCAATCGTGAGCGATTTTCGGAAATTGACAATCCCCAACTGGATCTCGCTAACTTTGGTGGGCACCTTTGTTATTTATGCCGCGGCAAATTGGCCCGGCGTAAACATTCTCCAGCATCTGGCGATTGCGGGGACTCTCTTTGTTCTCGGGATCGTGTTCTTCGCCATGAATTGGCTTGGCGGCGGCGATGTGAAATTCTTGACGGCTGTCGCGCTCTGGGCGGGCATCGAACATGGACCTAAGATGGTACTATTGCTGTGTCTCCTCGGGGGCGTATTCGCCATCGGTCTCATAGCGCTTAGGAAGCTCTTGAAATACTGGCCGGCATTTGGCGCGAACATCCCGAT
>BFAS01000082.1 GCA_008974985.1 bacterium MnTg02
TTCATATATTTGGGATTGTAGATGACGAAGTGGTTGGTGCGCTCAAGAGCGGCCGCTGCCAATTTGTCGCCAAACGTTGCTGCGGGGTTCAGCTTTGCTTGTTTTTGAAGCGCTGCGCTATCCGCGCCAGAAAAGGCTTGGACATATTGTCCCGCCTGATCGGCATTCAGCGCAAACAAGCCAATAACGACAACAACGATAATATTCCGCCACGTCCGGTATCTGCGCATATCTGTTGGCATCTCCCCGCTTCCTCGATTGACACCGCCGAAATCAGCAATGGTTCTCCGTAAATATGGGGTGAGTAACGGGCGATTTTTAGACGTTCGGGAGATCTCCAAATATCTCTGCTTGGTGATCTCATATTTCGCGATGCGCACCGTGTTTGCTCGTCAATATGAGGAAATTCAATAACTTACCTCACGCCGAAGAGGCGCGCAGAGCCGTCTCAAAGGGTTCGTCGAAATATCTAGAGTTCACCATGGTTTGAGAGTTGGCGGCATTGTTGGCCTTAAGAGGCCAGACTTTCAGCCGTTCGCGGGCGTTGTTGATGCAGGATTTCAGCTACGGCGACGTAAAGCGCGTCGACTTCAATGGGCTTTGGAACGAAACCATTGGCGCCGGCATCCAAATGCTCTTCCCGGTCGCCCTCCATGGTTTTGGCGGTCAGAGCAATGATCGGGATATGCGCGTTTGCGCCGGCCATGGCCCGGATTTGCCGGGTGACTTCGAGACCGTCAATGTCCGGCATCAGCGTGTCCATCAAAATCAGATCATAGTTATTTGCTGAAACCGCCTGCAGCGCTTCGCTGCCATTGGCTGCCATATCAAAGGTTAGGCCGAATTGTTTGACCATGGTGGCAATCAAGATCTGATTGATCGCATTGTCTTCGACGATCAGAACATGCCCCGAAAGTGTGCTTGGGCAGGCTGATAAATGTTTGGGCTGCGGCTGAGGAACCGCGACGTTGGCGTCCAGCGGAATCGCAAACCAGAACAGGCTTCCTCGCGGATGCTGTTCCTCGCAGCCGATCTCGCCCCCCATCTGGTGGACCAACTGACGGGCGATGGCCAGCCCCAGTCCGCTGCCTTCAGCATTTCCGGCCGCAGAAACATAAGGCTCAAAGATCGTTTCGCGTTCGACTGCCGGGAGCCCTTGTCCCGTATCGGAAATCTCAAAATTCAGGATTTCGGCTCCATCACCGTCCTCGTCCGGTGTGACGGTGAGATCTATGGATCCCGTCTCGGTGAACTTCAGCGCGTTGCCGATCAAATTATTGAGGACTTGCCCAATCCGGATGGCGTCGCCGACGATTTGCCTTGGACAGGTCTCGGCAATGTCGATTGTCGCGGTAAGCCCTTTTGCGTGCGCCCGGGCGGTGAGTGTGACCGCAATGTTGGCGAGAAAATCGCGTAGGTCAAACGGTTCCGGCTGGTAGGAATAGTCGCTGGTATCGCTACTTTCGGGCTGCAGCATATCATCGATAATCGTGGCCAGAGACTGGGTGGAAAGTTTCAGCGTTTCGAGGAGGCGATGCTGCGCCGCGTCGAGCGAAGTGGATTGGAGCAATTCAGCAATGGAGGCAATGGCGCCGAGTGGCGTTCGAATCTCATGGCGAACCCAGGCAAGGCGGTCCAACGCCGTACTGCCGGATTGGCCGTCCTCGGCTTGCGCTTCGTGTTGGCATTCAGCCGCCGGAGTTGCGTCCGTAGATTCGGCTGCGGTGGTTTCGAGCGCAATATTGTCGAGCGGATTTGACATCGGGCTGTCCAGTTTGTTTGGGCCCAATCATGCCGCAATCCTGTTAAGTTTCGCCTAAGCTTATGGATTTCGCGGTAAGGAGATCCCGCCAAACTGCTCGAAGGACTTGTCGAGGCCGACAAGTTTGCGGATATCGTCCGGCTGAGCGCCGTTTTCCCGCAAGGATTTCAAGCTCTTATCCTCATGGCTTTTGGCCAATTTGCGGCCGGTCTCGTCGCGAATGAGCCGGTGGTGATGGTATAGCGGCTGCGGCAGATCAAGCAGGATTTGCAGCAGCCGGTGCACGTCCGTCGAGGCCAACAGGTCCTGTCCCCTTGTGACATGGGTAATGTCCTGGAAGGCGTCGTCGAGCACGACCGCCAAATGATAGCTGGTTGGAACGTCTTTGCGCGCGATCACCGCATCGCCCCACCGGCCGGGATCCACCGCAATTTCTCGGATTTCCCCCCGGTCGCCAAACTCCAGAAAACTCACCGGACCGCCGGATTTTTCCGCTGCGATCGCGGCGGTCCGGGCAATATCGATCCGCAGCGCGTAGGGCTCGCCGGCCCGTTTCTTGGCAGCGATTTCTTCGCCGCTTAACGCACGGCCGAGCCCCGGATAGAGGGGGGCGCCGTCCGGATCATGTGGATAGGGCGACGTGCCGGAAGCAGTGACGGCGTCGGCAATGTCCTTGCGAGATGCGAAACAGGGAAACAAGAGGTCCATGGCTGCCAATCTTGTGAGCGCATCGCGATAGAAAGCGAAATGTTCCGATTGGCGGCGGACGGGGCTCTCCCATTCGATTCCGAGCCAGGCAAGGTCCTGATAGATTTGCGTTTCGAAGTCTGCCCGGCTGCGTCCAACGTCGATATCCTCGATGCGCAGCAGAAACCGGCCGTTGAGGGCGCGTGCCATATCGAAAGTAAGGAGGGCGGAAAAAGCATGGCCCAAATGCAACGCTCCATTGGGGCTCGGCGCGAACCGGAACACGGCTTCTGTCGTCATTGCGTTATAGTCGCTCGCGGTGAAATTGTCGGAAGAGAGATCATGTCGAAGGCAGTGCCGAAAAAATGACCGATCGAATCATCAAGACAGGAAAAGATATTCGCGACGGCGTCAAGACGCTCAGCGCTAAATGTCCCAATATGCAGCGTATCCATAAGCTGGTCGGCGATCCGCCCTTGCGCCGGCGACCGGCGGGATTTCCGGGGCTCGCGCGAATTATTGTTGGCCAGCAGCTCTCGGTTGCGAGCGCAGGTGCGATTTGGAGCCGTATTGAGCAGACGGTTGATCCTCTGACCGCGGACCGGCTTCTCGCCCTCGATGATGAGGCGCTGCGTGAAGCGGGATTGTCGCGGGCGAAAGTCCGGACTTTGCGGGCCTTGTCGACGGCGGTCGCCGAACAGGGGTTCAATCTCTCCCGTCTCGGCAGGGCGACGAATCACACCATCCATGAGCGGTTGACGGCGATCCATGGCATTGGCCCCTGGACGGCGGATATTTTCATCATGTTTTGCTTGGGCCGGGCGGACGGCTGGGCACCAGGGGATTTGGCGCTGCAATATGGCGTACAAGCGGCTTTTGATCTCGATGAAAAACCTAAACTTGTGGAAATGTACGAGATTTCCGAGCGTTGGCGGCCCTGGCGGGGAGTGGCGGCGCGGCTGTTATGGTCTTATTATGGGGCGCTCCGGGAGGGCCGCGCCAGCGTTCCATTGTAAATCCCGGCAGCTTACACATCGAACCAATCGAACTCGGATCTCGCTCGCACATCGTATGTCCTCTCGTTCAATAGACGGTCCGCGGCTGGCTCCGGCCTCCGGCGGGCCAGCCAAACAGCTGGTCGTCCTGCTTCACGGTTACGGCGCCGATGGCAAGGATCTCATCGGAATCGCAAAGCAGTGGCAATCGCTATTGCCGGATGCTGCTTTTGTGTCTCCGCATGCGCCGGAACTCTGCGTTATGAATCCGTTCGGCGGACGTCAATGGTTTGAATTGACGTTTCGTGAATCGTCCGACCGGGCGGCGCTTGAACAAATGGCGCCCGACATTAATGCCTTTCTGGACGATGAACTCGAAGCTTTGGGTCTTGACGGCGGCAAGCTTGCGTTGGTGGGATTCAGTCAGGGCACGATGTTATCGTTACATGTTGGCTTGCGGCGTCGCCAGGCGCCCGCTGCGATTATCGGTTATTCGGGCATGTTGCTTAGCGCCGCTCAGATAAATGCTGAGCTCAAATGCCGTCCGCCGATCCTGCTGGTTCATGGCGATCAGGACGAAGTGATTCCCGTCGAAGCTCTGACCCTTGCCTGCGACGCGCTTGGCGAAGCCGGTCTCGGCGTGCAGTGGCATATTAGCCGCGGTCTCGGACATGGCATCGATGTTCAAGGAATTGGTATTGGCGGTGCCTTTTTGCGTAAGAATTTCAAATAGTTGACAAGGATTTTCTTGCTTGCATGCCGCTGCAAAGCGGTTCCAAAGGCCGCACACACCCCCCACAGAATGCTTCACAGAACTGATGCGCGGCTATAGTATTCGGCCAAAGGTTGGATACAGCGTCGATAAATTAAGAGCTGAAACCAAACAGGGATCTTGCTGTGAACGTCGCGACCATGTCGCCAGACAACTATCCTTCGCTTGTGCTGAATGCCGATTTCCGGCCGCTCAGCTACTATCCTCTGTCTCTTTGGTGCTGGCAGGATTCGGTGAAGGCTGTCTTTCTTGATCGCGTGAATATCGTCTCGGAATATGATCGCGCGGTCCACAGCCCGTCCATTGAAATTAAATTGCCGAGCGTCGTGTCGCTAAAGAACTATGTCCGGCCGGCGCTATATCCCGCGTTTACCCGGTTTAATGTTTTTCTGCGGGATAGGTTCAGTTGCCAATATTGCGGCGCGATGGACGACCTCACCTTCGACCATCTTGTGCCGCGCTCCCGTGGCGGGATGACGCGTTGGGATAATGTTGTCGCGGCCTGTGCGCCGTGCAATCTCAAAAAAGGTGGTAAGTTGCCGAACGCTTCCGGCATGCGGCCATCGCAAATGCCCTACCGTCCGACGGTTTACGAGCTGCATCGCAATGGGCGGCTCTTTCCGCCGAATTATTTGCACGATAGCTGGCTGGATTATCTCTATTGGGATACCGAGCTCGAACCCTAAGGTTCGAACCCGGCTTTATTCACAATTTCTTTTTCGGATACCGAGCCCGAGCCCGGAGGCTCGAACTCGGCTTGTCCGCATTTCGGTACGGGGTACACTTTCACGCTACTGAACGCAACAATACGCCACTTTACGCTACTATTGTCAGGCCAGAAATACGCTTGGCCTCTCATAACCCCGGAGACGCGAACACAAGAGACCGGGATATAACTCGATTGATACGCAACTGATACGCCACTGATACGCAACAAACGCTACTTACGCATTATGATTACTAAGCAACACAACAATTGACGGTACTCAAACGCGACTCTTCGCCGTCAAACACGCCGGACCTACGGGGGTCTTGGTGGACGCGGCACAAATTCAGAGCAATGAGCGTGATCGCCTTGCCCCAATGTACCGGCTCCAAACCGTGGCCCGACAAACCATGTAACTGGATTGCATCAGCGGGACCTCCGCCCTGCTGAAACACCTGGGAACAGGACCGGCGTGCGAGGCCAAGCGCCTGGTTCCACTGCACGGGATTCACATGAGCATTATATGCCATCTCTGACGCTCCTTCATGCGTGCTGCCCATGGATATGGGGGACGAAACGCTGTCTACAATATCTGTTCTAATATCTGCGCTTGCGTTTTCCATATCTTCAAATCTCTATTTTGCTGGCCTTACGCCCTCGCGGCGCTTTTCACAGTTCGAGGCGTGGCCTTTCGGTTTTCGTTGTCATGTGCCACTGGCTTCTCTAGTCGGCTATTTCCATAAGAAACTTTCGCTTTTAGAGAAGACCGGGCAAATGCTTTTGCGACAATCTGGCTTGCTTCCGCTCCAATATGCGTAAACGTACTCTCTTCAACCATCCCGCTAACTCCAGAACTATTTACAACGCAACTATGTTCTTATTTGGTTCCTTAGACGCGTAACTCGTTCCTTGAACCGCTGTCAATGATTATTTGAGCTTAAGACTTTGTTAAGAATATGGAGTGGATTTGACGCGACAGAGGCATTTTGCGGCCCATGTCGAGGCTATGCACAGGTTGTCAGGGGAGCGAGGCGGACTCAGTGATAGGTGCTGCGGCGTAGGGTTCCAGCAGCGAGAATTGCGAGCCCGGCCAATCCGAGGGAGATGAGGACATTATATCCGGCAAAGGAGAGGCCAAAAAGCCGCCAAGGTGCTTCGTCGCAGCGAACGACGCGGATATCTGAGAGCGACTGAAGAAGGCTCCCGGCTTCCGTGGCCAACGCGCCGCCGGTGCCCGAGCAGTCCGTTGGGCCTGCCCACAGGTGCCATTCAACGCCCGAATGGTAAACGCCAAGCCCGGCATTGATGAGATAGGCAAGGGCCGAGAGCCCTAAAAGTACGAGGGCAAGATGGTTCTTTGATTTTGACAACAGGGCGACCGCGCCAAGGGCGGCGGGCAGAGCGAAATAGTAGGCATAGCGCTGCATCAGGCAGAGTGGACACGGCTTATAGCCGCCGATCAGCTCGAACGCCCACGCGGCTGCAAGCGCTGCAAGGCTCAGAATGAACAGCAGGCCCGCCAGCGACCGGCAATCGAAATTCTTTTTTTGGGGAGCAAATGCAGTCATTCCACATGCCACTCAATTTAGAAATTTCAGCAGGACGAAGCCACCGACAAGCAAAACCAGCGCCACGGTGAAGACAAGTCCGAGACGGCGCTCGATAAAGTTCTGTACCTGCGGCCCGAACCAATAAAGCAAACCGGCGACGAGAAAGAACCGTAAGCCCCGCGCCGCCACGCTCGCAATACAAAATATTATGAAGTCGAGCTGGGTCACGCCGCTGGCGATTGTGATGACCTTATAGGGAAAAGGCGTCACACCGGCGATGAAAACAATCCATGCGCCATAATCATTATATTTGCCGGCGAAGGATTGGAACTGCCCGCTATAGCCATAGAAGTCGAGTAGTGGTTGGCCAACGGCGTCGAACAAAAAAAATCCGATGGCATAACCGGCGAAGCCGCCGATTACAGAGCTCAATGTGGAGAGCGCAGCGAAGTACCAGGCTTTGGCCCGCTCCGCCAGCACCATTGGGATCAGCAGAACATCGGGCGGAATGGGAAACACCGAGCTTTCGAGAAAGGCTATCCCCGCGAGAGCCCACCGCGCGTGCCGGTGCGCGGCCAAGCGCAAAGTCCAATCATAAAGTCGCCGTAACATGGCGCCTGATTACTGGCGCGCGCCGCCCTTGTCCATGCCAAACTGTATTGAGCCGTTGGTGGAACCAAAATAGCCGTGTCTTATTTTACCCGATCGCCTCCGATCGGCTCTATTTGACCCAAGTCATTCACGTGACTTGATCGTTTCTGCAGAGTGAAGCCAGAGGGGTACGAGAAATCCAACGCGGATGAAAAACAATGTTTGCAGGAAATATCAGACTGTTTGAAATTTTTGGCTTTGAAGTCAAAGTCAATGTGAGCTGGACGTTCATTGCTCTCCTGATCGCCTGGTCTCTCGCGCAGGGCTATTTTCCGGCCGTCTATCAGGGTTTGCCGGTGGCCACCTATTGGTGGATGGGGATCGCTGGTGTTTTCGGGCTCTTTCTGTCGATTATTCTTCACGAGCTTGCCCACTCCCTGGTCGGGCGGGCTTATGGCATTGAAATCAAGGGCATTACGCTTTGGCTCTTGGGTGGTGTCGCGGAACTTGAAGATGAGCCGTCGAGCCCCCGGGCCGAATTGTTGATGGCGCTTGCAGGACCTTTGGTGAGCGTTGTTCTTGCGGCTTATTTTCGATTGCGGCTGCCGGCGCACGGGGCGTTGGCGCATCCGAAGCTTTTAGCGGCGTGTTGCAATATCTCGGCCTTCTTAACTTCGTTCTCGCGATCTTCAATTTGCTTCCAGCGTTTCCGCTGGATGGCGGTCGCGTGCTGCGCGCGGGTCTGTGGGGATGGTATGGCGACCGGGGCTGGGCGACGCGCATCGCCTCGCGGACGGGCCGGGCGTTTGGCATAGGCCTGATGGCGCTGGGCGTCATCCAGATTTTGTTTGGCGGCGGCCTCACAGGACTATGGTGGATCATTTTAGGCATGTTCGTGCGTTACGCGGCGGACAGCTCCTACACCCAGTTCGAAGTCAGCCAACTCCTGAAGGGTGAGAGCGTTCGCCGCTTTATGACGCCCCATCCGATCACCGTTCCACCGGATATCACAGTGCAGCGCCTGATCGACGACTGGGTTTTTGGACATTTTCATGAGTTCTTTCCCGTCGTTGACGGCGAGGGGGCCATTGGTTGCGTCGGCATGCAACACATCAAACAAGTTCCAAAAGAGGCCTGGGGCAACACCACGCTCCGCGAAATCATGGCGGCCCGCTCGGCCGAAAACACGGTCGATATAAACCGCGAAGCGTTCGAGGTGCTGGAGTTGATGAAAAAGACGGGCAACAGCCGGTTGATGGTGACGGAGAAGGGCGCGCTTGCCGGGGTCGTCGCGCTGAAGGATTTGTTGAAGCCGATCTCGCTTAAGAGGGAGCTGGAGTAGGCGGCTCTACGGGCATGAACGTGTCGGCCGGCAGGGCTTTGTCTTGGGCGCTTGCATTCGCGACAAACCCAGCTGGCCGAGTGGCCCACTATTTTAGCCAGGTGCGGGCCTTAAGAGCCGAAGAACGTATCGGGTGGCCGAGATCTTCAGCCGACGATCGAGACAGTCGTACTCCAACGGTTGTCGGCTGGAAGGTTGTCCGGAGTTGATCTTGATCAATTTGGAGGTTCTCTCAGACGATAATATAGAAATATCAACAATTTCACGTTTGGCGTTTGGAGGAACAAATGGTGCGGAAACGTACCGGAAATTCGTACCCTGATCTGACTAGGGCAGCATCAGAGGTGCTTTCAGCATCGCCCGGCGCAAGCGCTCAAATTCAAAAGCCTGCAAAGACCGAACGCAAGCAACCAAAAACCAGAAAAGCCAATTCAAAAAAGAGGGTCAAGGCATCCAAGTCGCAGGCAACCTCAGCCATGATGACGAGAGAAGGCGGAGTGCTTCATGCGCTCGCACAGATGCGCAATGACCCCGAGGCGGTCCGGCGGGCATTTGAGACCGGCGCCTATCCGTATACGTCTAAGATGAAACGGGCGATCTACGAGACGCACAAAGCCGAGCTCCAGGTCGAGCTGCTTAAGATCCAAAACTGGGTGCAAAACACAGGCGAACGGATCGTGATGCTCTTTGAGGGACGCGACGCAGCCGGCAAGGGGGGGACCATAAAGCGTTTCATGGAGCACCTCAATCCGCGCGGCGCACGGGTGGTTGCGCTGACCAAACCAGGCGAACGCGCACGTACCCAATGGTTCTTCCAGCGCTATATCGAACACCTCCCAGCGGCAGGTGAGATCGTGATGTTCGATCGCTCCTGGTACAACCGGGCGGGCGTCGAACGGGTTATGGGCTTTTGCCCGCCGAACGAACATCTGGAATTTATGCGCCAATGTCCCGAGTTGGAGCGCATGCTGGTCCGCAGCGGCATCCGCTTGTACAAATATTATTTCTCTGTCACCCGGGAGGAGCAGCTGCGCCGCTTTAAGTCGCGAGAATTGGACCCGCTCAAGCGCTGGAAGTTGTCGCCCGTCGACCGTGCTTCGCTTGATAAATGGGATGACTATACCGAGGCGAAGGAAGCGATGTTTTTTTATACGGACACCGCCGATTCACCGTGGGTCATCGTGAAGTCGGATGACAAGAAGCGTGCGCGCCTCAACTGCATGCAACATTTTCTGGCATCACTCCCCTATCCCGATAAGGACCAGCACGTCATACGGGGTCCCGATCCGCTCATTGTTGGAACCTCTGACCATGTCATCGGGCGTGCAGAACATATTCTGGACAAAACCGTACATCCCGACCTGCGTCGTGCGACCTAGCCTCTAGAGCATCGCTCTAGATTGAATTTGCAGCGACATTATTAAACGGAATGATGTGCCACAATGACCGTTGTTGGCCAATTGGCGTTCGGTTCTTGATTGTCCAAAGTTTGTTTCAGACGAAAGCGGGTATCGCTGGGCAAAGTGCCCAAAAAACGCGTCTCCAAGCATGGCTCTCCCAAAACAAGATTTTCGGCTAGGTCCATATGCGCGACGCCAGCCCTCCCGGCATCCCGGGAGAGCTGACACCAAACGCGGATTATAAGTTCTGCGCCTCAGTAATAAGAATAAGGGCTGATGCACTCGTGGCGAAACCCATCATAGCCAAGGTAGGTATTCGTCCTCGGATCATAGGATTGGTATCGATTAAGGCACCACTCAACATGGGCATCGCTGTAACTGGCATAGGGCAGCGATGCGACATACAGCCACCACGGATAGGTGTAGTACCAGCCGCGATAGCGATAACGATATCCACGCTTACGCCGTTTTGAACGGCGCCATCGTTTGTTTGAGTAGCGGCGGACAGAACGCTTTTTGTATTTTCGCTGTGGCAGGCGAGCGAAACGGCGTTTCACTGTGCGGCGTTTCACGGAGCGGCGTTTCAATGTGCGGCGTTTCAATGTGCGGCGTGGGCGATAGGTTCGTTTTTGATAAATTTTATCATCGCGAACCCGCCGGCGGTTTATACGTTTGCTTTGATAATTGCGTGTCGACCCACGTTGGAAAGTCTTGGCGGGGCTTCTCCGATAGCGACGTACGTTGCCCGATCCGCTTCTCTCACGAAATTCCCAGCGGTTTGAGCGGCCACGGCTTCCGCCTATGCTCCGCCGGCCGCTTCTTTCGCGTACGAGAATAACATTACTGCTATTGCTTTCACGCAGCGTATCAATGGCCTGGTGAATGCCACTAACGCCCAGGGATGAGGCATGAAGAGGTGCCGCCTGAACGTCGCCGGCACCCATTACAAGGCCAACAAAGACGAACAGAGCGGCAATCCTTACGCTCGATACATTCATTTCCTACCTCCAAACATATAGTGCGCCCCGTCCATATTACCTCTGATAGCATCTTGATCGAAACAGAGTCGCATCAATTGTCGTTC
>BFAS01000083.1 GCA_008974985.1 bacterium MnTg02
CGTTCCGCGGCACCCTGATGCCGTTCTGTCTTCTGTCTCATCGTTCACTCCTGAATGATGACGATGAGCCAAAAACACTCCCTTATGCAAAGGCCTCAATTAGTCCCATGGGTGCTGATGTCAGACAGACCAATGGCCGTTTCGACGCAATACCAGCGCCGTCACTAGGTTCCTCGTCTTCGCTCCGTCGTAAGAACTCTTCGTCTCGCTGAAGAACGCTCATCAACGCTCACCTGCATTGATGCAAGTCTTTCAAGACTTTGCCATTTCATCTTGTCGGTCGGCCAGAAGCCATCGGAATGACATTGTCGCGACAGCCGCGGCGATCAACTGCATCATTATGAAGGCTCCGATATGAGCGGGGTCAATACCCGAAAATGTGTTGGTCAATCCTCTGGCAATCGTCACTGCCGGATTGGCGAATGAGGTTGACGACGTGAACCAGTAGCCCGCGGTGATGAACAGACCGACGGCATAGGGGACAGCCTCCGGCCGGGCTTTCAGACAGCCAAGGATTGTTGCAACCAGGCCAAAAGTGGCGACGAATTCCCCGATCCATTGCCCCATCCCCGTCCGTGCCGTGGTGGACGGATCAATGAGCGGATTATCGAACATGGCGTGCGCAATAATCACGCCGGCAACGCCTCCGATGATTTGAGCGGCAACATATTGCGCGGAGTCCTGGGGACTAATCTCTTTACGAATGGCAAAGGCGAGCGTCACCGCAGGATTGAAATGCGCTCCGGAGATCGGACCGAATATCAATATCAGGACAACCAGGATAGCTCCGGTTGCAATGGAGTTTGCCAAAAGCGCGATGGCCACATTGCCGCCGGAAAGCCGGTCGGCCATGATGCCTGAACCGACAACAACCGCGAGCAGGAAGAGCGTTCCCAGCCATTCCGCAAAAAGTCTACGTGCCATTTTGATGTTCCCGTTGTTCCAAATTTGCCGCCGCGCCGAGCGCCGTGCAAAATCTTTCAGCATCCACATTGCCGCCCGTCGCAACGACGGCGATGGTTTTTCCCTTAATATCGATCTTGCCGCGAAGAACAGCCGCAAGCCCGACCGCGGCGCCCGGTTCGATGACGATTTTGAACTGATCAAAGGCAAACTTCATGGCAAACCGCACGTCGTCGTCGCTGACGGTCAACACGCCGCTTAGCAGCTCGCGGTTAATGGAGAAGGTTAGCTCACCGGGAATGTCCGTCATGATCGCGTCGCAGATCGTCCGTCTCCCTTTCGGGTTGGCAACGCGCCTGCCGGCTTGCAGCGAGCGGAGCGTGTCGTCGAAGAGTTCCGGCTCAACGCCAAAGACCTTCGTGCCGGGCGACAGCTCCCGGAACACGAGTGCCGTCGCCGCCGTTAGCCCGCCGCCGCCGCAAGGCACCAGAACGATGTCGGGGACGGCGCCAAGCGCGCCCGACTGGCGAACGAGTTCAAGCGCCACCGTTCCGGCGCCGGCCAGAACACGCAGATCCTCATTTGGGGGCACCATAACAAGATCACGTTCCGCGCTTACGCGTTCCGCCACGTCTTCACGGGTTTCATCGGCGCGGTTATAGGTGATGATTTCAGCGCCCAGTTCCCGGGTGCGGACCATTTTGTTCGAAGGGGCGTCGCTTGGCATCACGATAAGGGACTTCGTGCCCATCATGCGCGCCGCGCAGGCCACCGCCTGGGCATGATTGCCTGACGAATAAGCAATGACGCCGCGCGCTCGCGCCGCATCGTCCAATTGTCTGATGCGGTTGTAGGCGCCACGGAACTTGAAGGAACCGGTTCGCTGTGCCATCTCGGCTTTCACCAGCAGCCGGCTGAATAAAACCTCATTCACCTCTACGTTCTCAAGTAGCGGGGTTTCGACGGCGACATTTTTCAAGGCACGTGCGGCATCTTCGACATCATCAAGTGCCGGCGCGGCGAGCCATCGATCGGGGCTGTCATCATGCACGTCCTCTCCGTTCACTCTGAAAACTCCCTTAGCCACAGCCGACGCTCCGGCCAGGATCGAGATCGACGGGACCGGATCACGTTTCGATATAACGGCAATTGCCGAAATGTCAATATAGGCGGTATACGCTCGCGTAATGAGCCGCATTCACACGCTGTTGGCGCATTTCGGTAATTCGGGTACTAACAATTTATGGATAAAGAACTTGCCATCGAAAGCTTTGCCGCGTTTGCCCAGGACTCCCGTCTCGCCATATTCCGATTGCTGGTCCGCGAGGAACCCAACGGCTTACCGGTTGGCGAAATATCCCGGCGGTTGGGCATTTTGCCCTCAACACTATCGGGCCACCTCGGTGTGCTTAAGCGCGCCCGATTGTTGAAATCAACGCGTCATCAAAGAGAGATCCACTATTGCGCAAATCTTGAAGCCATGAACGATCTGATCGGCTTCATGCTTGAGGATTGTTGCAATGGGCAACTTGAAAATTGCAGTGAGATGCTATCGTTGCTCAAGAGTGCCTGACTGACGCGACACAAGTGATGGTCCGCTGTTGGCGCGAAAGGGACCAAACGCAAGTCTCAGCGCGGCGTCTGCAAGGTGGGGGTAAGCAGAAGTTTTCCCCATAAATTTCCGGTCTTCGCCATAAAGCCGGCCTTCACGGCGACTGGCAATTTGGTTTCATCTTGACCCTGAGCTGCCGAACCGGAATTGCGCCGGACTGACTGCATTCGTATTCTGATTTCTGATTGCGGGAGTGAGACGATGGCATCTGGAACTGGCGTTACGTGCCACCAAGGCAACATTCAGCGCGCAGATAGAGAATTGGACGGCTCGAAAAACCGGGCCACGGCGGAACCGAGTGGATATCATCTGAAACGAAAAGGATTTGCTCATGCACACGATACTGGTGCCAGTCGACGGCTCGGATCATGCCCTGAAGGCGCTGCACATCGCTTGCGACCTGGCGGAGAAATATGATGGCCGCATCGCACTTCTCCATGTGCTTGCCGAAGGCAGACGGGCGGGCGAACTTCTCGGGCTGGTAACCGCCAACACGTTCGGCCTGAAATTGAAAGAGGCGCTGCAGGAGGCCGCCAAAAAGACGTCCGTGCCGGTCCCCAAAAACCTGCTCAAAGAGGTCGGCGCAAAGATACTAGACCAGGCTGCCAGCAAGGTTCGCCGGCGCGGCATCGAAGCCGATATTCTGGCGATTGAGGTGGGTGAGCCAGCCGAAAGCATCCTCATTGCGCACAAACGCACCGGTGCCAGCACCATCGTCATGGGCTGCCGGGGTGTGAGTAAATCGAACGCTTCATCCTTCGGCAGCGTCTCGAACACCGTGTTCGAAAAGGCCGCATGTACCTGCCTGTCGGTCAAGTGAGCGCACGTTCCGGCCCGGCAATGTTGAGGAGCAGTGGCATGACGTGGCATCCGACAGGGCCATTGACCGGGAAAGCCTGGGCAGTGCTGCGCTCCGGACGAGAGGGGGCTTGCGAAGCAGCGCTGGCGGAGCGTCGCGAACATCTCATGTTCCACGATTTCCTCTGTCCGATCCCGATTGCTGACATAGTATGACTTAACCGTAGAGTCAGCACTTGGCACCAAAGGGACCAAACGTAAGTCTCAGCGCAACGTCTGCAAGGTGGGGTCAAGCAGAAATATTGCCCCTAAATTTCCGGTCTTGGCCATAAAGCCGACCTTCACAGCGGCCGGCAATTTGGTTTCATCTTGACCCTGAGCGGACCTATTGGCTCTGGTTTGAAATGGGCTGATGCAGCCCTTCTTTATTGCTAAAATAGGCTATTTCGGCACCGAAACAGGTCGCGCAGCATCTCCCAAAAAGTCGTTCAATCCAACGCCCCACTGAGATATGCAATTGGCGGCTCCGATGGCTGAGCCTTCGAGAAGTTTTATCGCAACGCGCTCCACCACATAGACCTGTCCAACGGTCATTAGAGGGGCAGCCGGGACATAGACAGTGAGGTGGGAGCCGCCATTATCCTCCATAACAAAGCCGAGCATCGCCGGACCACCCCTGATGAGTGTGACAAGTGCTGGTTGATACGCATTTTGTTCGTCCGCGAAGCCGCGCAACAGAGTCGCGATGATGCCGTATCCCGGCAGGTGATTTAGAATACGCGTCTCAAATTTCTCAAACGTCCAAGTGCCAAACCGCGTGCGTATGAGGCCGCCGATGACAAAACAGATGAAGAGCAGGAGGGCGAGGGATAATACAACTGCAAGCATACGGGATTCGAGTGTTGTAAAGCCAAGTTGGTCCGAAAGCGGGCGCAGCACCTCGTTCCAGACACCAACGAAATAATAAGCGACCAGAATGAACGCCGCGATGGGGATCAAAAAGACAATGCCGTAAAGAATATTGGTGCGGATGGCGGAAAATAGGCGCTTCATGATTTCAAATCCTCCCAAAACTGTATGCGTTGTCCTTGACCTTCGCCTCTAGCGCGGGATGTGGCAAGCGCCCGCCATGTTATGGGAAGGCGAATAGCCTGCAGCAAAGCCAGTAATCTCCGGCGACAGCGATAAAAATGAAGGAGAGATCGGAA
>BFAS01000084.1 GCA_008974985.1 bacterium MnTg02
CGAGCCTATTTCAGTCCTCGCCGGCTGATACCAATACGTCCTTGAGTTTGCCTCACGAACGATTGGCGACCTTTGGCAAGCGCGACCGCGTGGTCCGCGCCTGATAGTGCGTGAGCCTGCGTGGCGCTTGAACGCCTATCGGTCATTCCCAATGACCGATAGTATGAGTCCTGTTGCGAGTCGCATGCGTCCCGCATCGATTTTGTTTCGGGAAAATTGTAGAGATCTCGCCGCATCGGATTAAAAGAACTTACCTGCCACACCTACCGCCAACGCTTGCATGAGACCCGCGTTCTCATGCATTTTGTCAATTTTCAACTTAAACCATAGCCCATATGTGCTGCGGACAGAATATCCGATCGCGGAGATCAACCAGCCTGTTGCGCATCTGCATCATCAAAGAATGATCGCCCATTTTGGCGGCCGCTTATTCCCTGGGAAACAAACACCGAGCGCTTGCCTTAAATCTTTCGAATTGGCCGCCGTAACGCGCGTTCCGAACCACGCGACAAGAAAATATCGTTCGCCAATACGCCCCTCTGCCACCGCTGATCTAAGCAAGCCTTGTCTTGCGGTCATCAGCCCCTTATCTGAATATCAAGCGGCGGATAGTGACATTTAACCGATCCAGCAAATAACTTTGTTGAAAAAAGGAAATGTGCTTAGAATAACGCATCTCTTATATAAAAAACTATGGGCCCCCCGCCAGTCGAAATGTCGTTTACCAAATCAATATTCGCGCAAATTCTTATTGCAACGGCCACAATCATTGCGGTTGTTGTGAATTTTAGCGCCAAAATAACAATGAAGAGCCTTTGGCAGGAAAAGGGAATCCTACTTGCACCACATTCATCTTATCCGGTGAGTTTCTTCAATGACGTCTCCCACTATCTGCTTGTCGGATCGCTCGCCGGTTCCATGATCTTTGTCTGTTTGCTGGCCATTCGAAGCCCAAAAGCAGGAACGATCTGCTTTGCCGTAGGCATCCCAGCAGGTGTTTTGGTCTGGATATTCTTGCAGCTCCTATCTTCAGGCGTACCAAATCCAATTCAGACAATTGTTCACCCGACCACTGGCGACCGGCTCATGCTCGTGGACAAATCCGAATTTGCAAATAATGCCTGGGATATCCTCACACCCCGCAAAGACAGCTGGTATCAATGGCAGCGCATCTTTGAAGGGCCGGGGAAAAAGCTGGACTTGACCAACTCCGAAGACGGAAATTTTTTGTCGAACCCGGCCATGTATATTTCACCGGACGGCCGTTTTATTTTTGTCAGACGCGGCTCTCTTTGGACAGATTGCGTGGATCTGACCGATGAGCCCGCGACCATGTGCTCTGAAGCGCCTCTCAGGAGGCAGGTTGCCGAATCCTGGTACCGGCGCAGCCGGCAGATTGAGAAATTGGTCAAAGCGGCGGCGATTAATTTTTGAACGATGCGGTTCACTCAAGACCAAGGTTTGGACTGAGCGACTACGGCGCTCGCGCGGATCGTCCTGGCCAGAGCATTTTCAGGAAAAGTTTGTACGGTTTGCCGCCCGGAAAATGCGGAAAAACCGGGAACGAGAGCGCGAATTCTCTCCACAGCACCCCGCAATCCCCCCCTTGTGCTGTCGGGCGATCCGGCGATAATCGAGCCTCGTAGCGGGGCAGGCGTTCATTTATGACCAAGACCATTTCCATTCGCGGCGCGCGTGAGCACAATCTCAAGAACGTCAATCTTGAGTTGCCGCGCGAAAAGCTGATCGTCTTCACCGGGCTCTCGGGCTCCGGCAAGTCGTCCCTCGCCTTCGACACGATCTATGCCGAGGGCCAGCGCCGCTATGTGGAGAGCTTGTCATCCTATGCGCGGCAATTTCTGGAGATGATGCAAAAGCCCGATGTGGACCACATCGAAGGCCTGTCGCCGGCCATCTCCATCGAGCAAAAAACCACATCGCGCAACCCGCGCTCAACCGTCGGCACGGTCACCGAGATTTACGATTATATGCGCTTGCTGTTCGCCCGCGTTGGCATTCCCTATTCCCCCACCACGGGCCTCCCCATCGAAAGCCAAACGGTCAGCCAAATGGTCGACCGCATTCTGGAGCTGGCGGACGGCACGCGGCTCTATCTGCTTGCGCCGATCGTTCGCGGCCGCAAGGGCGAATATAAAAAAGAGTTCGCCACCTTGATGAAGCTCGGCTTTCAGCGCGTGAAAGTCGATGGCGACTTTTACGAGATCGCCGACGTTCCCGTCCTTGATAAGAAATATAAGCACGACATTGACGTGGTCGTGGACCGCATCGTCATCAGAAGCGATCTCGGCAACCGCTTAGCGGACTCGTTGGAAACGGCGTTAGAGCTTGCCGATGGCATCGCCGTCGCGGAGCTTGCTGACAAGCCCAAGCCCCCTCACCCCGACCCTCTCTCCCAGGGGGAGAAGGGGAAGAAAGGGCGGCGCAAACAGTCTTCTCTCGCCTCAGGAGCAAAGGAGAAAAAGGGGCGCCGCAAGCAATCCCCTCTCCCCGCGGCGGAGAGGGCTAGGGTGAGGGCGCGCAACAAAAGCAAGCCAGAACGCATTATCTTCTCCGCCCGCTTTGCCTGCCCGGTTTCCGGTTTCACCATTGAGGAGATCGAGCCGCGCCTCTTTTCCTTCAACAATCCCTTCGGCGCCTGCCCGAAATGCGATGGGCTCGGCACCGAGCTGCGCTTCGAGCGCGAACTCGTCGTGCCCGACACCTCCGTCTCTCTGCAGAACGGCGCCATCACCCCCTGGGCCAGGACCGGCAACACGTCCCCCTATTACACGCAGACCCTGCAAGCGCTTTCGAAACATTACAAAGCCTCGATGACCAAGCCCTGGTCCGAGCTTCCCGAAGACGTGCGCGACGCGATTTTGTTCGGCTCAGGCAAAACGCCGATCTCCTTTACCTATGATGATGGTCTGCGCAGCTACAAAACCAAGAAGCCGTTCGAGGGCGTCATCCCGAATATCGAGCGGCGCTGGCGGGAAACGGATTCCGCCTGGGTGCGCGAGGAGCTTGCCCGCTATCAATCCGACCACCCGTGCGAGGCGTGCGGCGGCAACCGGCTGAAACCACAGGCGCTGGCGGTCAAACTCGACGGCCTGCATATTGGCGAAGTGGTAAAAATGTCGATCAAGCAGGCCGCCGATTGGTTCGAGGCGCTTCCCAAAACACTGACGAAAAAGCAAAAGCAAATCGCCACCCGCATTCTGAAAGAGATCCGCGAGCGGTTGATCTTCCTGAACGATGTCGGCCTCGACTATCTCACTCTGTCGCGCAAGTCGGGCACGCTTTCCGGCGGCGAATCCCAGCGCATCCGTTTGGCATCGCAAATCGGCTCCGGGCTGACCGGCGTTCTCTACGTGCTCGACGAACCCTCCATCGGCCTTCATCAGCGCGACAATGCCCGCCTCCTCGTAACGCTCAAACATCTGCGCGATCTCGGCAACACGGTGATTGTCGTCGAGCATGACGAGGAGGCGATCCACACCGCCGATTATGTGGTGGATATCGGCCCCGGCGCCGGCGTCCATGGCGGCGAAATCGTCGCCGAAGGCACGCCGGGCGATGTGATGGCCAATCCGCAAAGCCTCACGGGTCAATATTTGTCGGGCTTTATGCAAATCCCCGTGCCGAAATCCCGCCGCAAGGTGACCAAAAGCCGGATGCTCACGGTCTCCGGCGCACGCGCGCACAACCTCAAGGACATCACCACCGCGTTCCCCCTCGGCACGTTTACCTGCGTCACCGGTGTTTCCGGCGGCGGCAAGTCGACCTTGCTGATCGAGACGATTTACAAAGCCGTGGCCCGCAAGCTCTCCGGCCGGCGCGAGCAGCCGGGCGAACATGACAAGATCACCGGGTTAGAGCATCTCGATAAGATTATCGACATCAACCAATCCCCCATCGGCCGCACGCCGCGCTCCAACCCGGCGACCTACACGGGCGCCTTCACGCCGATCCGCGAATGGTTCACGGAGCTGCCGGAGTCGAAAGCGCGAGGCTACAAGCCCGGCCGCTTTTCCTTCAACGTCCGGGGCGGGCGCTGCGAAGCGTGCCAGGGCGACGGCGTCATCAAGATCGAGATGCATTTCCTGCCCGACATCTATGTCACCTGCGACCAATGCAAGGGCGCACGCTACAATCGCGAAACCCTGGAGATTAAATTCAAGAGCAAGTCCATCGCCGACATTCTCAACATGACCGTCGAGGAAGGAGCCGCCTTCTTCAAAGCCGTGCCCGCCGTCCGCGACCGCCTGGAATCGCTGAAGCGCGTCGGCCTCGGCTATATCAAGATCGGCCAGCAGGCAACGACGCTGTCAGGCGGCGAAGCCCAACGCGTCAAACTCGCCAAAGAACTCGCCCGCCGCGCCACCGGCCGCACCCTCTACATCCTCGACGAACCAACCACCGGCCTCCACTTCCACGACGTCGCCAAGCTCCTGGAGGTGCTCCACGAACTGGTCGAACAGGGCAACACGGTGGTCGTCATCGAGCACAATCTGGAAGTCATCAAAACGGCCGACTGGATTATCGACCTCGGCCCCGAGGGGGGTGATGGTGGCGGGGAGGTTGTGGCGACTGGGACGCCGGAGGATGTGGCGAAGGTGAAGCGGAGTTATACGGGGCGGTATTTGAAGGGGTTGTTGGGGCGGCGGCAGGTGAAGGCGGGGGCGCGAAGGGCGGCGGCGGAGTGAATTAATTGTTGCTTCCCACCAGCTAATCAAATTCGGATTACCACTCTGCAAGAAGTTGCAAGGCTGCCGTGGCTCTTGGACCCAAAAAAAGCGCTAAACTCCCTTCTTCTTGAGAAGATTGATTGTTCAACGCTGCGATCGCTTGCCCCACGACAACTTCCCATGGTTTCGCACTGCCAGCGATAGCCATGAAAATGTTACGCAAGTCTTTGACATTGGTTCCCACGCGATCAAAGCCATTCGCAAACGCGTCCATCTGCTCGAACTGCTTATGATGAGTATTGACTTTAAGCCAGTCAGCTACCCCGTGTTTAAAATCATCCCAATTAGTGCCCGCTAATTCTAGAACGTCATCAGCTAGTATCAAATTCTCGACCGCACGACATTTCAGGCGCATTCTCGTGACATTCTCAAGATCAACAATCTCATATTGCTGATCATCTCGATCACGAATTGAATAAGCCTTTGCATTGTCATAGACCGACGCAATTATTTTCGCAGCAATTTGCTCATAGTTATTAAGTGATTGAATGTCACCCGCCGCACACGGCCAGACCCTTATTCGACCATTGGATGACCGCACAGCCTGCTGCCAAATCCGAAAATCACTTTCGCCTTCTACCAGCAATATTGGGCTTTCACTAAATACATTCGTTAGTGGATGAGCTCCAAAAATGGGAATCACATTTCGTAGTTGCTCGGATATCGGTTCAAATTGAAGTTCGGCAACACCTTTTGTCATGAACGCAACGGATGCACTTGCGCCATCTAATGCCCCTAATAAAGCGGTACTGTGAGTTGCCATTAGAACGATGATCTCCTTACCATCACATGAACTGGCAATGAGTCTCACTAGCCTGTGCTGCAAATCTGGGTGCAAATGGACGTCTGGCTCGTCGATCAACAAGAACTTAGTCTTACCAGCGTTATCACGATGTTCTGCTTGATAACAATATGCGAGAATCTCGCTAGCCAGACTTAGTAGTTCGGACTCTCCACTGCTGAGTGTATCTGCATTCTGTGGCTTTCCCGACTCCTTATTGCGAAATTCCATGTCCGTTGTTGCACCTCTTACAAGCTCGACATGGTCTAACAGCTCATTGATCTTCGCAACAATGTCATCAAACGATGGAGCATCAGCATCGCGTTCGCGCTTGCGTAATACGAGTGTCTCCAGGGCCCGATACTGTGAATGGCTCATACTTCGGAATTCTGAAACTCTATTCCGTCGGCGTTGTCCAATCGCCCATTTTTCATTGCGTACGTTTTGTTCGACTGCAGACTGAAAAGTCAATTCCCCGCCTCTTTCCGGGCTGATGTACTTAACTAGGTAATTTTCTTTGTCCTGCGAAAATTTCGTATCGATATCACGGAGGAGTAAACTCTTGCCGACACCGTTCTTCCCCAGCACGACATTGATGCTTTCAATACCCTTCAATTTTATTCCGTCTAATGAGATGTCCATAGTTGCTCCTCAGTTGAGGCGAATTTCACATCATTTTGCGCCAATCGCAAACGCACTATCGCCAGACGGGGTTTGCAACCCCTTCTGCATAGTCAGACCAGCAGTTGGGTTTAGGCGGTATTAAGGTGCTTAACTTCAAGGCTGCTACGGACTGGTTGCAAACGCAGTCCGGCTAGGAACATACGCGCATAACAACAACCTCCGTCATTCCCGCGAAGGCGGGAATCCATTGGCGCCAACTTCAAATATCCTCGATGAGGTCACGCCATTCCGGATTCACCCGCTCGATCGGTCTTATTTTCCAGGCACGATTCCATTTCTTGAAGTGCGTTGTTGCCACCGTGCAAGAACAGTGGCGCATGGACTTCTGTTCAATCGCAAATGCGAGTGGATTCCCGCCTTCGCGGGAATGACGGTGTCTGGAGCACAGCTGCGCGACACCATGAGTGTCATTGCCCGACTTGATCGGGCAACCCAGTAAACGGCACGGTTGGCTGTTGAACATAAGCGGCAATGGTTACTGGGTCCCCCGGTCAAGCCCACTGCTGTCCGGTTTAAGTTTCTCCGAGATTTAGAAGGAACTGGTTGAGCGGTAAGGGAGGCGGTTCCGGCGGGCCGAGGAGTTGCGTAATTTTTCGCCGG
>BFAS01000085.1 GCA_008974985.1 bacterium MnTg02
CAAAGTCGATCTCAGCCTCTAAAAGGCCGCGTAACGGATCGATATCGAGCGGATTGAGCATGGCCGGGGAGAACATGCGTGACATCAGATCGAGCGAGAGATGGTTCATTTTTTCCTCGCGCGGAGCCGTTCCCGGCAGGGCGAAGAAAGATGGCATCCGGAACGGAGAATTGCCGCCAAGGCGGCTCACTTTTTGCCAAACACTTTCGAGTTTCGCAAGGGCGCCGTCGCGCCCCCCCTCCATCAATCCGGCCGCCAAGGCAACGGCATTGACCGCTCCAGCGCTTGTTCCGCTGATGGCGCTGATGTGCAAGCGGCCGTCGGCAAGCAGGGCCTCTATGACGCCCCAAGTGAGTGCGCCATGACTGCCAGCGCCTTGCAAGGCGAGATTGATATGCTTACGTTTGAGCTGCGCAAATGTGCGGTTAAGCTTTTGACGGAAGCCGCTTTCATTGTCCGCTCGAAGCGAGCTGACTGTCATTGCTGTGCCTCTTTGAGAAAATCCTGCGTAATCTGCCCGTATTATGCGATTTTTGTATGCTGACCGGGTGACGAGGTTGATAAAGCTAAATGCTGCGGTGCAATATAACTGAACAATGCGTAAAACGCGAGTGGCGTCCGCGCTTGGGTATGTCCGGAAATGGTGTGTGAATAGTCTAATTACAACGGCCGCATTCAAGCGGCGTCCATGCGCGATGCAGGGGACTTGAAATTTAGGACCGAAATCACAGCGTGTGTATAGTGCAGCGTATATCGACGTCAAATCAATCAGATATAGAACGGAGTTAGGGAGAGACCGTGCAGCGTTTGATGCTATTTATCATAGCGATTTTATTCTTGATCGCCGGCGTGCTCACGCTGCCGACGCCTATTCCGCTTGGCGCAATTCTCCTGGCGATCGGCCTTGGCCTTCTCGTTATGACCAGTGTGACGGTGCGCAATCGGCTGCGTAGGCTGCGCGAGCGTTTCCCGGAACTCGATGGCAGCCTAAGGGCCGTCGATGCCTATTTGCCTCGGAACCTGCGGCGCGCACTGAGGCTGAGCGCCCCACGGCGGCCGAAAAAAGATGACGGGCAGACCGTCTCTTAAGGGTTTGGCCATCATCCGAAAGCAAGATATCGGCGAAACACAATAACCCTCCCAAAATAATGCCAATGGTGCCGAGATGCGCATTTGCGATCGGCCGGACCCCGGATCTCTTTTCGCGGCTCAGCGGGTTGGATGCGCGGTGGTAACGAAATATACCAAAGGAAATTATGATTGACTCATAAATTACTTTGGCAAGCGCGACTGCGTGGCCCGCACCCTATGGTGGTCAAGCCTGCGTGGCGCCTGAACGCCGATCGGTTATTTCGAATAACCGATGGTATTAGTGGAAAAGAGTCTGGCGCTCGGCATCTCGCGGGAGTAAGACACCCCCGATAAACCCGTCTAAAAGGGCTCTAACCACCCCATTTTCTGGGGACCGGTTTGCCCGCGCCGTGACACCGAGATCCAAAATTGCGGCGCTTCCGAAAGAGATAGAAAGAGCAAAATGGCCGACGTTCTCGATAGGCAACAGGCGCACTCCGAACCATCAGGGCGCGAATTGGCCAACGCAATTCGTGCGCTGGCAATGGATGCGGTTGAGAAGGCGAAATCGGGTCATCCGGGAATGCCGATGGGCATGGCCGATGCCGCAACGGTGCTCTTTACGCGATTTCTCAAATTCCACGCGAGTGAGCCGGACTGGCCCGACCGGGACCGTTTCGTGCTGTCCGCCGGGCATGGATCGATGTTGCTCTATGCGCTGCTTTATCTCACAGGATATCCAGGCGTCAGCATTGACGATCTGCGGAATTTCCGCCAGCTCGGGTCGAAGACGGCGGGGCATCCGGAATATGGTCACGCGCCAGGTATCGAGACAACAACCGGACCTTTGGGACAGGGGCTCGCCAACAGTGTCGGCATGGCGCTCGCCGAACGTTTGCTCAACCAGCGTCATGGTGACGCGATATGCAATCATTTCACCTATGCGCTGGCCGGCGATGGTTGCCTCATGGAAGGCATCAGCCATGAAGCCGTTTCGCTTGCCGGCCATCTGAAGCTTGGCAAATTGATCGTCCTTTTTGACGACAACCATATATCCATTGACGGTCCGACAAGCCTGGCGCTTTCCGACAATCAGCAGGACCGATTTGCGGCGTCGGGATGGCACGTTGCTGGCGTCGATGGGCATGATGGGGAGGCGGTCGCGCTGGCTATTGAGAATGCCCGGAACGTCACGGATCAGCCATCGCTTATTGCGTGCCGCACGATAATTGGTTTTGGCGCGCCCAATAAGCAAGGGACGGCGGCCACCCACGGGGCGCCGCTCGGTATGGAAGAAATCGCAGCCGCGCGTCAGGAGCTGGATTGGCCATATCCGCCGTTCGAAATACCGCAAACGATTTTAGACGCCTGGCGTGCGGTTGGACGCCGGGGGCAGGCGGCTTTTGAAAAATGGCAGGCGGCGGCGGAAAAGCTCACCCCTGGGGAGCGAGGACGTCTGATCGATCCTATCGACGATGAGGTTCAGACCGCGCTTGGCGATGCCGTCAGGCAACTCAAATCGGGATTTGCAAGCGAAGCACCGAAACTTGCGACCCGGGTTTCTTCGCAAAAGGTTTTGGAAAAGCTCGTTCCTGTCATTCCGGGGCTGATCGGCGGCTCGGCGGATCTCACAGGCTCCAACCTAACGCAGACCAGTCAGCAAGCCGCCGTAACGGCGGAAGATTTTTCGGGAAGCTATATCTATTACGGCGTGCGTGAGCACGCCATGGCATCGGCCATGAACGGCATGGCGTTGCATGGCGGTGTCGTACCCTATGGGGGTACGTTTTTCGTCTTCACGGACTATTGCCGCCCGGCAATCCGGCTGTCGGCGCTGATGGGTCAGCGGGTTATTTACGTCATGACCCATGATTCAATCGGTCTCGGCGAAGATGGCCCGACCCATCAACCGGTCGAGCATTTGGCAAGCCTTCGGGCGATGCCCAATGTTTGTGTTTTCCGCCCTGCCGACGCGGTCGAGTGCGCGGAGTGCTGGCAATTAGCGCTGACGGCAAAGGATAGGCCCTCAATTCTGGCGCTCACGCGTCAAGGGTTGGAGACTGTGCGCCAACAGCCGACAGACGAAAACCTTGTCGCACAAGGTGCCTATGTGCTGCGCGAGGCCGATGGCGAACGGGACGTCACATTGCTTGCAACCGGTTCGGAAGTGTCGTTGGCGGTCACCGCCCGCGACGCCTTGGCGCAGCAAGGGATCCAGGCGGCTGTCGTTTCCATGCCGTGTTGGGAGCTTTTCGAAGCCCAGTCCGAGAGCACTCAACAAATGGTTCTAGGGTCCGCACCACGGGTTGGTGTTGAAGCCGCGGTGGCGCTTGGATGGGAGAAATGGCTCGGCGGCAGTGGTGCCTTTGTCGGCATGTCAAGTTTCGGCGCGTCGGCGCCAGCCGGGGATCTCTACAACCATTTTGGCATCACAGTAGACGGCATAGTCGATGCCGCCCGAAAGCTCGTATGAGGCAGACCTCCAATTCGATGAGCATTTCAATATCGTAATGGCGGATGAGGAGCATGAATCTCGAAAGCTTGAAAACACTGGATGACGTCGATGTCGCAGGTCAGCGCGTTTTGTTGCGCGCCGATCTGAATGTGCCTATGGCTGACGGGAAAGTGTCCGATACGACGCGCCTTGAGCGTATTCGCCCGACATTAAACGTCCTGGCGTCCCGGGGTGCGCGCATTGTCATCATATCTCATTTTGGCCGCCCGAAGGGCGAAGCTCGTTTGGATATGTCTTTAGCGCCTGTCGCCGCTGCTTTAGGGGAGGTGCTGGCCAGGATCCCGGTTCGGTTCGCATCGGACTGCATCGGAGAAGAAGCTGCTTCGGCCATAAACGAGCTTTCCGATGGCCAGGCGATTGTGCTCGAGAATTTGCGTTTCCACGCAGGCGAGGAGGCGAATGATCCGGAATTTGCCCGCGCCCTGAGCAAACTTGGCGACGTCTATGTCAATGACGCGTTCTCGGTGGCGCATCGCGCCCATGCTTCGATTGAGGCGCTGGCCCACTTGCTGCCAGCCTATGCAGGGCCGTTGATGATGGGTGAAATTGAAGCCCTCAGATCGGTGCTGGACCACCCGGAAAAGCCGGTGGCTGCCGTTATCGGCGGGGCGAAAGTTTCGTCAAAGATACCGGTGTTGACCAATCTTCTTGCCAAGGTTGATGTTCTGATTATCGGCGGCGGCATGGCCAATACCTTCCTCTATGCAGGTGGCATGGATGTTGGGAAATCGCTTTGCGAACCTGATTTCGTCGAAACAGTCAAACAGATTGCAGCCGAGGCCGGGGCGCAAAACTGCGAAATCCTGCTCCCCAGCGATGTCGTTGTCGCCGAGGACTTCAGGCAAGGCGCGCGATGGGAAATTTTAAGCGTCGGTGGTGTGCCGGAAAACGGCATGATACTCGATGTCGGACCGGAGACGATTGCGGAACTCACGAAAAAGGTCGCCGATTGCAAGACCTTGCTTTGGAATGGTCCGCTTGGCGCTTTCGAAATCGCACCCTTCGGCGAAGGCACGTTTGCGCTTGCCCGCGCGGCCGCGGAGCGGACAAAGGCCGGATCGCTGGTCACCGTCGCAGGCGGCGGGGACACCGTTGCCGCGCTTAACGCCGCCGGGGTCACAAAGGATTTCAGCTATGTTTCTATGGCCGGTGGCGCCTTTCTCGAATGGCTGGAAGGGCGGGATCTGCCGGGAATAGCTGCGTTATCACCCCCCGAGGCCGAAAGCGCCGTTGCTGGCTAATTCGCCGATACAGAAGATCGTCAAGGGATCATCCAAAATGCCGGACCGCATCATCATCGCCCCTTCAATTCTGTCCGCTGACTTCGCCAAGCTCGGTGACGAGGTGCGGAGCATCGATGAGGGCGGCTGCGATTGGGTTCATGTCGACGTTATGGATGGCCATTTTGTCCCGAATATCACCATCGGACCGCTTGTCGTCAGCGCCATTCGCCCGGTCACAAAAAAAGTGCTCGATGTCCACCTCATGATTGCGCCGTGCGATCCTTATCTGGAAGCTTTTGCCAAGGCCGGTGCGGATATTTTGACAGTCCATGCCGAGGCAGGGCCGCATCTTGACCGCTCGTTGCAGGAGATCAGCGGGCTCGGATTGAAAGCAGGCGTCTCACTCAACCCATCGACACCGGCAAGCGCCATCGCCGATGTGCTCGACCGCTTGGATCTCATTCTGGTCATGACCGTCAATCCAGGCTTTGGAGGTCAGGCCTTTATTCCGCAAATGTGCGAAAAAATCCGGCAGCTGAAAGAGATGATTGGCGACCGGCCGATCGATCTTGAAGTTGATGGCGGCATTAATCCGGAAACGGCACGCCAAGTCGCGGAAGCAGGAGCGAATGTTCTGGTTGCCGGGTCGGCGGTGTTCGGCAGTGGCTCATATGCCGAGAATATCGCCGCAATTCGGCAAGCGGCGGAGCTTGCTGGCGCGTCTTCCTAACACTCCAGATGAAGCGGGTTGCCGAAGCAGGCCTGACGACTTATCTCATGTTTGGTGCCACGAGAGTAATCGGGAGTGCATCGTTGAGAAAAGTATTGGTAATTTCGTGGAGCGCCTTGCTATGGGCAGTGGTGCCGATCACACCGGCCTATGCCGCGGGCGCGGTCTGCGACGGTCCTCGGGCTGATAAGCTTGCGGCTTATAAATTCGTGCCGGGCAAGGCGATCGATGTCGCGATAGAAAAGCCGCTCGCCAAAGTGCAGGGGAAGTCCGCGCGCGGCCTTAAGATCATGGTCAATCCCGAGCGTGGAAATTGCATTGCCTGCCATAGGGTGAGCGCAATTTTGACAGAACTCGATTTGAAAAAATCGGAAACGCCCCAAAAATATGGAACCCACGGCACGTTGGGGCCTAGTCTCGACGGTATCGCCGGGCGTTATACAATAGGAGAGCTGCGGGCTATTTTGGTCGATGCGCAAGCCGCATTTCCTGAAGCCGACACAATCATGCCGCCCTATTACCTGGCCGGAAAATTCGTCCGGGCGTTTCAAACTTGTAAGGATCGCGCAATTTTATCTGCAAGAGATATAGAGGATGTGTTGGCATATCTGTCGAAACTTAAATAGCCGCCGTGCCCAAGGCGCCCGTGGACTCCGGCGGTTTGCCGGAATTGCAGCCATTTCGGCAGCATTTGTGCTTACGGGATTGGGAACGGTGAGGGGCGCCGATGGCAAATCGAAGCCGGTCTTGCCGCCGGCCGAAGGCCATCCGCTCGCCGAGATTTGGTCCGGCTATCATTTTTCCGATGACACGATCCGGGCAATGCAGGATGACGATATCCAGAACCCTGGAATGTCCTGGTATGCCTATGGCGAGAAGTCGTGGCAGAGCGTCGATGGCCGGTCAAAAAAAGCGTGCGCCACTTGCCATAATAATGCGGGTAATTCCATGAAGGGCGTTGCCGCGCGCCATCCGGTCTATGATGCTCCTTCGAAAAAACTCATA
>BFAS01000086.1 GCA_008974985.1 bacterium MnTg02
CAGCGGAATAATAGCGCCGTGGCGAAAGGGTACAGGGGCCGGAAGCGCATCGAGACGCTGGCGGAGCCATATCAAATGCCGGTTCAAAAAAACCGCGACATCTTCGGAGCCGCAATCCATCGGCACGGTTAATACGGCGTGCCGGTCGCTATGACTTATCCGCAATGTGAGGCGTCGGGCGCGCGGGTTCCGCTTAACAATTAAAGGTGCGTCCACTCCCGAAATCCGAAGTGAGGCTTGGTCCTCAAGGTCTTTGGTCAATCTTTTTAGAATGGTGACCCTCCGGTGTCCGGTGTTACGCGCCCTGCCCCAATGCAACCCGAATCTGTACTTACAGCTGACCTTTCAGCCAGCATTTTCTCGAACCATCTGGAGCTCTACTTTGACCTCCAAGCGCCGACGGATCAACCGCCCAGCGGGAGCAAAGTTAACTCGCAAGCTCCGGTTTCTTCAAAAATATAGGAACAAAATACGAACAATCAACGCCGAATCACGCTTGTCAGTCCGATTTCCCCGACTTAATCCCGCTGCCGCGGCGTATAACCCCGGCTTTTAACGGTCTTTGACTGTATTTATCGATGAATCGAGAAATACGCGGTGCAATTTTGCTGCGGAACTGAGAGCCATTGAACACGCCATAATGACCGACGCCGGGCTGTATATACTGCTCTTTGTTGGAATTGGCGAGGCCGGAACAGAGATCATGGGCCGCGGAACATTGTCCAACGCCGGTAATATCGTCCATTTCGCCCTCGATGGTGAGCAGGGGTACATTCTTAATTGCCGATGGATCGACTAGCCGGTCTCGATGAGTCATTACGCCGCGTGGCAAAGCGTGGCGTACAAAGATAGATTCGACCGTTTGCAGGTAAAATTCCGCTGTCAGGTCCATCACAGCAAGATATTCGTCGTAGAATTTCTTATGTTTTTCAACGGAATCCCCGTCTCCCTCGATAAGGTGGCGGAACAATTCCTTATGTGCCGTCATATGGCGGTCCAGATTCATGGTCATGAAGCCGGTCAACTGTAAAAATCCTGGGTAGACCCGCCGTCCAACGCCACGAGCAGGCCAAGGCACGCGCATGATGACGTTTTGCTCGAACCAAGCTGTGCCGCGCGATTCGGCCAATTTGTTGACCACGGTAGGGTTCAAGCGCGTATCGACCGGGCCGCCGAGCAGCGTCATGGAGCGGGGCACGTTGGGATTTCCCTCCGCTTCCATGATCGATATCGCGGCGAGTACAGGCACCGATGGCTGGCATACCGCGGCAACATGAATATCGCCGCCGAAATATTCAAAAATTTCAATCAGATAGTCGATATAATGATCGAGATCGAAATGGCCCTCATCGAGCGGCACGTCACGGGCGTCTTGCCAGTCTGTGATATAGACATCGTGCCGGGGCGCCATATCGGCCACCGTCCCACGGAGCAAAGTCGCATAATGTCCGGACATTGGCGCCACTAGGAGCAATTTGCTTTGTCCGCCCTTCACCTTGGCGGGCATTTTGCGCTTGAAATTCAATAGGTTGCAAAAATTTCGGCGCCACACGATATTTTCTTGAACTGGAATTCTCTGGCCATCGATCATGGTCTCGGCGATGCCGAATGGCGGTTTGCCATACCGCCGGGTCGACCGTTCGAACATTTCGAACGCGGCTGCGGCGCTGCGGCCAACCGCCGTGTGAGCGAACGGATTCAGTGGGTTTTTGAGCATGAGGCGATAGGAATCAGCAGCGATCCGCGCCGGACTTAAAGCAGCATGGCTGAATTCATACCAATGGTAGAGCATGATCGCCTTCCCCTGCTCGAATGGCCCCCAAAAGGCCGATATTGTTTTTGCACTGCAATATAATAGCCTAATTTATTGCGGTGCGAAGCTCATGATTCGAGATTTTCGAAAGTCTAGAGACCAGCTCTCTTTGCGACAAGCGCAAACTGACACGCAAAGGGAAAAAACATATCTAATTTACAATAGCTTAGTGAGGCGCTCGACAATCGCGTCGGGTTTTGTCCCATGACCGAAATGGGTCAGATATTCGCCTTGCTCATTCATCACATAGATGAAAGCGCTATGATTCATCAAATATTCGTCTTCCGCGCTTTCGTCCTTAACTTTGGAAAAATAGACCCGGTAGGCCTTCGCGACGGCGGTAATCTCATCAACCGATCCGGTTAGACCGATCAATCGCGGATGAAAATGCTGCACATAGGACGCAAGCCGTTCGGCCGTATCCCGCTCTGGGTCAATGGTGATGAAGATTGGAGCGAAGCGATCGGCTTTCGGGCCCATATTTTCAAGGGCGGTCGACAAGATCTGCATATCCGCCGGGCAGACGTCAGGGCAGAATGTATAACCAAAATAGACCAGCATGAAGCGGCCGCGAAAATCCTTATCCGTCACCCGTTTTCCATGCTGATCTGTCAGGGCGAACGGACCGCCGACCAGTGCCTTACCTGTTCTCTCTACCGGTAAAACAATCGCCGTTTTCGGCCAGGCTTCGGGGTGGGCAGCCAGCCCGACAAGGCCGCCAAGGAGAAACGAGCAAAAAATGACGACGAGAAGTCTGATTGGCATGGCAACAGGCCCTTATCGATTCTTCGGCTGGCACGGAAATTAAGTGGCTGAGCATGGTGGTTCCGTCAAGCCTATTCAGCCATTTGCAGGAGCGACCGATTGACCCTGGCGCGTTTTAGCAAATGACGGCATGCGGCAATTCCGAGCCCCATGGAGAGGAAATTCGAGATATCTTCAGCGGCGAATTTCAAAAGGTCATGTTATGGTGTGGCAAATCGAGAGATTCAATTTTGGCGGCACAGGCAATTATACCGAAACAGATCAAATAGATGCGTCCCGTACCTCCGCTGGAAAACCAACCAGGAACAAGCCGTCTGCGCCTCAGGACGCTCATCCGTCTCCGCTGGATTGCAGTCATTGGCCAGACCATCGCGGTGTTTGCGGTCTATTTTGGTCTAGGCTTTGAATTGCCGTTTGGCTTGTGCTTGGCCGTGATTCTGCTCTCTGCTTGCCTTAATATTTTTCTCCGATTTCGCTATTTGCCGAGCCAGCGGTTGCAAAGCATTTATGTGATGCTCATGCTGAGCTATGATCTCGTGCAGTTGTCGGCCCTTCTGTACCTGACAGGAGGCTTGCAAAATCCGTTTTCGATTTTGCTCGTCGTGCCGGTGACCGTATCAGCATCGACGCAGCTGCCCCGTTACACGCTTGCCCTTGGTGTAGTCGCAGTTGTTTGCACGACGGTTTTGACCTTCGTTTCGGAGCCGCTGCCTTGGATTGCCGAACAAGCCCTCGAATCGCCATTACTTTTCAAATTCGGCGTCTGGACGGCGATCGTTTGCGGCACGCTGTTTACCAGCCTTTATGCTTGGCGGATCGCCAAGGAAGCACGTCAAATGTCCGATGCCCTGGCGGCGGCGGAGATGGTTCTTGCTCGCGAGCAGCAGCTTTCTGCGCTTGATGGGCTTGCGGCCGCCGCCGCACATGAGCTCGGAACGCCGCTTTCGACAATCAGTGTCATTGCCAAAGAGATGGAGCATGAGGCGCAAAAGGATAGCGTGTTGTGGGAGGATGTGAAGCTCATCCGCTCTGAGGCGAAGCGCTGCCGCGAGATCCTCAGCACATTGGTCGAGCACGACGGCAAACCGGATCAAATGTTCGACCGCCTGCCGCTTACGCAGCTTATTGAAGAGGTTGTTCAACCTCATCGGGCGTTGGGTACCGAAGTTGCGATCATCGCCGGGCCAAGGCCAGAAACCGGCGGGGAAGATCGCAAGGAACCTGTGCTTTTGCGTAATCCAGGCGTTCTTTATGGTCTGGGAAACATTATTGAAAACGCCATCGACTTTGCCCGTACAGGCGTCGAAATTTCGGCCCTGTGGGATAGCCAAGATGTCATCATCACCATTGCCGATGATGGGCCGGGTATTCCACCGGCAATTATGGAGCATCTTGGAGAACCTTATGTCACAACGCGCCGCGCGGCCAAGTCGAAGACAGATTCGAGCAGTGACCGTATCGGTCTGGGTTTAGGTTTTTTCATTGCCAAGACCTTACTTGAACGCTCTGGCGCTTCCCTGTTGCTCAAAAATCTCGAAGTTCCCGGTTCCGGTGCGATGGTGCGCGTGACCTGGCCGCGAAACAGTATCGACTCGACAAGGGCCGATCTCTCCGCCGCAGCAGAATAGGTATCGACTCGATATCATTCTATACTATCAACGGATGCGACGCGTTTCATAACCGACGTTTTTAGGCCAAAACACGAAATATGCGATGGAAGCGCGAGATCGCCGCTTACCAGTTTGCGCGAGGCTGCTTGGCCGAAACGGCCGTACAAGCTAATAAGGTTCCGTAGAGTGGAGGATGGATTGACTGACACTTCCGTTGGCACAGGGATGCTCGATGATAAGAGCCTTGTGATTGTCGATGACGACCTTCCATTTTTGAACCGGCTAGGGCGGGCGATGGAAGCGCGCGGCTTCAAGGTCCGGTTGGCCCAATCCGTAAAGGAAAGTCTGGATCTCATTCGCGAGGAACCGCCTGCCTATGCCGTTGTCGATATGCGGCTCGAGGACGGCAATGGGCTCGATGTCCTCCAATTCTTGAACGAGATTCGCCCAGAAGCGCGTGCAATCGTGCTGACCGGCTATGGCAATATCGCAACGGCGGTAACCGCGGTGAAACTTGGCGCCGTGGATTATCTCGCGAAGCCGGCTGATGCGGACGATGTCTACGCGGCCCTCATGGCGCCGTCAGATGCCAAGGCAACGCCGCCGGAAAATCCGATGTCCGCAGATCGGGTCCGCTGGGAGCATATTCAGCGCGTCTACGAGCTCTGCAACCGGAATGTTTCGGAAACGGCGCGCCGGCTGAACATGCATCGGCGCACATTGCAACGGATCCTCGCCAAACGAGCGCCCAAATAGGTGGATGGGGCTCTAGTTATTTGTTCCTAAGCATATTCCGGGCGGAAAACCGCCCACACCCACCGATCAAGTCGGAGGGCATGCCTTTTCCTGAAAATGCTCTAGGTCACATACCCATAAAAGGGATTCCCAAGTTTGGAGCGTTGTGATTCAGTTTCCTGGAAGGGAGACATGTTATGGCGCGCTTTGATTTGACGGATTTTGAGTGGTCTGTGATCCAGCCGTTGCTGCCGACGAAGGTCCGCGGCGTTCCGCGGGTGGATGATCGTCGGGTGTTGAACGGGATATTCTGGCGGCTGCGGACGGGGGCGCCGTGGGC
>BFAS01000087.1 GCA_008974985.1 bacterium MnTg02
GCTCGTCCGCGTAAACCTCATGCACCGGCGAAAAATTACGCAACTCCTCGGCCCGCCGGAACCGCCTCCCTTACCGCTCAACCAGTTCCTTCTAAATCTCGGAGAAACTTAAACCGGACAGCAGTGGACTTGATCGGTGGGTGTGTGCGGTTTTCCGCCCGGATAATTCTTAAAAACAAAGAGCTAGAGCCCATTCGATGAATCGCGATTCATCGAATGGGCTCTAGGCCATTGATGATCACGTCAAAATATTGGGCTTCCGGTCGCGTTGAACCGGCGGCCTGCGTCTAAATAACCGCATGTCCGGCTTCGCACGGCGGAAATTTGATGATGCGTAAGCCTCCGTGGCGGCTGAACGCCCATCGGTCATTCCCAATGCCCGCCAGCATAAGAGATATGAATTGTTCCATTTTTTGCGTTATCAACAGAACCGGTGCCCCCTGTGGATAACTTGCCGCTTATTTTCCTACCTGTTTCCCTCCTGAACATGATCTGAGGCCCAGTCTCTCGACTTGCTCCGCCATAGCGGCTCCAATGAGCGTGGTGGAGGGCGTGCGGTATGCGGGAGGAAAATCATGTCTAAGACTCACCAGGCCAGGGATGAGGGAAAATATTCCCCAGAGATCAGCGAAGCCCTGAAAGCGAACGACGCAATCGTTGATGTTCTATTTGATTGGCACCGTGAAGTTATCAATTTCTACGGTCACCGATTCAAACAATATGCTGAACTTCCAGCGCGTATTTCGAACTGTCAGAGCCCGAGATCGCTTCACGAATTGCAATCACAGTTTTTCGATACGATGTTTTCCGATTATCGAGATAAGGCGACAGAGCTTTTCGGCCTGACGCAGCAATTGACGGGCCAAACGTTGCAGCAAGACGATCGTCACTATGAGAAGACGATTCTGAAGGCGCAGGACGACGCCAAGAAGTTGCTCCGGCAAGCCAAAGAAAACGCTGAACGAATAATCCAGGATGCCGAAGCGGTGGCCGAGAGGGTCCTCAAAGACGCCTCCCGCAACAAAGGCAAAGTCGCCTAGCACATTTTCAGGAAAAGCATGCCCTCCGACTTGATCGGCGGGTGCGCGCGGTTTTCCGTCCGGAAAATGCGGATAGCGGTCCGTTTACGATGCCGCCAATCGAGCGGCGGCCTGCTTTACGGCTGCGTGCCGTTCCTGCTGGCGCGCCTCGGCTGCGGCGCGGACTTGAGAGACAAGCGCGTGGCCGGCTGTGTCCGGAGACCCGGCATCAAAAGGCGGCTTAGGGTCGTATTCAATGCCGAGTTGGATTTTCCGGGCGGCCTCTTCTCCTAATATGTCCGCCACGATCCGCAGAGCAAAGTCGATGCCTGCCGTCACGCCGCCGCCGGTGATAATATTGCCGTCGATTACGACACGCTCAGGCACAGGTATCGCTCCAAATTCCGCAAGCATCTCCAGGGACATCCAATGGCTTGCGGCTCGTCTGCCCTTGAGGAGACCGGCCGCGCCAAGCCCAAGCGAGCCCGTGCACACGGATGTAACGTAGCGCGCGCCAAGGGCTTGCTGGCGTACGAAGTCGAGCGTTTCAAAATCGTTGAGAAGCGCGTTCATGCCCGGACCACCAGGAACGCAGATAAGGTCGAGCTTAGGGCAGTCCGCGAATGTAATGGTCGGCAGGATTTGCATGCCGCCGCCTGCCGTGACCGGGTCCAGCGTTTTCCAGACAAGGTTGACCTCGGACTCGGGAATTTTCGCAAACACCTCGTATGGGCCCGTCATGTCGAGTTGTGTAATGTCTGGAAAGAGAAGAAAGCCAATGCGAAATACCATGATGGATTCCCTAAGGTCTCATTGATTCCGTCTGCCGCCGCCCGCAATGGAGACGGACTTCTAGCGAACCTGCCAGCAGCGCGATATAAGGAATACAAAATTTCAACGTCAATTTTGTCAAAAAATAAGATCTCTACATCGAGCAGTGCGACTTGAGCAATTTGCCATTTTCAGAAGCAGCGGAAAACAATAAGGAGCCGATCGCCCGGATATTGCGCGACGTCTTTCGCGATGTCCGGAAGGTCTTGGAGATCGGCAGCGGCACAGGGCAGCACGCGGTGTACTTTGGCAAAGGCTTGCCGCACCTCATTTGGCAAACCAGCGATATCGCGCAAAATCTCAACGGGATCAGTGCGCGGTTGGAGGCAGAAGCGACCAGCAATGTCTTGCCGCCTGTCGCGCTTGACGTTGCAATTCATCCATGGCCGGTATCGAACGTGGACGCCGTGTTCAGTGCCAATTGCGTGCACATCATATCATGGCCCGATGTCGAGCACATGTTTCGCGGCGTGGGCGAGTGTCTTGCGGAGGGCGGTCTCTTTTGCCTCTATGGCCCCTTCAAATATGGCGGTGACTTCACAATGGCGAGCAATGCGCGGTTCGATACATGGCTGAAACAAAATGATCCGGCGAGCGGTATCCGCGATTTTGAAGCGATTGACGCATTGGCTGAAGCGCAAGGTCTGCGTTTCGTTGAAGACTATGCGATGCCCGCCAACAACCAGCTTCTCCTTTGGCGGCGAAGGTCCGCCACGAATGGCGCAATGCACGAATCGCAGGGATAGCGCATCCGGTGAATTCGTACGGTTTCCTAATGCGGGCGAACGCGTATAACGGCCCCTATGACATTCGATGAGATTGAAGGCCCGATAGCTCTCTCAATTGCCGGATCGGATTCCAGCGGCGGGGCGGGAATTCAGGCTGACATAAAAACATTTTCGGCGTTGAAAGTTTACGGTGCGACCGTTGTGACGGCCATCACCGCCCAAAACAGTCTGGGCGTTCAAGCTGTCCTGCCTCTTCCACCCGATATCATTCTCAGACAAATGGAATCGGTATTTTCGGATCTCGCGATCCGCGCCGTGAAAATCGGCATGCTTGGCAATGAAGACGCCATTGACGCCGTCCTTGAGGGGCTCAAGCGCTTTTCTCAAGTGCCGATTGTGCTTGACCCGGTCATGGTCGCGACAAGCGGAGATCGTCTTCTCGAAGAAGACGCCGAGACGGCGCTTAGGACCCGGCTGCTGCCCATGGCGACGCTGGTCACACCGAATTTGGAAGAGGCGGCGCTTCTCCTTTCCGATCACCGCGCGGTGGGTGAAGGTCAGCAGCGGGACCAGGCCAAACGTCTCCACGAAGCTGGCGCCAAGGCTGTCTTGGTTAAGGGCGGTCACGCGCCCGGCGGCGAAGCCATCGATGTCTTCTACGATGGCGCCCAGTTGCAACGTTTGAGCGCGTCTTGGATTGATACGAAGAATACGCATGGGACGGGCTGTACGCTGTCCTCGGCCATCACGGCGTTTCTTGCACGCGGCGCAACCTTGTTCGATGCCGTCGAGCGGGCGAAACACTATGTGCACGAAGCGCTGGTGCAAGCCGATAGACTATCGATCGGCCGGGGCCGGGGACCCGTTCACCATTTTCATAATGTTTGGCGGGAGAAGGAATAATACCAAAGGAAATTATGATTGACTCATAATTTCCTTTGGCAAGGGCGACTGCCCGTCGCACCTTATGGTGCGTAAGCCTGCGTGGCGCTTGAACGCCCGTCGGTCATTCCCAATGACCGATGGTATAAGCGCCGCCTGACCGAGACATCAAACACATCGTCTTAGTGACCAGCTAGCTTGAGGCCTCAACGACTTTTTGCCGTTGCTCACCTAGACCCTGGACGCCGAGCCGCATTTCATCGCCGGCCTTTAAGAACCGCTGAGGCTTCATCCCCAGCCCGACGCCGGGCGGAGTGCCGGTCGTCACCACGTCGCCGGGGAGAAGCGTCATGAAATTGCTGACAATGCTCACCAGTTCGGCGATGGGAAAAATCATCTGGCTGGTATTGCTGGACTGCATGCGCTCTCCATTGACTTCGAGGAAAATATCAAGCGATTGCGGATCCGGAATTTCGTCGATCGTGACGAGCCACGGACCGATCGGGCCAAACGTTTGGTAGCTTTTGCCCTTGATCCATTGGCCCGTCGTCTCAAGTTGCCAATTGCGTTGCGACACATCATTACAGACGCAATATCCCGCGACATGATCAAGGGCGTTTTGCACGCTGACATGTTGGGTGCGCGTACCGATGACAAAGGCGATCTCGGCTTCCCAGTCGCTATGGCGGGAGCCGGCAGGTATGACGACATCATCGTTCGGGCCCGATATGCATGAGGTCGATTTTGAAAAGAGAACCGGCTCGTTCGGAATTTCCATGCCCGCTTCTTTTGCGTGGTCCGCATAGTTGAGGCCGATGGCGATGAAATTAGGAACATGCCCCACAGGCGGTCCCAAGCGCGGATGGCCTTCAACAACCGCAAGGCTGGTGATATCAATGTGCTGAAGTTTCCGGAGGCCTTCGGAACTTAAAACATCGCCGCCAATATCGTCGACATGGGGCGAAAGGTCACGAATTTCTCCGTTCGGGCCAAGAAGACCCGGCTTTTCATGACCTGGCGGACCGTAACGCAAAAGTTTCATTCTTTTCGTTTCCCTCTCGTCTTTTTCATTCTGCTTGAGAGCCTGCTTAGCCGTTGGCGTATACACGTTTCGGCCAATTGTTCATAATGTCGCCAATATCAAATTACAGTTTACAATTGCCATCCGTGCGCTAATAACAACGGTCCAACAGGGTGACGTTGTGGGACGAGGGGACCGAGAGCCGGAATGGAGCCGTGGACCATCGGGATGGTTGCCACATTGGAAGTGTCCGTTTGAATTGGTCCAAATGTGGTTTCGCCTGTATAAGGCTGCTGACATTATTCCCCAAGACTGCCAAGACGTTTGATCCTCGTCGAACTGCTCAATGCTATATGATGGTCGGTGAAAGCGTGTTGCCCTCAATACCGGCACTTAAATTAAACGAATAGGACGCTCATGCCTTCGCTTGGATTTGGGATCGAAAAGCTTGGTCTGCAGGTTATTCGCGCGCCTCGCATCGCACTCGCAATCTTGCTCATATTTACCGTGTTTTGCGCCTTTGGCATTCCAAAGCTTGAGACCGACGGCACGTTGTCGGAGCTTTTCCGGTCGGGTACTAAGGATTTTCGTAATTACACCGAATTGAGCAAGCGCTTTCCAACGAGCGAGTTCGATGTGCTTGTTGTGATCGAAGCCGACGATTTCAAAAACCGCGATCTACTCGAGGACATTCGCGGCCTGCATCTTGAAATGCAATTCGCCCAGGCGGTTGACGGCGTAATTTCCATTTTCTCGATGCGCGAGACGCTCGATGAAAAAGGATATGCCCCGCCAATGTTTCCGGCCGAATTGCCGGAGGGCGATGAATTCGACGCGTTGTGGGAACGCGCCTCCACGCATCCTCTGATTAACGGAAAGCTGCTCTCTGGCAAGGATGAGGATGGCCAGCTCATGCTTCTTGTGTTGTCGCTGAAGAAGGATGTGATTGTTGAGAAAGGATTGAGTGTAACGATCGGCGAAATTGATAAGTTGGCGCGCGAATCCCTCGAGTCGAAGGGACTTAAGGTGCAGTTGGCGGGTGCGCCCGTCATGCAGCTGGAAATTCGCAACGCCATCAAACGCGACCGCTTCATCTATAATGGGGTCGGGTTTTTGGTCGGTTTCATTATCAATCTGGTTTTTTTCCGGAGACCAATGCTGGTTTTCATCGCTTCGATCTGTCCTGTTTTATCAGTGCTCTGGGCGATCGGCATTTTGGGGCATCTCGATCAGCGGCTCACGACTTTCATCAATGTGATTCCACCTTTGGTGATGGTGATCGCATTCACCGATGCGATGCATATGGTGTTTTCGATCCGCCGGCGATTGCGCGATGGCATGAACCGGTTCGAAGCAGCGCGCCATGCAATAACGACGGTCGGACCGGCCTGTGTGCTGACCTCGCTGACCACCTCGGTTGCGATGCTTTCGCTGGCGTTGACCGATTCAGGACTCATCCGCACGTTTGGTTTTTCCGCGGCGTTGGCGACCTTGCTGGCATTTTTCGCGGTCATTACCGTCGTCCCGATGCTGACCTTATTGCTGATCCGTGACGAAGAAAAATTCGCCGCCGAAGAGGCAACCAAATATAAGGCGATCGATTGGCTGACCAATCTCTGCGCGAGCTGGGCTATCAAGCTCAGATCAAACCCAGCTCCTGTCGCGATCGGAGGGCTGGTATTGCTGGTGCTGTTCTCTATCGCGCACCTGCAATTGAAGCCGCAATACCGGTTGAGCGATCAAGTTCCAGACAATAAGCAGTCGGTCGCGGCCTCTGAGCGGCTGGACGCCAAGCTCACAGGCTCGCTCCCGGTCCATATCATGATCCAGTGGCCGGAAGGCAAGACCGTCGAATCGGAGGACGTCATCAATGCGATTTCCGGCGCCCACAGCCTTATCGAGACCCAGGCGGGTATCGGCAATGTTTGGTCGCTCGACACATTGAGACAATGGTTGCAGGAAAATGCCGGCGATTCCCGGCCCGAGACCGTCGTCAAATATTTGGATAAGATGCCGGAGCATTTGGCGGCGCGGTTCGTCAATCGCACTGAGCGAGCGGCGCTCGCGACGGGACGCATCCCCAATCTTGATGCCGGCGACAGCGTTCCCGTTGTCCGCGAGCTTGATCGTAAACTCGATTCGCTGCGCCAGACTTATAAGGATATCTCGTTCACAGTGACCGGGCTTGCAGCGGTCTCGGCCCTGCAGAGCGCAAGCATGATCGAACAGCTTAATCGCGGGCTGCTGATCGCGATCGTCATTGTGATTATTTTAATCGGCGTGGCGTTTCGCTCTGTATCGGCGGCATTGTTGTCCGTGCTGCCGAATCTCTTTCCGATTGTTGCCGCGGGAACATTTCTTTTCCTAGCTGGAAAGGGATTGGAATATGCAAGCGTCATCGCCCTAACGGTTGCTTTTGGCCTCGCGGTGGATGATACGATTCATTTCCTAAACCGGCTTTATTTCGAGCGCGCGCGGAACGCTTCGGTCAACGAAGCCGTCTTTGAAACAATTTCGCGCATTGGTCCCGTATTGGTGTTGACGACCATCGTCTTGGTGCTGGGTCTTGCGGTCACAATCGTTAGTGAACTGCCTGCCATGCGTTTGTTTGGGCAGTTATTCATGACGACCTTGTCGGCCGCGCTGGTCGCGGATATGATATTTCTGCCGGCCATTATTCTCTGGCTGCCTCGTCTTCGAGCTGTCAGAAAAGAAGCGTAAAGCGGGTGTCGATGAGTTTATACCTGGGTTGATAGGTCCATGCGGATGGTGGGATTAAAGCACAGCAGGTCCTTACGCTTTATCGGACTTGCGCTTGCACTGACATTTTATTTTTCGATTGGTATGCCAAGCTCTGAAAGCTGGGCGGCATCGAAAGGCAATCCATTTTTCGCCCTCAAGGGCTGGTGGAAGGGACCAGGCACCATTTCACTGAGCAAAGGGGTGAAAGAAAAGATCATTTGCCGCGTGACATACAAGCTTTCGAAAGGCGGCACGATTATTGCGCAGCAGATCAATTGCGCGGGTACGGATTATAGGTTCTCTGCGTTCGGAGATTTAATATATCGTCGCGGCCGCTTGTCGGGGTCGTTTCGGGAAGAAAAGTATAACGTCAGCGGTAAGCTAAGCGGCACCGCAAGAAGAAATGGTTTTCGTGTGAGGTTCACCAGCGATCAGTTTCGCGGCCAGGTTAGTGTCAGGTTGAAGGGCGCGCGCAGGCACTCTCTCACGATTTCGCAATATGATGCTGAGACCAAGCGTTATATTCCGCGCGTGTCAATCGCGCTGCGCCGTTAATTGACGAACTCCGCTCTCGAGTGCTTCCGGAAAAGTGGGAACCGGTTTTCCGATTAAGTTGCACGGAAAAACAAAGACCCCAGGCGCTATTTCTCAAAATTCCGATGCTGTTGCGAACGTCATTTGGCGAGTGATCCGACGCGGCGCACTGCTGAGTTATTCATAGGGCTCTCTCGGCTCCATTGACAGCGCCGGTGTCCGTTTGCTTTAAACCACGATGTATAGGTTCTCTCTTCGGAGAGAGAATAGGGAACATGGTGCGGGTTTCAGTGCCTCGATCGTAGGCTCATATCCCAAAGCCATGGCTGCCCCCGCAACTGTAAGCGGTGAGCGCTTCGTCCAATTATGCCACTGACGCGACAAGCGTTGGGAAGGCGGACAAGCGCAGCAAACCGTAAGCCAGGAGACCTGCCTGTACGGCGTCACCCATCTTGTGCGCGGGGCGTGCGCGGGAGCGGCCGATAATCCGTAGTGGTGACGATCCTCATGAGGTTGGTGTGGAGGGTCGTCGTGAATTCTTCCGAGCTCGCTAATATTTGCAGAGCGGCGCAGGCAATCAGCCTGCGGGTGAGCCTCCATTCGACCGTGTCAATCACGTCACGACGGAGGTTCGTACAATGCCACTATTCCTATTTGAAGTTCTGCGCCGGACCGGGCGAGCGATACTCGCTGTTGCGGTTTTAAGCATCATCAATCCCGCACGCGTTTTCGCCGTTGAAGATCTTCCCGGTATCGTGATCGAAGCCGCCAATTTGGAGGGCGCGCCTGTTGCTGCCGCCGAAACCGGCAGTGCGGTAAGCGTGGTCACCGGCGAGCAGTTACGCCAGCGGCAAATTCGAAATGTCGGCGAGGCCTTGCGCAGTTTGCCTGGAGTGCATGTCAACCGGACCGGAGCATTTGGCGGACTGACGCAGATCCGCGTGCGCGGAGCGGAATCCAATCATGTATTGGTGCTGATCGATGGCGTTGAGGCCAACGCCACAACCGATGGAGAGTTTGATTTCTCCGACATAACGACGGACCACATTGAGCGGATCGAGGTGCTGCGCGGGCCTCAGAGCGGTCTCTATGGTTCCAGTGCTCTCGCCGGTGTCATCAATATCATCACCCGGAAAGGCGCGGGCGGCTTGGCGATCGGCGGCAAGTTCGAGGGGGGGTCTTTTGAGACAGCTGCTGCGAACGTTTTCATATCCGGCGGCAATGAGAAAGCCCACGCAGCGTTTACATTATCCCGCAATAGGACGAGCGGATTCAATATTTCGCCGGAAGGCAACGAGGATGATGGCAGTGAATTTAGCGCTATTGGCTTCAAGGGTGGCGTTGAAATCTTCAAAGGCCTCACGGTCAATGGCGTCTTTCGCTACAGCAATAAGGACGGTGAGCGGGACGATCAGCCAACCGGTGTTGGCGCGATCGGTACGCTTCAACCATCCGTCGACCGGCTGTCGACATTCGGCTCGAAAATTTGGCTTGGCGGGCTCAATGCGAAGCTCATTCTGTTGGATGGGCTATGGGAACAGCAAGCCAAGATCAGCGGCAATACAACAATCCGTAGCGACACAGCCGTCGATCCGGTCTTTGGGACATCGTTCTCGCGCAATGACAGCCTGCAACGGAAATATTCCTATTTGAGCACGCTTCATTTGGATGGCAAGCAGAGAGGATTGGGCAGTCATCATGTGACCGGTCTCGTCGAGCGGAAGATCGAAGAATTTACGCCGGTGACGGACGATGGCGTAACGCGGCGCCGGGAACGGGATGCGCTTGCAGCGGAATATCGCGGAGCGTTTTTCAATACCTTGTTCGTGAATGCCACGGTCCGCCACGACGACAATGATACTCTGGAGGATTTTACCACCTATCGTGTCGCGGCATCGCTTCAGCTGCCTGCGGTCAATGCTCGCCTCCATGGGAGCGCCGGGACAGGTGTCCGATTTCCGGATATGTTCCAGCAGTTCGGGCAAATACCGAGCTTTGGCTTTGTTCCCAATCCAGATCTCGAACCGGAGGAGAGCTTTGGCTGGGATGCTGGCATTGAGGCAACATTTGGGGGCGGCGCGGCTATTATCGACCTGACCTATTTTGATCAAAATCTTGAAAATGCGATTATCGTGCAGTTTGCACCCGTCTTCACGTCGCTTAATTTGCCCGGAGAAAGTACGCGACGAGGGGTCGAAGTTGCGGGCCGCATCCGGCTTAGCGAAAATCTCGACCTCTCCGGAGCATACACGTATTTATTGGCCGCGCGTGCCGACGGGACGACAGAGGTGCGCCGTCCAAAACACGCCGGACGGCTGGATCTCAACTATCGTTTTGCTAGAGGACGCGGAAATTTCAATCTCGGGCTGGGGTATAATGGGGCCATGAATGATGTTGCTCTGCGCAACGCGGTCGCCGGCGGATTTGCTTCATTCGAAGCGGTAACAGTCGTGCTCGACGACTATCTTCTTGCGACGGTCGCGGCGTCCTATGAAGTGCGTCCCGGAGTGAGCCTCTATGGCCGGGTCGAAAATCTGCTCGATGAAGATTATCAAGAAGTTTTTGGATTTGAGACGGCCGGTTTGGCGGCCTATGGCGGGTTGCGGTTTCGCTATGGCTCTGACGGCAACGAAGATGGCCTCAAATAATTTTCAATCCGGAAACCGGCGGCGTGCTGCTTCTCGAACGAGAAAGCGGCACGCCGGTCCGGCGCCTTGGCGAAGCCGCGGTCATCTTGGCGCAGCGTTTCTCGCCATTGCCATCCTGCTGGTTGGCGCTAACCACGCGAAATCCGAGGGCGAGAGGCCCAGACGGGTGGTTTCCATCAATCTTTGCGCCGACCAATATCTCGCCGTACTCGCCGAGCGCGGCCAAATCGTGGGGCTCAGCCCGCTTGCTCATGATCCGTCGATTTCTTTTTTTGCGGAACGTCTCAAGGGGCTTCCCGCCATTCGCGACGACGCCGAAAGCGTGCTCATGTTGCAGCCGGACCTGGTTATCGCCTCGGTGTATAACAAGCCGCAAACGTTGCGTCTTTTGCGGGCGCAGGGATTAAATATCTTTGTTTTGCCGGCAGTGCGAAAGTTGGAAGATATCGCTGAGCACATCGTGCGGCTGGCAGGTGTGCTGGGACGGGATGGTGAGGGCGCGGCGCTGGTAGCCAACCTTCATCAAGTCATGGCCCGAACGAAAAATGCCGCGACAGCAAGCGCGTTTCGCAAAGTCCTTTATTATCAACGCGGAGGCTATGCCTCCGGACGGGGGAGCTATATCGGCATGATGCTCCACCATTTGGGGCTCATAAATCTGGCGGGTCAGCGCGGACAGGTGATTTCCAGCTTGCCGCTCGAATCCGTTGTCGCTCATCCCCCCGACCTGCTGATCGTTTCAGATCAGGTGCACAGATCCGACAATCAGGGTGCCACACTTCTCAACCATCCTGCTCTGGCAAGGATTTTGAAGCACAAATCACGTCTTATCATACCGATGCGCGAAACGATTTGCCCCGGACCAGTGCTCAACGCGGCCTTATCGGACATGGCGGCCCAAATCCGGAGCCTCGCCGCGGATGGACACGCCAAAGCGACGAGCCGAGGGCGCGAACAGAAAACGCAATAGCGTGTCGCACTTGTTGTCGGCGCGTGTCACGCATACCGATGTCCGTCCCGGCTTCATCGAAATGTCATACCAATAGTCCTTGAGTTTGGCTCATGAACGATTGGCGACTATTGTCAAGCGCGACTGCGTGTCCAGCGCCTTGTGGCGGTCAAGCCTGCGTGGCGTTTGAACGCCCATCTGTCATTGGAAATGACCGATCGTATCAGTGATAATAACGCAACATATACACAAAAAGTCATCACGCATGGCGCATGCATGGCCGACTGATTACGCTCAATTTAACAATTCAGTATGCTTTTTGGCTCGTTGAAAAAACAATAAAAAGCAATTAAAGCATTGAATAATAAAGAAATTACAGACCTCAGAAAATTGTAACGCGATGGACGCGACGGTGCTAACGCGCGGACTCGAGGTGCCCTAGCGTTGCTGACAGCCAGAGTGAGTATGGTCCCGGAACCATTGAAAGATGACCGATCCAACCCGTAAAGTGATTTCCAAGGATAATAAATATCCAAATTGGAGCGGCAGGGAACGTCCCGAGCGTCTTTCAAGGCGCTTTGAGTAGAGTAGCGACAAATAATGGTAAGAGTAGCCCCAATACTCGGCAGAGTTGCATCGGTAGCCGGTGCACTTCTTTTGGCAGCAACATCGGTACAAGCAGGCGGTTTTGCGATCCGGGAGCAGTCGACTTCAGGACTGGGATCGGCCTTTGCAGGAATTGCGGCTGGCGGTGATCTGAGTTCGATTTACTGGAACCCGGCGGCTCTTGCGGCGGTGCCGGGCATGAGTTTCGAAAGCCATTACTCGCTTCTGATGCTGGACGCAGAGCTGACCGCGACGAGTGCGGTTAATCAGACGGCGGGTGGACCAGTTGATCTATTAGGTGCAGGGTTCTCTGCGACCAGCGGCAACATTTTTGATCTTGCCGTCGTCCCGGCGTCTTATGGCGGAATGCAACTGAATTCCAAGCTTTCCATTGGTGTCGGACTGAATTCTCCGTTTGGGTTGGTATCTGACCCGGAGGACAGCGACTATGCCGGTGCAGAACTCGCCCGGCGGGCGAGTATCTTTACAATCAATCTTAATCCCGTTGTGTCCTATAAAATCTCGGACTCGATTGCCATCGGCGTCGGTCCGCAAGTCGAATATATGAAAGCCACTCTCAAATTCGCGACCGGCGCGCCGTTTAATCCGTCAACCAGCTTCAAGGGCGATACCGATAAAGTAGATCTCGGCTTCACGGCAGGCGTCATGCTGACGCCGATGCGGGGGACGTCGATTGGTCTCGGCTTTCGATCTTCGGTCGAGCATGAGTTGCGCGGCAGATTCCGGACGCAACCAGGTGTGCTTTTGCCTGGCCCATTCGTCACTCCGGATAGGTTCAACATCGCGGCCAAAGCCAAGATCGAAACGCCGGAGATTGTAACTCTTTCTTTGAAACAGGCGATAAATCCGAAGCTTACGGCGATGGCCACCTTCGAATGGACCAATTGGAGCCGGTTCGATACGCTGACTGTGTCTTCAACGGCGTCTGGGGAGACAATAGGTGCGTTTGTCGCCAATGCGGGCAACCCGGGCGACACCGGCTGGGATAACCCTAGCGGAGCTCAATCCCGGTTGGGACGATAGCTGGTTCCTGTCCTTTGGTATGGAGTTTGACTATACCAATCAGCTTCAGGTGCGCGCCGGCATTGCCTATGAAGAGTCGCCCGTTCAAAATCCCGATCAACGTCTCTTCGCGCTTCCGGATTCCAATCGCTTATGGTTATCCGCGGGTGCGACCTATGCCTTATCCGGTCGGACAACGATCGATCTTGCATACACCCATATTTTCATTGAGGAAGTGAAGACGGTTCAAACGACGGTAACGGGATTGACGACGGTCGCGGCCAATGTCGAGGCAAGCACCGACATCATATCGTTCAGCCTCAAACGCAAATTTGGGGGGGGCGAGCCGAATCCTCTAAAATAAAAGGATTCGGCTCTCGCAGGGAAGGCCAGTCCAGGGGCTGGGCTGGCTCCCCTCTTTTAAGCGGGGGATAAGAAGACCAAAGGTGGCCTTAGAGACACAGTAAAGCGAATTTTTGCATTTGCCCACGGGGTAAATGGCGCCTTGCCCAGCTTGTCCACAGATTAAAGCATCATCCACTCCCTTGGGGTGCTCTGCGCCGCTCAACTCTTGTTTCTAGACGCCAATCTCCTTCAGAAACCCATCGATCATTGGCAGATATTGCGGCCCGAACAAGCTGAGATGCACGAGCGCCGGGTAAAGATTATAGATGGGGCGCCGCACGTTCTGGAAGTCCGCTTCCAAGGGCGCAAGACTGGCGTAAGCATCAAAGAATGCCGTGCCGAATGTCCCGAACAATGTTGTGAAGGCGAGTTCTATTTCCGGATGAGCGCAGTACAGTGCCGGATCGACGAGGCCAGCAATTCGCCCATCCTTGAGGAGAATGTTTCCAGTCCAAAGATCACCGTGAATAAGTGCGGGATGGTCCGGTTCGATAAGGTAGCGCTCGAGATCGCCGGCGAGACCTTCCAGGCGGGCGAATAAGTCGTCAGGCAAAGCACGAGCGTCATGGGCTTGCCGCGCCATATGGAGCAGTCTCTGATCCCGGAAGAACGCTACCCAGTTCGCCATCTTCGTATTGGGCTGGTGCAGGGGCCCGATGACGGTATCGCGGACATAGCCGAATTCACTGAAAAGGCGCGTGGTATGGAGCGCGGCGAGAAGCTCTGCGGCGTGGCGTTCGTGCGCCGGGCCGATCGCCCCGCCATCATTGTCGATCCATGACATGATGAGAAGATCTGCGCTGGCAAAACGCACGGCAGGAACGGGGAGTTCAGTGTGTGCGGCCAGCTCGCGCAGCATGAAGGCTTCGGTTTCGAGATGGCTGCGGGACGCTTGGTTGCGATGCGCCTTAACGGCGACGCGATCACCATCAATAAGGTCAACTCTGAAGCCAGCAAGGCCGAAACCGACGGGGAGTGGATGGGCCGCTATGGGGCGGACACCGATGGCCTCAGCGATCGTCTCTAAAAGCTGTACTTCGATTTGTGTCTCTGTCATTAGAAGAGCGGCCAGTTTGAGCAAATTGCGAACGGAATCTGTGACGTTTGCGCGCCAAGGATATTTGCACGCGAAGAAAGAGCGGTGTCACAAAGGAGAGACAAAACTCGTTTGGTGTCACATAAACCGCTCAATAAATCAGCAGGATATACCAATGACTGGGGAGCAGCACACCAAGCGTTATCGTGCACTTTTCATTTCCGATATCCATCTCGGTACAAAGTCTTGCCAGGCGGATGCAGTTATCGGCTTCCTGCGCGAAAACGATGCCGATCTCATTTATCTGGTCGGCGACATTGTTGATTTTTGGCGGATTGGGCGTGGCCTACATTGGCCGCAGGCGCAAAATGACGTCCTGCAAAAACTCCTCTGGCTCGTTCGAAAGGGCACACGTCTCGTCTACATTCCAGGCA
>BFAS01000088.1 GCA_008974985.1 bacterium MnTg02
CACGGCATCGCCATTCCCCATGGCAAGCTCGAAAGCCTCGACAAAATTGTGAGCTTTTTTGCCCGACTCGATGCGCCTGTCGATTTCGATTCAATCGACGATCAGCCGGTGGATCTGGTCTTTTTGCTTCTTGCGCCAGAAAGCGCCGGCGCTGACCATCTTAAGGCTCTTGCGCGGATCTCTCGACTTCTGCGCGAGCCTGCCGCGATCGAAAAATTGCGCGGTTCGAAAGATGAAGCCGCCCTTTATTCCGTGTTGACAGAACCTGCAGCATCACACGCAGCGTGATTGATTCCGGTTAAATAGATTGCGCGGCCGCGGCCTCTGCCAAATCCGCTTGCCACGGCAAATTAATGCAAGCTCACGGTCTCCAAATCATTTTCGAACGCATTGGCGACCGCCGCCGAGCGGCTTTCGGTCAGTGCGATTGGCGTTCCGTCTGCGGCGTGCAAGGAATAAAAATTTATGCCACTTGGCAAATCGGGCAGAGAGGGGAACATCTCTTCCGCCTGCGAGCTTGTTAATTCTTTGATATAGGCAATCTCGCCGCCGCCCAAATGAGCAAATTCCAGCGAACTCATAACCGAATCAAAGTCTTTTTTGCTTAAAACATGCTCCATGATCATCTCCCTGTTTGAGACGCTGCTTTACCCAGCCGGACCATTAAAAACGAGCTTTCCTGTTTCCGGATCGGATAAACCACCTTCATCGGGATTGGGCCGTTAGACCTCTTTAGATCCCTTTCTTCAATCGTCATGAGAACCGCTCATGAATGTCGATTTTGCGTACCAGCCGTTCTGGTTCGGGGCGAGCCAGCTCGATTGACAACAATCCGTTTTCGAGATCGGCGTTTTGAACGTCGATCCCTTCGGCAAGGACAAATGTTCGCTGAAACTGCCGAGCCGCAATGCCACGGTGCAGAAATTGTTTGGATTTTTCGTCGGTCTGCTTGCCGCGAATAATCAGCTGGCTGTCCTCAATGGTGACGTCAAGCTGGTCTTTTGTGAAACCCGCGACCGCAAGGGTAATGCGTATCGTCTCGTCTTTGTCCGCCTCGCCCGAAATGCGTTCAATATTATACGGCGGATACCCATCTCCGGATCCCTTGGTAATTTGATCCAGAACCCGCTCGATCTCTTCGAAGCCTAATAGCAGGGGGTGATTTAAGAGTGACATCCGCGACATTGTTCATCAGTCCTTTCATAAGCGACCATGACGTGTCCGGTCTTACCGCTGTGGCCCAACTGGCACCACAACCGACCCGATTCCCGAAGGCACCGAGCCCAAAACACTCATTCATATGGTGTAATCAGCGTCGAATTCAAGCTAATCACACCATAGCCGATCCCAAAAACGCCGTCGCAAGCGCGCGCTACAAAGGGCTAATCTCCTAATTTAATTGGTTTTTTTTTGCGTTCTTTGTTTGATGTAACGGCAGCGGCGGTGTGGACCAATTGTGCGGACAAGCTTAACGAAATCCAAAACCCAGTCGCCGACTTATCCAGCACCTATGGGCTAGATGGTAGAGTTATGCGAACCGCGGTTTCGCCACGACTTGAGACCGAGGCAATCGTTGATGAGTGTAGGAGTGTGTATGAAATCGAGATTGGCGGCGCTTGTCTTGACCGGATTGTCGGCTTTTGCTTTCGCCATGATCGCCACATCAGCAAAGACAGACGCAGGGAAAGGCGCCTGCGGTCCGAGGGCAAATATCATGACCCATTTGTCGGAACAGCTGAGACAGACGCGCCGTGGCTTTGGCCTCATCAGGCATCAGTTTCTTATGGAACTTTTTGCCGCCGATAACGGCAGCTGGACCATTACCGTGTCGAACACAAGGAATGAAACTTGTGTCATGGCGGCCGGCAGCTCGCTGCATCTTGTCAATATGGCTGCGGGCCAGGATGCGCTGCTCCCAACCGCAGCAATTCGCTCCTTGTCACATTCAATCTCTGACTGCGGAGCGAATATGCCGTGCCATGAACCAACATCTCATGCACAGCAATCGCCGAACGAACCCTGAGTTTTTTTAATCTCAACGCTCTATATTAGTGATAAATATGGCGAGCATCTAATGCGCCAATATTTCTGACGAAGAGTGCCGGCCGATGCTTGCGCCTATTTTGTTGCCATGCCATGAGCTCAAAATTCTGTAGTGAATAATATTGCAACCCCTATGTCGCGGCCGAAAATTTACCCATTCATTTTGTGTGGCGGTTCAGGCGAGCGGCTTTGGCCGCTCTCCCGTAAAGCCTATCCTAAGCAGTTTCTAAAGCTCGTATCCAAGCAAAGCTTGCTTCAAGAGACGTGTTTGCGCGTAAGGGGAACTGATCTCGCACCACCGAGCCTGTTGGCCGCCCAAGATCACCGGTTTCTGGTCGCCGAGCAACTTCGCGAAATCGACGTCGCGCCGCGATCAATCATACTTGAACCGGTTGCGCGAAATACAGCGCCGGCAGCTCTTATTTCAGCACTCACAATGGCGCGAGAAGACCCGAACCGTCTGATCCTGCTGCTACCCTCCGATCATTGCATCGCCGATGCCGCGGTCTTCCACGACGCCGTACAAGCCGGGATTGCCGCTGCCGATAACGGCCATTTGATCACATTCGGGATAAAGCCGGATAGACCGGAAACGGGCTATGGATATATCGAAACCCGGACCAACAGCTCGATTGTTCGCGACGTCGAGCGATTTATCGAAAAGCCATCACGACAAAACGCGGAAGATTATATCTTGAGCGACCGGTTTTCGTGGAATGCAGGAATATTCCTGTTCTCCGCCAAGAGCCTTATCCGCGCCTTCGAGACACATGCGCCGGAGATCCTGGCGGCGTGCCGCGAGGCGCTCGACAACGCCCTCTCGGATCTCGATTTTTTGCGCCTCGACGAGACGGCGTACTCACGAGCGGAAAATATTTCACTCGACTACGCGATCTTGGAGAAAGCCTCGGGGCTAAAGTCGGTCATGCTGCAAACCCAATGGAGCGACCTCGGCGCCTGGCCGGCAATCTGGCAGATGATGAGCAAGGATGAGAATGGCAATGTGGCCCGCGGCGATGTGGCGTTGCGCGATACCAAAAACAGTTATGTCCATAGTGAGGACGGCGCCAATCTAACTCTCATCGGGCTTCGCGATGTGCTCGCCATTGCCACGAAAGATGCAATTCTTGTCGCCGCGATGGACCACGCTCAGCAGGTCAAAGATGTGGTCAACCATATGAAAGCCGCGGGCCGCGACCTCGCGATCCAGCCGAGCCGGGTCTGCAAGCCTTGGGGATGGTATGAAACGCTCATGATGGGTGAACGTTTTCAAGTCAAATGCATCATGGTCAAGCCCGGAGGAAAATTGTCCTTGCAGAGTCACCGCCATCGCGCAGAACATTGGGTCGTCGTAAAAGGAGCACTCGAGGTTACTGTCGGAGACACGGTCAAACTGCTCTCGGAAAACGAATACATATCCATTCCGCTCGGCGAAATACACAGGCTTGCCAACCCCAAGGAGACGCCTGGCTATCTCATTGAGATCCAATCCGGCTCCTATTTGGGGGAAGATGATATTGTGCGCTATGACGATATTTATGGACGCGCCGGGCCCTAGGTCATGGATGGGTGGGGTGGTCTGAAAAGGCTTCCAGCGATTGCAAACTTTCTGCTCCGGAGAGTGGGGTAGCAGTTCTCAGTTCTTAAAACCCCGGTAAAATGAGAACTTGTGGTTGCTCCGGCAACGTTGCGCGCGACAGAACAACCGTCGGCACTGGATTGATTTTCACAGAAAATAGGGGTTTCAGCCTGTCTATAAAGGGGCTGAGCGTGCTCGCGTCAAAATAATGCATCGGCACCACAAGTCGCGGGCGCAGCTGCAAGATCACCTTCGCCATGCCGCCATGATCCATTGTCCAAATCCCGTCGGCCGGGACCAGGACCACGTCGAGCTGGCCGATTTGTCCGAGCTGCTGGTCGGTCAATTCATGATGCAGATGACCGAGATGGCCAATACAGAGCCCCGCCAGTTCGAAGATGAAAATGGAATTTCCGAAAAGCTCGGTACCATCACCCGAAAACGATCGGATGTTGGTGGGTACGTTGCGGATCAGCACATCGGCCAATTGCAAATTATACGCCGCGTGACCGCCCTTCGGATTCCATCCGCGTAACACATGCTTGATTTTTGGGTCAGGAAAGTCTGTGTAATGGGTATCGTGAGCGTGATTCATGGTTACAACATCGGGAATAAGCCCCGCACCCGCCCAGCCCGCATAGTCCGTGGCAATACGGATACCGCCGGCGCTCTCGATCAGAAAAGTCGAATGGCCGACAAAGGTGAGCCGCAACTCCCTCTTCTTGAGCGCCGCAAGCTTGACGGACGCCGGTATAATCATTGGCGCAGCGTTCGCGATGGCCAGGCAATTGCTGACAGCCGGCGCGGCAAATGCCGCTACAGGTATCAAAACTCCAACCACCAGCCACGCGGCGGCAATGAATGTAACGTTGCGTATGGCAGCCATCGGCATTTCTCCCAGGCGAACTGGATCCAAGACATTTTAGACCGTCATCCGCCTGCCGTCATCTTTGGCGGCGATCAAGCCGAGTTGTGACATCGGGGGCCATTGGCACGATGCACGCCAATATGGATCAGAAAGCTAAGAGGGGAACGGACCGACAGGCTTCTCCAAGAACCTGAACGCCTTTGGAAACGCTATCTCACCCGGAATATAAGATTCTTTTGGCATGCCTTCGTTAAGCGAAACGACACGGACGCGAAGTGGGCAAGGGCTCCTCGTCCGCTCCGGTCATACCTAAAAGGATAGAACTTCGGTCCTGATGGATATCACGGGTGAGTCTTTCGACCCTGCTCCGTCGCGTGTTGAATCAGTGCCGCTAGGCGATAAAATCCGTGGACGAATTTGCCGTAAGGCAGCGTCAGAAAGAGCGCCAACACGAAGCCAAGATGGATGGCGAGAAGAACGCCCATTGCGGCCGTCTCCCGCAGGCCCATGAGCAACAAGCCTGTCAGGCTTGTCACAAACAGCAGGATCAGAAAGGCGACGTCCATGCCCAAAATATCACGATATTGTGGTCGCGGATCGGCCTGCATTTTAAGCCACAGCAAGCCAGCCGGTCCAGCAAGTAGCCCGATCCCACCCAGCGTGCCAAGAATAACCGGTGCACTCACGAGGGGATAGGGCGCGATCCAACCCAACCCATGATCATAAATCGTGGCAACAGATGTTGCGGAAAAGCACAATAGAAAACCGTAGAAGGTCAAATGGTGAAACCAGCGCCGAGCAAATGAGAATTTGTCCGCCGGATAATTGCAGCCGCCGCCACCGCCAGACAGATTTTCAAGCGTCAGCGCATCCCGCAATCCGCGATAAAATGCGGCGCGTGTGAGTGGCTCTTTGCCTGCGCCGCCGGTGTCCGCCCAATAGCGCCGCACGCCGATTGTTATTGCGGCAATGACAAATAGAAAAATAAGACCAAAAGGCCAAACCATCGCTTCATAGGGGATGACTTGGTAGAAGGCGCCCTCGCCGCTATGGGTCGCAAAGATGACAGAAGCGTCCTGCCAAGCGAACGTTAGCAACAACACCAACGCGAGCCCGAATGCGATGGCCAGTGACACAAAGAGACCATTGGCTTTAAAGAGCGCTGCGAGCGGGCCTGGCCAGGCATAGTCTTGATAGGTCTCCACGCGCAGCTCTGAAAATATTCTTGGAACGTTGACATTGAATTCATGAGGCGGCGCATATTGGCAGGCATGATAGCAGCTCTGGCAATTGTGGCAGAGATTGGCCAGATAGGTGAGGTCTGCCTCGACAAAGCCACGGCGCAGCGACATGGCGGGAAACACGGCACAATAGCCCTCGCAATAGCGGCAGGCATTGCAGATCGTCATGATGCGATCCGCTTCCTTGAGTATCTCAGTTGATGGCACGGCGCGCTGCCTCCTCACCGGCGATGCGGCCGAAAACATGGCCAATGGCAAGCCCGATACCGCCGACATAGCCTTGGCCCAGAACATTGCCCGCCACGATTTCCCCCGCCGCGAAAACATTCTCCGCCGGCCGGCCATCG
>BFAS01000089.1 GCA_008974985.1 bacterium MnTg02
TACCAGCGCGACGCGACCCAGCTCCAGGGAATGAGCGAGGGCAGGTCGGAGGGCATGAATTGTTTGAAATAGGTTGAGGTGACGATCGTGTGAAATCCGTCGAGAAAGGCCGTTCCGAGAAACGCCGTTCCGAGCAACAACAGCAGCTGGTCCTTCTGACTGTAATAGCGCACAAGCGCCATCAAGCCGACGACCACGGCCATGGTCGTGGCCAGCACCTCAAGACTGGTATGAAAGCCGGCGCCGCTTTGCCAATCGTAAAAACTAAGGACCCAATAAGATATCGGCAACAGCACCGCAAGCACGACGCATCGGATGATCTTGCTAGACTGGACTGTGTTGCGATGGCCACTTTTGCGGCTGGCTATGCTTGCAATTTGCCGCATTACCCACGACCCCCATACTCTTACTAGTACCCCATAGTACAATCGATGGTTGTAATCAATTAAGGTTTCAAATTCGTTTATAGGGCGTGATTGGGTGTGCGACGGCGTATCTCAGAACTGTATGGAAGGCCTATATCAGCCGGTTTTCAACGAAATATCGGCGGTATTTGGTTCGCCTATAGGCGGTGGCATCTTCAGGCCGGTGACGTCAGGTCTGGCATATTTCCGTGGCTGCGTCCGTGCCGGAATGGCTCGTTAAGTCCAAAATCGTCGGCGATTTGCCATTAAGAGGATTGTCCGGATCCCAGGAAATATTGACCGTCTCGAACCGGCATGCGCGCGCGTCATAAATGAGCAGCCTACCGACAAGCGATTCTCCGATGTTTAATATTTCCTTCAGGATTTCGGTCGCCTGCAAGGTTCCGACAACACCTGCGACGGCGCCTAGGATTCCGACCTCCGCGCAATTGGCGACCGTGCCCGGCGGCGGGGCCTCGGGAAAGATGCAGCGATAATTGGGGTGAGGATTGCCGGCTTTATCGGTCTCGAAGGCTCGGAACGTTGTGATGTAGCCGTCGAAGGGTCCGACGGCGGCGAAGACCAGCGGCTTTTTCGCCAGATAGCAGGCGTCATTGAGGAGGTAGCGGGTCGCAAAATTATCCGATCCATCCGCGACAATGTCATAACTCGAGATGAGATCGAGTGCGTTTTGGGCCGTTATGCGTTCTTCATGCTGAACGATCTCAATAAGAGGATTGAGCGCCGTCAGGGTTTTCGCGGCGCTTTGGGTTTTGCTGGTTCCGATGGCCGCAGTCAGGTGCACGATCTGGCGCTGAAGATTATCAAGCGAGACATGATCATCGTCGGCGATGCCGATGGTTCCAACGCCCGCGGCGGCCAAATACATGAGCAGAGGCGAGCCTAGACCGCCTGCGCCGATGACGAGCACGCGTGCCGCCTTGAGCTTGTTTTGTCCTTGGCCGCCAACTTCTCGCAGCACGAGATGGCGTTTATAGCGTTGGATTTCCGTGTCTGAGAGCATGGTCCTTCAAACTTCGTAGCCGGATTTGATCAAGAGCGATGCTGTCGCAGTCTGGAGACGGCCAAAACGGTCATTCGTGCTTCTGGTGAGCTGATCGTTGATGCCCAGTAGAGCCGAAGCCACCGCTTCCGCGCTCTGTTTCACTTAACGTTTCGCGCAATTTGAATTGCGCTTGAACAACCGGTTGAACGACCAGCTGAGCGATTCTGTCGCCGCGCGCAACCTCAAAATCCGCATTGCCATGATTGATCAGAATGATTTTCACTTCGCCGCGATAATCTGCATCGATCGTTCCCGGCGCGTTCAGAACCGTAATGCCATGCTTGAGCGCTAGCCCTGATCGCGGCCGCGCTTGGCATTCATATCCCGCGGGCAATTCGAGCGAAAATCCCGTCGGCACAGCCACACGCTCGCCCGGCGGAATGCGCAATGGTTCGCTATTGGGGATCGCGGCCATCACATCGAAACCCGCGGCTAAAGCGGATTGGTAATCGGGTAGCGGCAAATCCGCGCCATGATCGAGCCGTTTGATTCCGACGTCTATAGTTGCGCCGGTTCTTGCTGTTCGACTCATTCGGCGGCCAATTTCTTCTGTTGACTAAGATGTTCGGCCGCGCGTCGCATCAGCCGGTCCGCCACTTCTTCCTTGGCCAGTTCAGGCCAAGGCTCAACTCCTGAACCGGTGATGAGCATGATCCGGTTGCGGTCACCACCCATGACCCCGCCGGGGACACCGGACCTCGCCGAGACGTCATTTGCAACAATCCAATCACAGGCTTTGGCCTCGCGCTTTTTCAAGGCGTTTTCTTTGACATTCTCGGTCTCGGCGGCAAAGCCGATGACAAGAGGCGGGCGTCCCTTCTCTAGATTTGCAAGGGTTTTGAGAATGTCGGGGTTCTCGACGAGTTTGATTAAGGGCGGGCTTTTCCCTGAGGATTTGCTTTTGATTTTCTGTGGTGCCTGGTGAGCGACGCGCCAATCGGAAACCGCGGCGGCACAAATAGCGATATCAGCCGGTAGGGCTTCCTTCGCCGCCTCTAGCATTTCTTGCGCGGTTTTCACAGCAACGACCTCTGCGCCAGGCGGGTCGGGAGTATGGGTTGGACCCGACACCAAGATGGTTCGCGCACCAAGCCGGAGCGCGGCGGCGGCAAGGGCATAGCCCTGTTTGCCCGACGAATGATTGGAGATGTAGCGCACCGGATCAATCGGCTCGTGTGTCGGCCCCGATGTAATCAAAACCGTCTTGCCAAACAGCGGCGCATCCTCCGCCTCGGCAATCCGCTCGCCGATCGCCGTAACTATTTCATTAGGTTCCGCCATGCGTCCATGGCCGAACTCACCGCAGGCCATATCGCCCTCATTGGGACCGACAAAATGAATGCCGTCCCATTTCAACGTCACAACGTTACGGCGGGTGGCGTGATGCTCCCACATTCGGACATTCATGGCCGGGGCGACCAGAACCTGCGTGTCGGTGGCCAGCAAAACCGCCGTGGCAAGGTCATCCGCGAGACCATTGGCCATGCGGGCGATCAGATCAGCCGTGGCTGGAGCTACAACGATAAGGTCGGCGTCCCGGGAGAGCTGGATATGACCGATCTCCGCTTCGTCCTTGAGATCGAAAAGATCGGTGAAGCATTTTTCTTCCGCGAGCGCCGAGACGGAAAGCGGCGTAACAAATTTTTCGCCCGCGTGTGTCAAAACCGTGCGAACGGTCGCGCCACGCTCTTTGAGGCGGCGAATAAGATCAAGACATTTATAGGCGGCAATGCCGCCGCCTATAATGAGAAGTATGCGTTTGCCGTCCACTTTTTCCGTTCCACGATTGAACGATTTGTCGATGGTTCAGCTTAGCACATTCTGCGGGTACAAGTTGCAGTGTTGTCAGAGCGCAATTCATGAAAAGCGCTCTAACTGCGGCGGTGCGCCCGCCGCCGTGCCCGCTGGCGTGCAATTTTGTTTTTGCGCAACTTCTTGCGGCCACAGCGCCAGTGCCATGCTCGGCGCGGTCCGACATCGATATGGACAGCGCCGTTACAGGCATAAGTCCCGACGCCGCCACGGCCCGGCAATTTTTTGAGATAGCGGGCAAGCCGGTATTTTCCAACGCCAGGAACCTTGATGTCCGCTGCCAAGCATTTCAAATGATAGGATCTCCGGGCGCCGCCGACTCTGCGATTATGGCGGTGACTACGATAGCCCGAAGTCACATGGACGCGGCGGCCATAGTGATCCTGTACTTGTCTGAGAAGCGCGTTGAGGCGCGATGGAAAACAGGAAACCCGGACGTGGCCACGGCGCACGATTCTCGGTTTGGCGAAGCTCCGGCCGCTATAGCTTGAGCCGAGCGCAGCGAGGCGCACGCGCCTGCGGTTCGGTTTCCGGCGACTTGGGGAATTGAATAGCCGGCGGCCTCGCCGCTCGGCACGTCGTGTCTTTTCCGCATGCCGCCGGTGCGATGTAAGCCGGCTTGGCCGGACAGAGGCAAGCCGAACCCGGTTTTTTCTCGATCTTTGCGAGTGCCTTCGACCGATACCCGTACGGGTTGCGGTCCGGCGCAGTCTTTGGCGCTCTCTCCTGGCAGCAGCCACATCGTAAAACTCTGTAAAAAGGTCGAAGCCTACGACGCCTGGGAGCGCACGTGCGGGTGCGCTCATCACAATCACGAGTGGCAGGGCGATAAGCGTTCTTGAGACGCTTTTTATGATCATCATAGGGAAAACCTCGCGCTTTCCGTTGCATTACATTTGTCTGAGGGAAAGGTCGCGGCAGGGGATATTGCCATTGCCGAGCGAGCCTTCGAAATCCTCATCGGAGGAACCGTGACGAGGGTGAGCCGGATGGCTGATAGCCGGTTTGAATTCCGAACTGGCGTGTCGGACTGGGACGTGCGGTATAAATTGTGGTCTTGGTCCAGTTCCGCGAGGCGGGATGCTTATTAATCTTGTTCCGCCAACTCTCTGAACTCTTTTGATGGCCCCTTGCGGCTACGCTTACTTATGACTCAGGTCTCGTTGTTCCTTGTTTCCGTCGGGCTAGATCCGCAGTGCGCCGGGTTTGACGATCGTCCTCCCCAAAAGGCGATTAAATTCTGCTTTTCGGGTCTCGATAGACCGTTCGAACGCCGGTATGTACGAAACCAGCCCCTGGATACAGGCGGAAAATACAGCAATATACCGCGCCAGATCAAAGCAGATTTCATAAGTAAGTTAATGGGTTAGGTTAAAATACCGGGATCCGGGCGGAAGTTGACATTGGCCTAACGCCCGTTCTTTGGCGGTGCTGGTCGCGCCGCTTAGAATTGCGATACAGCCAGTGCCACAAGGGCGAGAGCCGCAATCCATAACGCCGTCCGGCCCCAGCGATTAGTTTGGGCTTGGGCACTGGCAAGCCGCTCGATTGTGTGATCGTCTAATCTAACGCCATCGGCGGCCATACTGGCCAAGGAATTGGCTGTACGCTCCGCACGGCTCAGCAAGGTTGGGATGTCGCCGACAAAGCGGCCCAAGGTGGCGGCGCCGTCGGCAGCGTCCTGGATCCGGCCCTCGGCGCCGAGATGGGTCTCCATCCATTCCTGAACGACAGGCTCTGCGGTGGTCCACATATTGAGTTGCGGATCGAGAGTGCGGGCGACCCCTTCGACCACCACCATGGTTTTTTGCAGCAGCAATAGCTCCGGCCGGACTTGCATGTCAAACATCTCGGTGACTTGAAAAAGCTGACCCAGCAAGCGGGCCATGGAGATTTCCTCGGCGGTTTTGCCCATAATCGGTTCGCCGATGGCCCGGAGTGCCTGGGCAAATAGCTCAGTCGGATGATGGTCGGAAATATAACCCGCGTCGAAATGCACTTCGGCGACGCGCCGGTAGTTCCGGGTGATAAAACCGTAAAGGATTTCGGCCAGAAAGCGTTGCTCCTTCGGTCCGAGCCGTCCCATGATGCCGAAATCGACGGCCACAATATTGCCGGCTGGATCGATGAACAAATTGCCCGGATACATGTCTGCGTGAAAAAAACCGTC
>BFAS01000090.1 GCA_008974985.1 bacterium MnTg02
AAGCGGATGATATCGTCAAGCGGGACGCCGACGCGGCCTAGCTCGGGAGGTAAATCCAACAGTTCGCGGAATTGCCGGTTCCAGCAAATGAGCCGCAGGTCTTTGTCAAAAACGCTTATGCCTTGCCGGACTTGGTCAAGAGCGGACTGCAACAGGTCGCGATTATATTGAAGCGCCTCGGAGGCGTCGTCGAGCAGTTTCAACGCCGCCTTCCGCCCCACATTCTTACGCCGCAACAGCAGCGACAATACGAGGCGGGAGGACGCCGCACCGATTGCGCTCGCGAGCAAATGCTCCGTAAATCGCAGCACGTGTATGTCCGCTTCGGAATGCGGGCTGAGGTTGATGTTGCGGTTGGCGGCATATTCAGTGAAAGACCGCTCTGTACGTTCCTCGCCGAGATAACGCGCTGCGGTCTGTTTGAGCGTGTTGATCGTGACCGAGGTGCGGGAAAGCCGGAACGTGGGTGCATAAGGGCGCAGGAATTCGTCGTCAATGAAGGCGTTGGCCTGCAGGCGTTCGATAGGTTCCGGAAGTCTCGACAAGGAAAACCCAACATAGGCGATGATATTTGAGAAGAGGCTCCAAATCACGCCGTGGGTCAGCGGATCGAATTTAAGATTGAACAGCATTTGCGGCCGCAACATGCCGATTCCAAACGGACCTTGATGCAAAAATTCTTGGGAGACCAATCCGGAGCCGGCAAGAGACGGCAGCAAAAGCGTATAAGCCCAGACCGCAAATCCGGCCACGATTCCCGCTATTGCGCCGCGCGCGGTTGCGCGCCGCCAAAACATTCCGCCGAAAAAAGCGGGCGCGAATTGAGCGATGGCCGCGAAGGATAAAAGGCCGATGGAGGCAAGCGCATAGGAATCCCCGATGAGGCGATAGACGGCATAGGCGAGCAGGAGAATTGCGAATATCGCCGAGCGTCTGATATTCAGCAGCAACGTTCCCATGTCATCGCGGTCAGGGAGGCCCAGTGTCTTTCGATGTAGGATGAACGGAATGACGAGATCGTTGCAAACCATGATCGACAGAGCAACGGTCGCGACAATGACCATGGCGGTTGCCGCCGATAGTCCGCCAATAAAGGCCAGCAGCGTTACGACAGGGGCGTTAGCCGACATGGGCAGCGCAAGAACAAACATATCCGCGTCGACATTACCGTTTGGAAAAGTCAATAGCCCCGCAATGGCGATGGGAACGACAAACAGGTTAATCAGGATGAGATAGAGGGGAAATAACCAAGCGGCCATCCGCAGCTCGCTCTCCGAATTGTTCTCGACAACGGCGACATGAAATTGCCGTGGCAGTAATATGATGCACACCATGCTGAGGACTGTCACCGTGAGCCAAGTGCCGCCATTGAAACCGCCTGAGAACAGGCTCACGATGTGTTCGCTCTGAGCGGCTTGCTCCATTAGCGCGCCAAGTCCGTCGAACATGCCAAATGTAATGAAGGCCCCGACGGTGAGGAAAGCGAGCAGTTTCACCATCGACTCGGTTGCAATGGCGAGCATCAGCCCTTCCTGATGCTCGGTCGTATCGATGTAGCGTGTTCCGAACAGAATCGAGAAGGCCGCCATGGCCATGGCAATAACGAATGCCAAATCTCCAAGCGGCGACCCTTGCGACATGATTTCGGCCGACATGCCGACGGGACCGATCAGCGTTGTAACGGACTCCGACACGGCTTTTAGTTGAAGTGCGATGTATGGCAACGTGCCGGCAACAGCGATCACCGTGACGATCGCGGCCAGGAGCTGGCTCTTGCCATAACGCGCCGCGATAAAGTCGGCCGTCGACGTAATATTGTGAGCTTTGCTTAAACGGATGATACGGCGAAGCAACGGCCAGCCAGCGCCAATCATAAGGCTGGCGCCCAAATAAACCGGAATAAAATTAAGACCCGTCGTCGCCGATAGCCCGACGCTTCCGAAAAAAGTCCACGATGTGCAATACACGGCCAGGGACAGCGCATAGATGACCGGCCGTCCGCCTTCCCGCACTTTGCTGCGGGATTGCCGGTCGCCGTAATACGCCACTGCGAACAAGAAGCCGATATAAGTCAGAGCGGCGGTGGGTATGATCCAGCCGTCAATCATGGAACACTGCCTTTTGCTCGCTCTGCTTACTCCGACGCGGACCGCACTTTTGCTAAACCGTACATGCTCGTTTCAGCGGCGCAGCCTGTGGATAAACTTTATCATAGTCAAACGCGAAATACTGGACCACTTGCAATGCCGGTTAAATAAATCGAGCCAATTCGATTGGGGTTCTTTCGTTGAATCGACCGGGTGCATGCTCCGGCCCGGAATGGATTGATAAGGCGCTGGCGCATGCTACCGCCGCGATGCGCGTTCGCGGGGAGTGTTGGTGAGTGTGTCTGCGCGCTTGAACCGTCCTCCGCGTTTCGTTATTCCCGTATTGTGCAAGCTATTTCAGAGCCTTAATATCAATCTAGTTCGATTTCCACTGTTGGACGCTTAGGACCGAATGAAGGCCTTTAAGCGTGACATGAGTCTGTCAAATCGAATGTCAAAGGGAGGGATCATAGCCATGAATAAAATTTTGAAGGAATTTCAGGACTTTGCGTTGCGCGGAAATGTCGTCGACATGGCCATCGGTATTATTATCGGCGGTGCTTTTGGGACAATCATTAAATCTCTCGTCAATGATATTCTTATGCCGCCAATCGGCTTGCTGCTCGGCGGTATCGATTTCGCCAATATATTTACGACCTTGAAGGGAACTTCGGAGCTGACACTCGAAGCCGCTAAGAAAGCCGGCGCGGTAACCATTAATTGGGGCTTGTTTATCAACGCGCTCATTAGTTTCCTTATCGTTGCCTTTAGCGTGTTCCTCCTCGTCAAGGTCATGAATGAGGCGAAGAAACGTATGGAAGAGAAGAAAGAGGAAGCGCCCAGCGAACCTCCGCGCCAAGAAGTTCTTCTCGAAGAAATCCGCGACCTTTTGAAAACCAAGTAGCGGTTGCCGGGTTTCGGAAAAAATCTTCCCTAATACCATCGGCCATTGGGAATGACCGATGGGCGTTCAGACGCCACGCAGGCTTGACCACCAAAAGGTGCGGACCACGCAGTCGCGCTTGCCAAAGGAAATTATGAGCCAATCATAATTTCCTTTGGTATATCCCGTGAGATAGAGAGAAATCCGTGTCCATGGACACGGATTTTCTTCTAGCATCGGCACGCGACCGCCAATGGTTCATGAGTTAAGTTCAAGGACCGTTGGCATAAATTCCAATGAGACGCCTATTTAACCGAGTAAGCCCTGAACAAGCGCGATCGCAATCGTGCCATGGAGCAAGAGACTGGCAAGGATCGCGAGAAAGAATGAGCCCATGCGCTGCTCATAAGGTTTGGCAGCAAAGGCTTCGAGCTTCAGCTCGTCTGGTTGGCTTTCTGCTGGATTGCTCATCATCGCAGCTTCCTTTCCCCCTGATATTCGCCCGAGCTTAGCCGCGGCGTGATGAGCGGCAAGGAATCTGATCCCTTCTGGTTGAATTATCTGTGGAAAAAGACCGCAATAATTGCCGAATTGGAGGGGGGCTTGTGGACGAATGACGCCAAGCTGGCGCATTTGGCTCCAACGCAGCTTCATGCACTAATTGTCCACAGACCCAAGTGCTTCAGCTAAAACGAAGAAACATTTCGCCCGCTCCATACCCAATGAAAGAAGATCAAGATGGCTGACACTTTGCCTGACCAGATGGCCGCGATTGAGATGACCGGCGCGGGCGGTCCCGAAATTTTGAGCGCCTGCCGGCGGCCTGTTCCGAAACCCGGGCCCAAGGAGGTTCTCATCAAAGTCACGGCGGCCGGTGTAAATGGGCCTGACCTGATGCAGCGCAAGGGGCTTTATCCGTCGCCGAAAGGCGCATCCGATCTTTTGGGACTGGAGGTTGCTGGCGAAGTCGTCGCCCTCGGCAGTGACTCGGGACAATGGGCTATTGGCGACAAGATCTGTGCGCTTTCCAATGGTGGCGGCTACGCGGAATATTGCACGGTGGATGCAAGCCATTGTTTGCCCATCCCGGATGGTGTGGCGGAAACGGACGCCGCCGGTTTGCCGGAGACCTATTTCACGATTTGGAGCAATATTTTCATGACGGCGGGGCTCTGTGCCGGGGAGCTTTTTCTTGTCCATGGGGGTGCCGGAGGGCTTGGCACAACATCAGTTCAACTTGGCAAAGCCTTTGGCGCAAAAGTCTTTGCCACCGACAGTCCCGAGGCGCGGTGCGCCGTTTGCCGGGAGCTTGGCGCCGATCGGGTCATCGATTATGAGACGCAAGATTTTGTCGAAATCGTTCGCGAAGCAGGCGGCGCTAATGTCATTCTCGATATTGTCGGCGGGCCTTATATCGAGCGCAATATCAAGGCTGCCGCCCCTGACGGGCGCATCGTGCAGCTCGCCTTTGCGCTCGGCTCTAAGGCGGAGATCAATTTCATGCCGATCATGCTGAAGCGTTTAGTCTATACCGGCTCGACCCTGCGCAGCCGCCCGTCTGCCTACAAGGCAGAAATTGCAAAGCAGTTGGTTGCAAAGGTGTGGCCGCTCTTTGGCGAGGGCAAGCTTCGCACCGTCACCAATCACAGAGTGCCACTTGCCGAGGCGACAAAGGCTCACGAGATGATGGAGCGCGCCGAGCACACCGGCAAAATTCTTTTGATCATTTAACCCAAAGTGCTGCAGTCAGGGGCCATTTATTCCATCGGCTATTGGGAATGACCGATGGGCGTTCAAGCGCCACGCAGGCTTGACCGCCACAAGGCGCGACGGGCAGTCGCCCTTGCCAATGGTCGCCAATCGTTCGTGAGGCAAACTCAAGGACCATTGCTATTATCCGGTGGGGCGATGAAAGTCGATCAGCATTCGGTTGACCGTGTCCGGTTTTTCATATTGGGCCCAATGACCGCAATCTGGAATGATTTGTAAGCGAATGTTCGGGCAAGTGGCCCGGCATTGCTGGAACCGGTTTTCGACGGAGGGATGGGCGGAGCGGTCATGATCGCCGGAGATAAAAATGACCGGAGAGGAGAGTGCTGCCAGATAATCCGCCATCTGCCCCGACCAGCTTAAGGGGCGTGAATCGAAGCGCATTTGGCTAACATTCGACATCTGCGTGGCGATCGCCAGATCGTCGATCAATTCCTCCTTGTAAATCATGAGTTTCGCCAGATTTCCCCGATGCATCTCCTGGATTTCGGCCTCAGAGGCGCTCCGGCCAAGCCGTTGTTCCAAGCGGTGGCGGCTTTCGAGCCCAAGATTGCGGCCCTCGGGCCGGGCAAATCCAGCGGGTCCGATAAGACTGACACCGCTGACTTGAGATCCGAGCGTTGCGGCAACACCCGCGGCAAGAAATCCGCCGAATGAAAAACCCGACAAACCGAGCGGTGACGGGCCGGCGATCTCCGACACCGTCTCTGTCACGATGCCTATATAGTCCTTAATCGGGATATCGAGACTTGGCGCGGTGGACTGGCCATAGCCCGGAAGGTCGAGCGCGTAAACGGCGAAATGGCTGCTTAGAGGATTTACATTTCGGATCCAGTGGGTCCAGGATCCAGAGCCCCCATGCAGCAAGAAAAGTGGAACGCCTGTGCCGGCCGTGCGGTAAGCGACGCCTGTCGATGCCCGTTTCAGAGCGGGCTCCCTGTCTTTGATTGCCGGATCGGACATCAGTTTATAATCGTGTAAACGGAAGATTCCTGATCGTCCATTTGATTGAGAAGATTGATTTCCCAGGCGAGATATTGGCGGGCGGCTTCTAAATTACCAATGTGGCGCTCGTGAACAAAGTACAGATGGTCGATGCACAAATCATCGGCCGGCCGGTCCGGTGTGGCTGTAATGGACAATCCTGCCGCCCGCCAGGCATCGGCGCCATCCTGATTGAGCGACAGAGAGTGAATTCCAAGCTCGCGGAGATCGAGCGCTGCAAGTTCGGCTGCCGCGCGCTCGGCTGAAAGAAGAATAATGTCCTGGCCCGGCTGGAGATCGAGATCCGCGAGACGTGGCCGGACCGCCCAATTTGCGCCCTCGATATGTTCTTTCCGATAGGTTTGGCTAGGACCGAGATCCAGCAGGGCCGCACCATTGGAGATTTTGCCCGCCAGGTCCGCCGCCGGGCAAAGCGGCAATGTCTCGGGGCACGGGGGACCGGCATCGGGACCACTTTCCAGGGCCGCCAGCTCCGCCACATTCCGATCAAGCACAACAGCATCATGTCCCATTTGCCGGAGCCACATCGCCGTTGTGCTTGCCCGTATTCCGCTGTCGTCGAGAAGCACAATCCGCGCGCCGCGAACCGCAATCCAATGATCTGTGGTTTGCACCAATTGCCCGCCTGGGGCATGGAGCGATCCCGGAAAATAACCGGCTTCATATTCGCCGTGCGTGCGGACATCCAGAAGATACAAGCTTCGTGTTTTATCCACTTGCCACGTCTTGAGGGTTTCGAGAGTGATGGCCGGCACCGCAAAGCGCGTCCGTAGCGTCTCAGCGCGTTGCCGATGTTGGTTTATTGCTCCGCGTTCCACTTCGGGTAATTCGCCAGGATCCGCGCCAACTTGCAAATCGTAACCGGCAAGCTCCCAGCCCTGGGTGCCATTTTCGAGAGCAAGGATTGGATTGGCAACGCCCAAATGAGCGAGCGTTTGTGCGCCGATGATGCTGCGGGTGCGTCCGGCGCAATTGATGACAATCAATGTCGTGTCGTCGGGCGTAAAGTCTCCAATTCGTAATCCCAGCTCTCCATTTGGACAGGCGCGAGCGCCTGGAACATTCATTTTTCGGAATTCTGCGAGTGTGCGTCCATCCAGCAGAACGAGCTTATCCTTGCGATCAAGCCGGGCGTTCAACTCCTGCGCTGTGATCCGCGGGGTCTTGCAGGTCTGTTCCACGGCCTCGCCAAAAGCTTTGCTCGGCACATTCACGCCTTTGAACAGCGTAAAGCCGGCTGCGGCCCATGCTGGTGCGCCGCCTTCCATGATTGCGAGGTTCGTATACCCAAGCTCACTCAACCGTGTCGCGGCTTTTTGCGCCACGCCATCATTTTCGTCGAACAGAATGATCGAGCAATCTCGTCTTGGCAGCAAATATGCGGCCCGCAATTCGAGGCGGCTATAGGGCAGATTGACCGAAAAAAACGGATGGCCTTCGCCATATTGCCCGTACTCTCGCACATCGACAAAGGCGATCTCATCAATTGCGGTAAGCGCTGGCTTTACCGTCTCGGGAGCAAGCGTGCGAACGATCATGGAGTCCTGCGAGTGTGATTTTACTAGTCTAGGATGCGTGTTGGGTTTTAACGCCAACATCCATAACGCTGCAAGTTCCTGCCTCTTCGTCGAACGTCAAACGTTCGGAAAGAGCTTCAAGCGAACGGCCATACATATGCAAATGACGGATCGGTTTCTCGCCCTTGATTTCAACGGCATGAATATCGTCCGGTAAGAGTGTGATACTGGTTCCTGGCTCTACGGGAATATGGGCCGTCCGGCGAATGTCCGCCTTGCCCGGGGTCGAGCCGTCATCCAGACGTTCATAAAGATAATTGTGCTCGGTTCCCTCGACGGCGGCGATACAAGCCCATGTCGTATGATTGTGCGGCGGCACGCATTTTCCCGGGCGCATCACATTGAGATAAAGCGAGAGTTTCTGCTCCGGGTCCTCATGAATCAAATAACGGCTTTGCAGCTCGCCTTCCGGGGGGGACGGATAAGCATCTTCGCTCCAATAATTTCTTTGCGCGGCGAGATCCTTGAGCACGACAGCCATCTCGTCGAGTTCATCGCGGCCGGCCCCTTGCGCCTGCTCGATATTGCGAACTGTCGCGAGCGCTTCTGAAACAGCGTCTGCACGTTTCTCAGCGAGTGTCGGCATGTTCGGTTTTCTCCACAGATCGATTAGTTGGATGTCCGCCAATGGCAATGAAGACGCCACCTTAGCATGGTCGGAAGGTCGTGCGCGAGAAGGGCTGCGCGACCAAAGCGTGACAAACTCAGTGCTGTTCGCGGCCGCGACCGGTTAAAAAAATACTAACAATAGTCTCTTGAATTAGGAGAACATTAACGGAACAAGGTGCCGCTTTTATGCCGCACTCGTCCTGCGAGTTCGTGGTGCGTTCGTAACCGGCGATGGGGTTGTTGGAACAGGGTGACAACGTGGCCGTGTTTTAGGAGAAATAAGTCTTAACGATTGTTAATCTTTGCAAGTGCCGGGAGAACGGGCGGACAGCATCTTCTAACCCCGCGACCATAGGATTAGGATGCCCTGCGCGTTCGGCGGCTGGACCGGAGAGACCGGATATGAGCTTCTACGACAAACACATCCTGCCGAAGGTTCTCAACTGGAGTTGCAGCGCGAAGCCGGTTCAACGGCAGCGTCAAAAAGTGGTGCCGCTCGCCGAGGGCCGCGTGTTGGAGGTCGGCATCGGTTCGGGTCTCAACTTGCCCTATTACGATCCCGCAAAAATCGAGCGGGTCATCGGCCTCGATCCTGCGGAAGAAATGCTGACCTATGCTAGGCGGAAGTCGGAGACCGCAGCCTTTACGGTTGAGTACCTGGCTCTGCAGGGCGAAAGCATCCCCTTGGAGTCCCAAAGCGTTGACACTGTGCTTGTGACGTACACGCTGTGCACAATCCCCGATGTCATCGCCGCGCTCGAAAATATGCGCCGGGTGTTGAAGCAGAGCGGACGGCTGATCTTCTGCGAGCACGGTAGAGCCCCGGACGAGGCCGTGCGGCGCTGGCAAGGCCGCCTCAATCCGCTCTGGAAACGGATCGGCGGAGGCTGCAACCTTGACAGAGACATCCCGGCGTTGATCGAGGCGGCAGGGTTTCGCATTGACAAGCTGGATACAATGTATCTGCCGCGCGTGCCCCGCTTCGCAGGGTTCAATTACTGGGGATCCGCGCGGCCCCAATGAGGGCGGCGTACGCAATGAGCCCGGCACATAGTGCCACTCTCCGCTGTCCGCTACCCCCCACCCCCACCCCCCCAAACGCTCCATCCGAGCGGACCTCTCACAACCG
>BFAS01000091.1 GCA_008974985.1 bacterium MnTg02
GATCTATGCGGGGGTGAAAGCTAAGCACGATGAAGCGCGCACGCGGTTTCTGGAAAAGGAAGGCTTCCACGTGCTTCGATTTTGGAACAATGAGGTTCTCGGGAATATTGAAGGCGTCTTGGGGGCGATCCGGGACAGTTTACCTGAACAGTCTGCCCCCTCACCCGACGCTGCGCGCCACCCTCTCCCCGAGGGGAGAGGGGAAAAGGGGCGCCGAGCCGAGGAGCAGGCCAAGTGACGAACGCAGCGCAAAATTTCGTCATGATTGGCGAGCGGACGAACGTCACCGGCTCGGCCAAATTCCGCAAACTGATTGAGGCGGATGATTACGAGGCGGCGCTTGTTGTGGCGCGCAGCCAGGTCGAAAATGGTGCGCAAATCATCGATGTGAACATGGATGAAGGCATGCTCGACAGCGAAGCGGCCATGGTGACGTTTCTCAATCTGATTGCGGCGGAACCGGACATCGCGCGTGTGCCGGTGATGATTGACTCGTCCAAATGGTCGGTGATCGAGGCTGGGCTGAAATGCGTGCAAGGCAAGGCCATCGTCAATTCAATATCGCTCAAGGAGGGCGAGAAGCCGTTTCTGGAACATGCCCGGAAGGTCAGGCGCTACGGCGCGGCGGTTGTGGTTATGGCGTTCGATGAAGAAGGGCAAGCGGACAATGCGGACCGTAAGTTCGAGATCTGCGAGCGGGCCTATAAGATCTTAACGGAAACCATCGGATTCCCGCCGGAGGATATCATCTTCGATCCGAATATCTTCGCGGTCGCGACCGGCATTGAGGAACATAATAATTACGCCGTCGATTTCATTGAGGCGACGAGGCGCATTAAAGAAAATTTGCCGCACGCACATGTTTCCGGCGGCGTTTCCAACCTGTCATTCTCCTTCCGCGGAAATAATTACATGCGCGAGGCGATGCACTCGGTGTTTCTCTATCATGTCATTCAAGCCGGCATGGATATGGGCATCGTGAATGCCGGGCAACTCACCATCTATGACGACATCCCCGAAGATCTGCGCGAGCGCGTCGAAGACGTCATCTTGAACCGCCGGGCCGATGGCACGGACCGGTTGCTGGAGGCCGCCGAGCGTGTTCGCGGCAAAAGCGGCAAGAAACGGGAACAGGATCTTTCCTGGCGCGAGACGCCGGTGGCGGAGCGGATCACTCATGCACTCGTCAACGGTATTGCCGATTATATCGAAGAAGACACGGAGGAAGCTCGCCTAAGCTTCGGCCGGCCGCTCCATGTCATAGAAGGCCCGCTCATGGATGGCATGAATGTGGTGGGTGATCTTTTCGGCGAGGGAAAAATGTTCCTGCCGCAAGTCGTGAAGTCGGCGCGCGTGATGAAGAAGGCGGTGGCCCATCTGTTGCCTTTTATGGAGAAAGAAAAGCGTGAGCAGGGCCTCGAAGGCGCGAAATCGGCCGGCACGATCGTCCTCGCCACCGTGAAAGGGGATGTCCACGATATTGGCAAGAACATCGTCGGTGTCGTCCTGCAATGCAATAATTACGAGGTGATTGATCTCGGCGTCATGGTGCCGTGCCAGACAATTCTCGCCACCGCCAAAGAACTCAAGGCCGACATTATCGGGCTTTCCGGCCTCATTACGCCGAGCCTCGATGAAATGTGTTTCGTGGCGTCGGAGATGGAGCGCGAGGGCTTTAATGTGCCGCTCCTTATCGGCGGGGCAACAACCAGCCGGGTGCATACGGCCGTTAAGATCAATCCCAATTATGACCGGGGTCAGACGATCTACGTGACCGATGCCAGCCGGGCTGTCGGCGTTGCTTCGAGATTGCTCTCAGACGATCAACGGGACACTTATATAGCCAGTGTTCGTGACGAATATAAGAGCATGGCGGACGCCTACGCCCGCGCGCAACGCAATAAAGGGCGCGTGCCGCTCGATGATGCACGCGCCAACAAAGTCAAAATTGATTGGCAGGCTTATACGCCGCCTGAGCCCCAATTTCTGGGGACGAAACTCTTCACTAATTACGACCTGGCGACATTGCGGTCTTATATCGACTGGACGCCTTTCTTCGCGACTTGGGAATTAAAGGGCAAATATCCGCGCATTCTCGACGATGATAGGATGGGGGAGGCGGCCCGCGATCTTTTCAACGACGCGCAAGAAATGTTGGATCTTATCATCGCCGAACGCTGGCTGACGGCCAATGCGGTGATCGGTTTGTGGCCGGCGAACAGTGCCGGCGAGGATGATGTCGAGCTCTATAGCGATGACACACGCATGGAGAAATCGGCGGTGTTTCACACCTTGCGCCAGCAGATCGTCCGCACAGGCCGGCGGGCCAATACGGCGCTTGCGGATTTCATCGCGCCGAAAGAGACAGGCCTCGCCGACTATATTGGCGGGTTTGCCGTCACGGCGGGGATCGGCGAACAAAAGATCGCCAAGCGGTTCGACCGCGCCAATGACGACTATAACAAGATCCTCGTGAAAGCACTCGCGGACCGCCTTGCGGAAGCCTTTGCCGAGCATATGCATGAACGCGTGCGTAAGGAATTTTGGGGCTACGCCCGGGATGAAAACTTGACAAATGAAGAGCTGATTACCGAGACCTATCAGGGCATACGTCCGGCACCCGGCTATCCCTCCCAGCCCGAGCACACCGAAAAGCGAACCCTGTTCGATCTGTTGAAGGCCGAGGAAAAGGCCGGCATCGTCCTGACGGAAAGCTTCGCGATGATGCCTGGCGCGGCGGTTTCCGGTCTCTATTTCTCACATCCCGAAAGCCACTATTTCGGTGTTGGTAAAATCGAACGGGATCAAGTCGCCGATTACGCCAAGCGCAAGAACTGGACGCTCGAAGAGGCGGAGAAATGGCTGGCGCCGATCTTGAATTATGATTCGAAGATTGGCAAAACAGCAGCAGCGTAAATCCGGAATTTTCCAATGATTGATGTTGAAGCGGTTCGCAGAGCGACGCCCGGCGTTGCCCATTGTTTGCATTTCAATAATGCCGGCGCCGCCTTGATGCCCAAATGCGTGATCGATGAAGTGCAGGATTATTTCGCGCTCGAAACAAAGTATGGCGGCCACGGCGCGGCCGAGCGCAAGGGGCAAGAGATCGAGGCGGTCTATGACACGATTGC
>BFAS01000092.1 GCA_008974985.1 bacterium MnTg02
AATAGATATACCTGACGTTAACGTCAATGCCAATGTACCGGTAACAGGTTCGCTCTGCCGACCCGTCATGCCGTTGGTCGGCCGCCTTTGGCGTTAACTATAACGCGGAATTGGATTCCGTTCGATGGCCAATGAACAGAAATTTGGCGCCAATTTGCCGCTAATCAACGCCATTCCAAAATTCATCCGAGACACTATCTTAGACTATAAGAGAGATCACGTGACCGCAAAGGGAGGGTCACCATCGGCCGGTGAACTGCCTCTGTTTGTCGCCGGGCGGGCAACGCGCTCAACAAAGAGCCGGGAATTCGGAATTTGACGGAGATCGAAATGCGGATCACGACCCTTTCACGCCGGGAGTTTGCACTAGGGATCGGCGCCACGGCCGCGCTTATCGGTGTTTTGCGGAGCACTCAGACGGCGGCAAATCCGCGCGGATCCGCCTGGGAAAAGGCATTGGAAAAGATCACCGGCGATGGCAAACCAGCGCCCGGCAAAATTACGCTGACGTTACCGAGCACACCTGTCACGGGAGAGAGTGTGCCAATAAAAGTTACGGTCGATCACCCGATGGTGCCTGGCAAACACATCAAAGCCGTCCATATTTTTGCAACTGAAAACCCGGAACCAGAGATCGCGAGCTTCTCGTTTACGCCGGCATCGGGCACTGCCGATGTCGCCAGCAGGCTCAGGCTGGACCGCGATCAGGACATCATCGCCGTTGCGATATTGAACACCGGTGAGAGTTTCATCCATCGCCAGCGGGTCCATCTCGTCCTGCCTTGTTGCGAGGCGCCTCATGATCGTTGAACCAAGACTTCACATTCCGAATAAGATCAAATCCGGCGATATCATCCCCATCCAAGCCGCGATTTCCCACCCTATGCTGATGGAAGCTGAGCGCCCGGACGCCAAGAGTCCGGACGCCAAGAGCCCGAAAGCCGCAGCGAAATTTATTGAAGCCTTCGTCGCCACATTCGAAGGCAAAATCTTCTTCCGCACGCGCTTCCTGTCGGCAATTTCCGCCAATCCCTACCTCTATTTTACGTTGAAGGTTCCGGGACCCGGAACTTTGGAAGTCCAGTGGATTGAGAACAGCGGTAAAACCTGGTCTCTCAAGCGGAAACTGAATGTTGAATGAGTGGCCCTGCTCAACCGTGACCCAACCATCCGTTGTGCACGCCTAACGAAGTCTTCTAAAAACTTGTCCTTAGCCTATTGGCTGGTTAGCGTGGGGTACGCCCGACAGCGCCAACTCCTGAGGCCGTCATCACTCACAGCTAAAAACAGAGGGAAGCACCTTCATGGCCGACGAACCAATCCCTGCGCAGCTTAGCCCCTACATGGTCGACGTTGAGGAAGGAAAACGCTACTCCTGGTGCCGCTGCGGACGGAGTAAAAACCAGCCCTTCTGCGATGGCTCCCATCAAGAGACAAATATTCAACCGCTGCTGTTCATTGCCAAGAAGACAGAGACGGTTCATCTTTGCGGTTGCAAGCAGACGAATGACGAACCTTATTGCGACGGAACCCATAATATTCTTTGAGTCTTTCACCCCCCCGACAAACGCCAAAGCCTTGCGAGACCCGCGGTTTGGCATAGCTTCAAGCGCATCGCATTTCGCACCTCGCCATTGCGCCGCAAGTGGAGTTTGCTAAGAATGAGGGAACGACACCGCTTTTAAGATATAAACACATCAGGTTGCGAACTTACCGGGGGGACTGGACGCCTAAACATGGAATATTTTCTGCAACAGCTTATCAACGGCGTCACACTCGGATCCATCTATGGACTGATCGCCATTGGCTACACGATGGTCTACGGCATCATAGGTATGATCAATTTCGCCCATGGCGATATTTTCATGGTCGGAACCTTTATCGCCCTCATCACCTTTATCGGCTTGGTCAGTATTGGCGTAACCTTCATTCCGTTGGCGCTAATGCTGGTCCTCATCATCTCAATGGTCTTAACCGCCGCATGGGGCTGGACAGTGGAGCGGCTCGCTTACCGTCCGTTGCGGGAATCCTTCAGGCTTGCGCCGCTGATTACCGCCATCGGCATGTCGATTGCTCTGCAAAACTTCGTACAGATCTCCCAAGGTGCACGGGTGAAACCGCTGCAACCGGTCATCACCGGAGGATATGAAATCATGGAGAAGGATGGTTTCATCGTTAATCTGAGCAACATTCAAATTATGATTGTGGTGGTGACCGTTGCGTTGATGATCATCTTCTCGCTCATTATTTCGCGAACGGCGCTTGGCCGTTCGCAACGCGCCTGCGAGCAGGATCGCGTCATGGCTTCTCTGGTCGGCGTCAATGTCGACCGCACCATTTCCCTGACTTTCGTCATGGGGGCGGCGCTGGCCGCCGTCGCCGGTCTGATGTTTTTGCTCTATTACGGCGTGATCGATTTCTATATTGGTTTTGTCGCCGGCATTAAGGCCTTCACGGCGGCCGTACTCGGCGGCATCGGCTCTCTGCCCGGCGCCATGCTCGGGGGCATGATTATCGGCCTCATCGAGACCTTCTGGTCCGCTTACTTCTCGATCGAATATAAAGACGTGGCCGCGTTCTCCGTCTTGGTGCTTGTCCTGATCTTCCTGCCCTCAGGCCTGCTCGGACGTCCGGAAATCGAAAAGGTCTAAACTTTGTCCGCCGCGTCCGCCAAATCCGGCCTTGATTTCCCTGCCGCACTTAAAGATGCGGGGCTGGCAGCGCTGATCGCTCTGGCTCTCTCCATAGCGATGCTCTTCTTTAGGACGGTGGATTTCCAAGGCAACTTGATCTTGGAGAAGCGTTGGACGCTGGCGGGCACAACAGTTCTCATCGTTTTCGCCGGACGCCTCGCCCTCAACCTGTTTTGGTTCCCCCGGCGCGGCGGCCTCGGACTGTTCAAAATTGCGAGCAGCGCTTTGCCGGCTCGCTTTGCCGAACTCGGAAAATGGATGGCTCCTGTCCTCATCGTGTTTGCAGTTGTCCTGCCGTTTTTGCCGGCCTCCAACCGCTACATTATGGATTTGGCGATCCTCGTCCTGACCTATGTGATGCTCGGCTGGGGGCTTAATATCGTCGTTGGCCTGGCCGGCCTTCTGGATCTCGGCTATGTGGCCTTCTATGCCGTCGGCGCTTACTCCTATGCGCTCATCGCCACGACATTCGACTGGTCCTTTTGGGTCTGTCTGCCACTTGCCGGCATGTTCGCCGCCCTTTGGGGCATCATTCTCGGCTTTCCGGTGCTGCGTCTGCGCGGGGACTATTTGGCCATTGTGACCCTCGCCTTCGGCGAAATCATCCGCATCGTCCTTCTCAACTGGTATACGCTGACCAACGGGCCGGACGGCATTACGAGAATTCCGCGTCCCTCCTTCTTCGGTCTTGAATTCAAACGCTTCGGCGACGGCACGTTCGCCAATTATTTCAATATCGAATATTCCTCGATGCACCGGATCGTTTTCCTCTATTACGTCATCCTGGTGCTGGCACTGATCACCAGCGCACTGACCATCCGGCTGAGAAGGCTCCCTATTGGCAGGGCGTGGGAGGCGATGCGGGAGGATGAGATTGCCTGCCGGTCCCTTGGCATCAACATAACCAATACCAAGCTAACCGCTTTTTCCATCGGCGCCATGTTCGGCGGCTTCGCGGGATCTTTCTTCGCGACCCGGCAGGGATTTATCAGTCCGGAATCGTTCACCTTTATCGAGTCGGCGATCATTCTCGCGATTGTCGTGCTCGGCGGTATGGGCAGTCAAATCGGCGTCGCTATTGCTGCCATTGTGATGATCGGCGGATTAGAACTGTTGCGGGATCTGGATGCTTTGAAGCAACTGTTCGGTGACAATTTCGATCCCGCGCTTTACCGCATGCTGTTATTTGGTCTTGCCATGGTCGGCATCATGGTTTGGCGGCCCCGTGGTCTCGTTTCTTCGCGCGCACCCACTGTTGTCCTAAGGGAACACAAAGCAAGATCGGCCGATCTTGTGAAGGAGGGGCACGGATGACCCCATGGGATCAAGAGCCTCTTCTTAAAGTCGAGCATCTCACTATGCGGTTCGGCGGTCTTGTGGCGATCAATGATCTTTCATTCTCTGCAGGCCGCAACGACATTACCGCGATGATCGGCCCGAACGGCGCGGGCAAGACGACCGTCTTCAATTGTATTACCGGATTCTATAAGCCAACCGAGGGCATGATTACGCTCACGCATGAAGATGGTGAGAAGTATTATTTGGAGCGTTTGGACGACCACCGCATTGCCTCGGAAACCAACGTCGCGCGGACCTTTCAAAATATCCGTCTTTTTGGCGGCATGAGCGTTCTGGAGAATTTGCTCGTCGCCCAGCATCACAAGCTCATGAAGGCATCCCTTTTCACCGTCGGCGGCATTTTGGGTCTAAACTCCTACCGGTTAGCCGAGGAGGAAGCGATCGAGCTTTCGCGCTTCTGGCTCGATAAAGTTGGCCTGGAATCGCGGGCCGACGATACGTCAGCCGATCTGCCATATGGCGCCCAGCGCCGCCTCGAAATCGCAAGAGCGATGTGCTCAAAACCGTGTCTGTTGTGCCTTGATGAGCCGGCGGCCGGATTGAACCCGCGGGAAACTCAAGAGCTAAATGAACTCTTGCTCGAGATCCGCGAAGAACAAAAAATCGCAATTCTATTGATTGAGCACGATATGGGTGTGGTCATGGGCATTTCCGATCACATCATCGTGCTCGACTATGGCGAGAAGATCTCCGATGGAACCCCGGAGCATGTGCGCAATGATCCCGCCGTGATTGCCGCCTATCTCGGCGTCGAGGATGACGAGGTCGACCAGGTTGAAGCCGAGGTGGCCTCATGAGCGAGATGCTTCTGCAAGTGCGCGGGGTAGAGACCTACTATGGCAATATCATTGCGCTGCGCGGGGTCGATCTCGATGTCCAGCAAGGCGAGATCGTTACGCTGATTGGAGCGAATGGCGCCGGCAAAACGACGCTTATGATGACGATCTGCGGCACACCGCGTGCCCGCGAAGGTCAAATCATTTTCGACGGCGAAGACATTACTCAATTGCCAACCCATGACATCATGCACCGCTCGATCGCACAATCCCCGGAAGGCCGGCGTATCTTTCCGCGCATGACCGTTTTGGAAAATCTTCAGATGGGCGCGATCCTCAACGAAGAGGAGACGTTTGGGGAGGATCTGGAATTGGTTTACGGCCTATTTCCAGTGTTAGCCGAGCGGTCCGAACAAAGAGGGGGAACCTTGTCGGGAGGCGAGCAGCAAATGCTGGCCATAGCCCGCGCCCTTATGGGGCGTCCTAAACTGCTCCTCCTCGATGAACCTTCACTCGGCCTGGCTCCAAAGATCGTGAAGCAGATTTTTAGCGTTATCAAGGACCTCAACGCCAGCCGGGGATTGACGGTCTTTCTCGTTGAGCAAAACGCCTACCATGCGCTGAAGCTGGCTGATCGCGGCTATGTCATGGTCAACGGTCGAATCACCATGACCGGAACGGGTAGCGAGCTCTTGCACAAGGAAGAAGTGCGGGCCGCCTATCTGGAGGGCGCGGTGTAGTGGATTGGCCGCACGGGTGATACCAAAGGAAATTATGATTGACCCATATTTCCTTTGGCAAGCGCGACTGCGCGCCGCACCCTATAGTGCGTAAGCCTGCGTGGCGCCTGAACGCCCATCGGTCATTCCCGATGACCGATGGTATGATTGGAAGAGAGCCGCTTTAGGAGACGCTTAAATTGTCGTTACTGGTTGAAGAATCGCTGACCGTATTTTTTATACTGACAATATTGATTGCCGGCGGCGCGGCTTGGATGTCCGGACGTGCGCTCGCCCTTGGCTGGCGTCCCTATTGGAATGTGCTCATCTACATGACACTGCTCGGTTTGGCCGACCGGTTTTTTCATTGGGCTCTTTTTGAAGGTACGTTACTTTCACTACACTATTACATTGTCGACGCAGCAGTTCTGGTTGCCATTGCAAGTCTCAGCTACCGGATTACGCGGACGCATCAGATGGTAACGCAATATCGGTGGCTATATCGGCGAACGAGTCCGTTAAGCTGGACGAACCGGTAAAGTCATATGACCAATGGAATGCCCGCCACAAAAATGTCATTTTGACTCAGACCTGCCATAAAATTTTGATTAGGTCCCCTCTTAGCTATTCGGCGATCCATAACCGGAACACGTTCATTTATAACTTAGCAACAGGCAAGGAGACGGAAGTCCATGAGGAAGTTCTCAGTATTTGCAATCGCTCTTACTGCAGGAGTGGCGTTTGGCGCGCAAGCACGAGCACAAAACGAAGTCCACATTGCCGTCGTCGGACCGATGACAGGACAATATGCATCGTTCGGTGCGCAATTTAAGGCTGGGGCCGACAAGGCGCTTGCCGATATTAACGGAGCGGGCGGCGTTCTCGGTAAGAAGCTCAAAATGACGATTGGTGACGATGCTTGCGATCCAAAACAGGCTGTCGCCGTCGCCAATAAGCTTGCAGGTGAAAAAGTTGCATTCGTCGCCGGACATTTCTGCTCAGGCTCGTCCATCCCAGCTTCAAAGGTCTATGAGGAAGAAGGAATCATACAGATTTCGCCTGCCTCGACCAACCCGAAATTTACTGACGAAGGCGGCCCGAACGTCTTCCGCGTCTGCGGACGGGACGATCAGCAGGGCAGCGTCGCCGGCGCATATCTCGCAAAAAATTACGGCAGCAAGAACGTCGCAATCATTCATGACAAGACCGCCTACGGAAAAGGTCTGGCCGACGAAACGAAAAAGGCGATGAATGCCGCCGGCAAAAAGGAAGCCCTCTACGAAGCCATTACGGCGGGCGAGAAGGACTATACCGCTCTTGTCACCAAGCTGAAAAAAGAGAAGATCGATGTTCTCTACCTCGGTGGCTATCACACCGAGGCCGGTCTTATTGTGCGGCAAATGCGCGACCAGGGCATGAAAACTCAGCTCATTTCCGGCGACGCGCTTGTCACACAGGAATATTGGTCGATTACAGGTAAGGCCGGAGAGGGCACCCTCATGACCTTCTCTCCGGATCCCAGGAAAAATCCAGCCGCCGCCGAACTGGTGAAACAGTTCAAAGCCGCAGGCGTCAATCCTGAAGGTTATGTGCTCTACACCTACGCAGCCATTCAGACATGGAAACAAGCGGTCGAGAAAGCGGGCTCCTTTGATCCCGGAAAAGTTATCAAAGCCCTGAATTCGCTCGAATTCTCAACAGCAATCGGTAAATTCCGTTTCAATAAGAAGGGCGACCCGAACCTGCCGCCCTACGCCTTCTACGAATGGAAGAACGGCACCTACAACCAGATCAACTAGATCCGATCTGACCTCACGTATAAGACCCGCACAGGCTTGCCTGCGCGGGTCTTTTCTTATCTTGTAGCGAATATTATGAACCAGATTCGAGACCTACAATGATCGGCCGATAAGTTCCATGAGTTGGCATCCCGGAGAGAAAAATCTCATTACCGACGTCCCGGGCCTCAAGGTGGGCAACGCACATGACGCGGCGCTGCGCTCGGGTGTCACGGTTCTTCTCCCCGACAATCCGGCAATTGCCGCGGTTGATATGCGCGGCGGCGCCCCCGGCACCCGTGAGACGGACGCACTCGCTCCCGCCGGTATTGCTAACGAGATCCATGGGCTGGTCCTGTCGGGTGGCTCCGCGTTCGGTCTTGATGCGGCTACGGGCGTGCAGTCCCATCTTCGCGAAAGAGGCATCGGGTTTGTAGTCCGCACGGCCATCGTGCCGATCGTCCCGCAAGCGATCTTGTTCGATCTGCTCAATGGCGGCGATAAAGATTGGGGGTCCCGCCCGCCCTATCAGGATTTGGCGCGCAAGGCGTGCGAAACGGCGAGCACAAGCTTCACTCTCGGAACCGTGGGCGCCGGCTATGGGGCGACAACGCAAAGCCTGAAGGGCGGCCTTGGCAGCGCTTCGCTTATCACCGACCAAGGCACATCCATTGGCGCACTCGCTGCGGTCAACCCGGCCGGAAATGTCACAATTGGCGACGGGGCAAATTTCTGGGCGGCTCCATTTGAAATTGGTGGCGAATTTGGCGGTCACGGGTTGCCGGATAGGATTGCGGCTGACGCGCTTCTGCCACGGCTCAAAGGCGGAGCCCAAGAGAATACGACGCTGGCGATCGTCGCCACCGATGCCATCCTGTCAAAATCGCAAGCCCAGCGTTTAGCGATTATGGCGCATACCGGCATGGCGCGCGCCATCTATCCCGTCCATACCCCATTGGATGGCGATATTGTTTTCACCCTCTCGACGGGCAAGCGCGCACTCCAAGATCCAATTTACGACCTTGCCAATCTGGGCACCCTAGCCGCGAACACTTTGGCGCGCGCTGTCGCCCGGGCGGTCTATGAAGCCTCCCCCATGGCCGGCCCCAGCGAACAATTGCCAACCTATCGGGAAAAATTTGGCGCCGGGCGCGGAAATTAATCGAGCTTTGCAAGATAGTGCCCAACGCCGGTTTTCTGTGGCAAACTGTGCAAGATTTCGTTTCCGGAGACAGTCCATGTTTTGCATTAAACGCATGCTTCAGGTCGCGTTACTGGCGCTCAGCACCGTCGGCATCATGCTCCCTGCGTCCTCATTTGCTGGCGACGTCGCGGACCGTGAGATTATCGGTTTTTCGGCCGATGGCGGATATTTTGCCTTCGAGCAATATGGCTATCAGGACGGTTCGGGGTTTCCCTATTCCGAGATTTTCGTCATTGACACTGAGCGCAATGCTTGGGTCGGCGGGTCCCCTTTCGAAGTGCTTATCAAGGACGAGAAGGGCAGCCTCGAAGAGGCCCGCACTCAAAGCCGGACAAAAGCCGCCGCGCTCTTGTCGGAACATGGGATCAACGTTCAAGGACGGATATTGGCCAGCAACCCGGTTACCGAACTCAGCGCCAACCCGAAACGTGTCGAGGTCAATCCGGAGTCAAACGTCGCGAATATCGTTGCCCCGATCCTCGTCAAGTTGCGAACCTTTTCTCTTGAAAGTCCATTGTGCCGCACCTTCACTCAGGACCCGATTCTTGGCTTCCAGTTGACGATCGGTCAGAAAGGGCAACGCGCGGCAACTGTCCACAAAGACGATCGTATTCCAAAAAGCCGCGGGTGCCCGTTGCGCTACGCGATCCGGGACGTCATCAGATATCGGCGCCGAAATTACACGGTCTATATCGTCTTGATCAGCGTCTTCCAGCACGGATTTGAGGGACCGGATGTCCGCTATATCGCGGTGCCCTACCGGGAATTCTAATGCGATTTGGACTTTCACCGGACCAAAGCGATAAGGACGGCGGCACACATATGCTCCACCCGGCCATTAGCTGGGGTCTTGGAGGATTGTTCGCCGCCGTTTTCGCGATTGCCGTGATGGCCATATTGAAAGGCGATTATCTGGCGCGCGGCCACGCGCTCTCCGCACAGGAAAACAACACGATTACGATTTGCACGATCACGGCCGCGCTGACCTTTCTCATTTGCTGGCGCCTACAGACATACGCAGCGGCCCGGAATGTTATCATCCGAGCGGCCTATGGATTGGCCATGCTGATCATCGTCTTTGGCGCTGTCGGCGGCGTGCTGGTCATTGTCCACAATTACGTATCTTATGCACCAGAGTTTGAGGCCGGCAAGGGCCTCCTTTTCAAGGGCTATTATTGGGAATCCGTTTCAGGCTTTTATTCCTTCGCCCTCTTTATGTTGTCGGCCCTTAGCCCAAGCCTTTTAGCGCTTTTCGCCGCGGGCGGGCTCACCCTTGCCCTTGCCGGACCGCGGCGCAAGGTGCGATAACGCCTCAGGGTCCAGACCCTAAGCCATTGCGACGGGCAAACATTGAGGATATGAAATGTCAGTGTCCGTCCACCGGTCAATATCCTCCGCGTTCGACGCGAAATGATACTCCGATAAAAGTGCGAGATCGCTTATGATTCCCCGCTATTCCCGCGCGCCCATGGTCGAGATTTGGTCGCCGCAGACGAAATTCCGCATTTGGTTCGAGATCGAGGCCCATGCCGCCGACGCCATGGCGGACCTTGGAGAGATCCCGCCGGAAGCTGCGAAGACAATCTGGGCCAAGGCGGGCGACGCGATCTTCGACGTCGCGCGCATCGACGACATCGAACGCGAGGTGAAGCACGACGTCATCGCGTTCTTGACGCATCTCGCGGAAATCGTTGGACCCGAATCGCGCTTTATTCATCAGGGTCTAACGTCCTCGGATGTGCTCGACACCTGTTTCAATGTTCAGCTCGTCCGTGCCGCCGATCTATTGCTCGCGGATTTGGATGCGCTGCTCGACGCACTAAAACGACTCGCCCTTGAGCACAAAGACACAATCTGCATAGGCCGCAGCCAC
>BFAS01000093.1 GCA_008974985.1 bacterium MnTg02
ACGACAAAGTCGTAGAGAATGCCGACTTTGTCGATGCTGGAGTGATATTTGGAACGGGCTTTGCTCCGTTCAGAGGCGGTCCGCTTCACTACCGCTCGTCCTTGGAGACGAGCAAGGATGCTGCGGCGGCGGCTGCATAGATCCCGAATTCGGAGGAAGAAGAGATGGCCGAACAATCGATGCGGCGCGTCGCGATTATTGGGGGCGTGCGGACCCCATTTTGCCGGGCGTATACGTCCTATTCCGAACTTACCAATCTTGACATGATGACGACGGTGCTGAATGGGCTCGTCGCGCGTTTTGAGCTTGAGGGCGAATATATTGATGAGGTCTTCGGCGGCGCCGTGGTGACCCATTCCAAGGATTGGAACCTGACGCGCGAAGCTGTGATCGGAACCGAACTCAGCCCCTCAACACCCGGCATCACAATGATGCAGGCTTGCGGTACGAGCCTGCAGGCGGCCATGACCGTTGGCGCGAAGATCGCCACCGGACAGATCGACAGCGGTATCGCGGTCGGCGCCGATAGTATCAGTGACTCGCCGATCGTCTTTAAGCGGAAATTCGCGCAGCGGCTTGCCAAAGTCACCAGGGCCAGATCGTTGCCGGACAGGTTCAAGGTTTTCAAGGGATTTAGTTTTGGCGAGCTGGCCCCCAATCCGCCAAGTGTCAACGAGCCGCGAACCGGGCTCTCCATGGGACAGCATTGCGAATTGATGGCCCAGGAGTGGAAAATTCCGCGCGAAGAGCAGGATTTGCTTGCCTTTGAGAGCCATAGGCGGGCGGCGCAAGCCTATGATGACGGCTTCATGGATGATCTGCTGGTGCCGTGTGCCGGTGTGTTCCGCGATAACAATATTCGCGAAGATATGGACCTTGATAAAATCTCGACACTGAAGACGGTGTTTGAGAAATCAGCCCAAGGGACATTGACCGCCGCGAACGCAACGCCCCTGACGGACGGCGCGGCCGCCGTGCTGCTGGCTTCGGAAGACTGGGCAAAGGAGCGCGACCTGCCGGTTCTTGCCTATCTTAGTCATGCGCGATCGGTCGCGTTGGATTTCGTCGCTGGCGAAGGGCTTCTCATGGCCCCGACGATCGCCGTCGCGAAATTGCTCGAAAAGGCCGATATCACATTGCAGGATTTTGACTATTACGAAATTCATGAGGCCTTCGCCGCGCAAGTCTTATCGACCTTGCGCGCATGGGAGTCCGCGAGCTATTGCAAGCAAGTTCTTGGCCGCGATACGCCGCTCGGCAGCATCGACAGGTCGAAAATGAATGTGCGCGGCTCAAGCATTGCTTGCGGCCATCCGTTCGCGGCAACCGGCGCGCGCATCCTTGGCACTTTGGCCAAGCAAATCAGTCTGAATGGCGGCGGACGCGGATTGATATCCGTGTGTACGGCCGGCGGCATGGGCGTCGCGGCGATTGTTGAAGGCGTTGATGCCGCAAACGGCCGCGCCACCAGCGACACGAATGGGCAATCGGATGCGCGGATCGTGCCGGTTGAGACAATAAGCGCTGAATCCTCAGAGCCGGACGATACGGATCTCTCAGACGATACGGAGAGTTCCAACGATACGGAACACTCCAACGACAATGAGGCGCCAAGGCCGGAGAGCGCTCCAAAAAGGTCTGATAGCGACGACGAATAGGCGGGCCGCCGGTTCGCCGTGCCGCCGTTTCGGAGCGCGTGTCAATTTGTTCACTTAGGCGTCGCGCAGCGTTGGCTCACTACTTTACCCGGCTCCAATTTTCATTGCGGCAAAGGATGCGTGCGAAAACGCAGCCTCGCAGCTGTAGCGATGATTCGTCGAGAATGGTCACCGTGCCGTTGAAGGTTTTGCCGCTATCGGTGCTGTAAAGCTTCCCCTCCCAAGAATTGGCATTTGTTTTCTTGGCGCCGTTCATGATGAGCACGCCGACAACCGGGCGTGTTCTAAGTTTCGGATCGGGATTATTGACGTCTTTTCGTGAGGGATCCGTGACTTTCGCGACTTTGCCGCAGAGCGAGCCACCGCATTTATAGAACTTAATATGAGAGCCGTTCTGCGGTCTGAGCCACACACCGACCACCTTGTCCGCCATATCGGCGGAAAGCGGAGCGAACGGAGCGGTGGAGAGAATTAAAATTGCAACAGTGAGACTAAAAATTACGCAACGGGACATATCCTAATCCTCTCGTGAATGGTGATTTTCCTTGACGGCATTGGCGAACTTTCAGGACCGCCCGGTGAGAAATTACACTTTTTGAAACCTTGTTAACCAAATTAAAGGCTCTGTTATGGAAAGCTGCAAGTGAAATGAATTTGAGTCAGCCATCGTCGAAGTCATCCAGCTTTTCAATTGTCCGTTAGACCTATGAAACATATTTGTGCCCATGATTCGCTTTATGTCTCAGACTGTTACGGATCTGGCGGAAAAGCCGGATGCGCAGTAGAACGCAAGACGAAATGGCAAATGGGGGCGCAGGACTCAAAAGCGATATTACAAGCGCAACGGGAGAGAAACTCATGAGGGTCTGGATTCTGACTCTTATACTCGGTCTCATAATTAGTCTCGGCGGCGGAGTTACCGGCAGCGCCATTGCGGTAGAGGCATCGCTTACAACGGGTTCCATTAGTCGTTCCGCGGCGGCAGACGCTTCCGGCATATGGATTACCTCCGGTGGCAAATCGATGGTCGAGATTGCGCCCTGCCAATCCGCATTGTGCAGCCGGATCGTGTGGTTGAGACGACCCTACGATTCGCGCGGACGGCCATTGCGCGACCGCCGGAACCAGAACCCGAGAATGCGTAATAGGACGATCATCGGGCTCCCGGTCTTGCATCCTCTCAGGCGCGCCGGCGACGGAAGCTGGGGCGGCAAGGTTTATAATCCCGAGACAGGCAAGACCTACAGGGTCAACGTTTATCTAAGGTCGGCGCAAAGGCTCGAAGTGCGCGGTTGCGCGAGTACGGGCTGGCCCTGCCGGTCGCGTTTTTGGCGGCGCGCGGTGGAGATTGATGCACCGGCGCGGCGCGCGGTGATGATCGGCCCATCGGCGCGGCGCGCGGTGGCGATTGACGCAGCGGCGGAAACATCCTTCTCCGCCGATCCTTTTGCCGCGCGCTAACGATCGGATCGAGTCGCGCTCAATTCGCTGGACGGCGAGGCGTGTCGCGACTGCTTAAGTCCTCGACACATTGATTTCGGATTTCTTGGAGCTCGGCGAGCGTTCGGCGGATATCGCTTTGTTTTTGCTCGAGGCCGGCAATGGTTTGCTCGACCTTTTCGAGAAGATGGCGGATCTGCGTGGCCTGATCTGGGTCCGCGTCATAGAGAACCAGATATTGCGAAACTTCATCCAGCGAGAAGCCAAGCCGCTTTCCCCGCAAAATAATATTCAGCCGGGCACGGTCGCGTTGGTCATAGACCCGGTTGCCGCCGACGCGGCGCGGCGCAAGCAGCCCCTTTGTTTCGTAAAAGCGTATTGCTCTTGTGCTGACGCCAAATCCGGCCGCCAAGTCGCCAATACTGTACAGATGGTGTTCGGACTCGCCGCCATCCGGTTCTGTCCGCTCTGATGTTACGTTCTTGGTCTTCTCCACGGGCGTGTCTCAAATGGTCTTTCGTGAGCTGCTCGCCTTTATGATTGGCTATTCGCTTCGGATTCTTGCCTCAGCTCCTTCTTGGAGAGTTTGCCAATCATTGTTTTCGGCAGCTCATCGCGGAATTCGATCTGCGAGGGCATTTCAATGACCGAGATTTTCGGTTTGAGAAATGCAAGTAGTTCTTCGACCGTCGCTGACTCGCCGGGTTTGAGTTTGACGAATGCTTTCGGGGCTTCACCCCGATATTCATCGGCAATGCCGACAACAGTCACCTCTTCGACGGCTGGGAATTCGTAAATCGCCTCTTCGATGCGCCGCGGATAGACGTTGTAGCCGGAGCAGATGATGATGTCCTTCAGCCGATCGACAATGAACGTAAACCCATCTTCATCCATATAGCCGACATCGCCGGTGCGCAGATAGTCGCCGATGAAGACATTGGCCGTCTCATCCGGTTGCTTCCAATAACCCTTCATGACTTGCGGGCCGCGGATGCAGATTTCGCCTTTTTCGCCCTGCGGCATCTCTTGGGCCGGGTCTTCGAGAGAGCGGATGGAAATGATGGTTTGCGGTGCCGGGACGCCGATCGAGCCTTCCTTAATAGGCCCGTCGATAGGATTATAGGTTGCCACGGGCGAAGTCTCCGAAAGCCCATATCCTTCGACAAGGTTGCAACCGGCCACGGATTCAAAGCCGCGCTTGACTTCTACCGGCAATGGCGCGCCGCCGGAGATGCAGAATTTGAGCGACGAAAGGTCATATTTCGAGACGGCGGGAAAGTTCATGATCGCGTTGAAAATAGTAGGCACGCCGGGCATCACTGTCGGCTTCTTCGTACTGATAAGCTTTAGCGCTCCCTTCAGATCGAACCGCGGCATGAGAATGATCTCAGCGCGTTTGATGATGGCGAAATTCATGACCGTCGTCATCGCAAAGACGTGGAAGAAGGGAAGGGCGCCTAGCACACGCTCCTCGCCATCGATAAGTGTTGGCGTCCAAACCGCGACCTGTTTCACATTAATCGAGAGATTGGCGTGGGTCAGCATTGCCCCCTTCGGGGTGCCTGTCGTTCCGCCGGTATATTGCAAAACGGCAATATCATTGAGCGGGTCGATGGCGACCGGCTCATAGCTCCCGTCATTTTTCACGAGATCGTCAAAAAATTTGATCTTTCCCGCTTGCGCCGATTGCAATGGCTTGACGAGTTCACGGCCTTTGAGCGTTCTGAAAAGAAATGACTTCAAGCCCGGCAGCAAAGCGGGAAACGAGCAGACGATTGCGTTATCTAACGTGCCGCTCTGCAAAAGCGCCTCTGTTTTGGCGAACAGCACTTTCAGATCCAACGTGACCATTATCTTGGTCTCGCTGTCCTTAACCTGAAAATCCAGCTCCTCGACAGTGTAGAGCGGATTGTAGTTCACAACCGTTCCACCAGCTTTGAGAACGGCGAAATAGAGAATTATAAAACTCGCGCAGTTCGGTAACAGAAGTCCGACCTTCGTTCCCTTGGTGACACCCATCGCTTGAAGCCCGGAAGCTGCACGGTTCGCGAGCGCGTGGATTTCCGAGTAAGTGAGTGTTTGTCCTAGAAAATTCGTACAAACTTGTGAAGGTCCGTTGGCGGCCGCCCGGTCCAATATTTCATAGAGCGGTTCCGGTGTGAACGTCTGGTTCCAATCGACATTTTCCGGATAGGTCTTCAACCAGGGATAAGCGGCCTTGACGTCTGAATTAGATGATGCGGCCGCGCTTTGAGGTGAGCTTGTTTGCATAGCTTTCCCCCTCAAAAGGGGCTTCCTCCTCACACATTCTTGCTTTATAAGAGGCCCGCGAAACTGGCGCGTCAGTCGCGTGGACCTCGGGTTGCCAGTATATCACAAATAGGGCAGCTGAAATGTCCGCGGCGCATTGCGCGGGACCCGCGTTGCAGCTGGTTGAGAGTTCGATCTCGTCTTTTCGGAGCTTAATACCTCAAACATTCAACAAATCTGCGACATTTTGCACCAGAATATAGACGTACCTACCGTCCGTGCACAGCTAGACTCAGCCTAATTTTAAGTTTAAGTGAGAGCCTTGCTTGCTCTTAGGCTGCTTCTGATTTAGCAAGATGGGCTGGCCAGTGGCCTCAGTAGGGCGTGGACGAGCAGGTCAGGGAGAGCAATATGGACGATGTGTCAAGTAAGGTCGTAGAGATTCTTAAGAAAAACATGAAGGAGCCTCCGGAATCTATTTCTCTGGAGACGCCCCTCAGCGAACTGGATATCGAGTCGCTCGATCTCGCTGTGATCGTGTTTGATATTGAGGATACGTTCGGGATCGAGATCCCGTACAATGCGAACGAAGAAGTCGAGGATTTCGCGACCGTCGGATCGGTCGTCGATAAAGTGAAATCCATTATGGCGGAAACGGGCCCTTCAGGCGCAGCGGCGTAGTCTCGCGGACACTGCCAACCAACGTTCATGGCGTGCACAGGCCGACCTCCGGGCGAGGGAAATCACACAATTTATGACTGATCATAGCGGCCGCAGGCGCGTAGTGGTTACGGGACATGGCGTTGTCACGTCTATTGGAACCGGTGTCGAAAAATTCTGGCCGGAGATTAAGCGCGGCGCGTGCGGAATCGACGAGATCCAGGCATTTTCGACCGATGACCTGCGATGCAAGATTGCTGGTGAGGCGCTGGACTTCGATCCGAAAACACATGTTGAAAGCCGGTCCGTGCGTATGGCGGACCGATATTCGCAGTTTGCCGGTGCTGCCGCGACGGAGGCGGTTCGCCAAGCGAAGCTTGAAGCTCCATTTTCGGACGGGCTGCGGGCCTCCTCGATCATCGGCACGGGCATTGGCGGTATGACGACGTTCGAAAAATCCTACTATGCGCTCTTCGTCGAGAAGAAGAAGGCAACCCATCCTTTAACGTTGTTGCGGACAATAGGCAGCTCCGCCGCGGCGCATATCAGTATCGAATATGGAATTAAGGGGCCGACGTTCGGCGTTGTGAGCGCGTGCTCGACGGCAACACACGCAATCGGCTTAACGGTGCAGATGATCAGAGGCGGGCTCATCGATCTTGGTATTGCAGGGGCGACCGAAGCGTCACTGACGTGGGGGGCGATGCGCGCGTGGCAGGCGCTTCATGTGTTGAGCTCGGAGGGATGCTTTCCTTTTTCGAACAAGCGCAATGGAACGGTCCTCGCTGAAGGCGGTGGTGTTCTGGTGCTTGAGGACTATGAACATGCCAAAGAGCGCGACGCGCCGATTTTGGCTGAGATATTAGGATTTGGCATGACGGCCGATGCCGCCGATATGGTCAATCCGGATATTGACGGGGCGTCGACCGCGATGAAATTGGCGCTTGATGATGCTGATCTCGCACCGGCGGATATCGACTATATCAGTGCCCATGGCACGGCGACCAAAATCAATGACGCCAATGAAACCAACGCCATCAAGAAAGTATTCGGCAATTCGGCGAAGGATGTTTCCATTTCCTCCACCAAATCGATGCATGGCCATTGTCTTGGCGGCAGCGGCGCGGTGGAGGCTTCGGTTAGCATAAAGGCGATCGAAGATAATTTCGTTCCCGCGACCATTAATCTCGAAGAAGCCGATCCGCAATGCGATCTCGATTTTACGCCGAACGAGGGGCGGCATAAGGAAGTCAACTATGTGCTATCGAACTCCTTCGCGTTCGGCGGTTTGAATGCGGTGCTTGTCTTTGGGCCGCCACCGGCTTGAGAAAATAGCCCGCGGCGCGGTCCAAGCGCGCCGAAACTAGCAACATCCTGAAAAAATGAAATTTGTCTGATGATTGCCGGCGGACCCTGGGAAATGGTTCGGCGGCAGTTTGAAGATTAGGTATTTATGGACACCTGGCGGATATTAGAGCCGGCGGGTGATGACGCGTGAAAATGACTCAACGCGGACATCAACATAAACTGCAAACTCGTATCAAATTGAGAGGAACCCTCAACGCCAGAGGAGATTGGATATGGATCGGATCTACACATTTGTGACCACAATATTGCTCATTTTCCTTTGGGCAACTTCAAGCTTGGCGCAGTCTGAGAGCGATTGGGACCGGTGGGGCGCGTGGGGATGGGGAGGACATATGATGTTCGGCGGAGTGATGATGATCGTCTTCTGGGGCGGGATAGTCCTGCTCGTTGTCCTGCTTGTCCGCTGGATTGGCAGCGCAAATATTTTGGGCGATCGCCACATAGCTGGACGTGCTACGCCACTCGACATCCTCAAGGAGCGCTATGCAAAAGGTGAAATCGACAAAAAGGATTATGAAGAGCGTAGGAAGTTGCTGTCGGAATGATAGCCATGACGGCCTGAAAATTTGACCGCGCCGGAGGAGTGTCATGAGGACCTTCGGTTCGATGACACCCTGGAAGCGCTTCGTGCGAGACTATGAGACCTGCGTCGATGTTTCCAAGGCCAAAATCCAAGTGGCAATGGCCAACCTCCTTCTCAGGAGAACCGCTCATTGAAGCCAATTTTCAAACGGGCCCTAAGGACTGAGCGTACGATCTCGATATCAGAGCGGCGAGACTTGAGCTTATGAGCCCACAAACTTCCATAAAGATACTTGCCGGGATCATTGTTGCGGTGACCATCGTTTCGTTTGGTTGGTGGGGTTCGAAGGTTGGATTACCCTCTGAGTTACCTGACAGCACCTCGCTTCGCCAATGGTTGGATGGACTCGGTGCTTGGGGGCCTGTCGCGGTTATTGGTTTGATGATGCTGGCCATCTTGATTAGCCCCATTCCCAGTGCGCCAATCGCGTTGACAGCAGGCGCAATCTACGGACATTTCTGGGGTGCGCTTTACGTACTTACCGGCTCGGAAATTGGCGCCATTGCCGCTTTTAGCATTGCACGTTTCTTGGGGTATGACCTTCTGCACAGTTGGTTTGGAAACCGATTGAACAGGGGCCTTGCGGGATCACAGAATTTTTTGATGGGGGCTGTCTTTGTTAGCCGGCTACTACCGTTCATTTCGTTCGATATCGTCAGTTATGCTGCTGGTTTGACATCCTTATCATTCTCCCGCTTTGCCATTGCGACATTTGCAGGCATCATTCCGGCAAGCTTTCTATTGGCCCATTTTGGGAGCGAACTGGTCGCCGGCGAAACGGATCGCATATTGATCGCAGTCGTTCTACTCGGCGTCCTCGCCGCTATGCCATTTGTATACAAGTTGATAGCCAAGTCTGATCGGAATTGACGCGCTTACATATGTCGCCTGGATGATCCGATACGAAAACTCACTGGCTGGCCATTTTGTGGAACCTCTTCGGTATCCGTTTCTCGGTTAGTTTCTTTTGCTCATCAGCGTCATGGGCAAACGCGATAAGGCCGGCGAGGTCCTGATCCGTCAGGCTTATGACACCGACGAACACCTCTTCCTGCATTGGACCTCTGAGCCCGCCGTCTCCATCTGCGCGCGCCGAAAATTAGCAAAACTCAGAAAAACAAGCTTCGTTTGATGATTGTCGGCGGACCCTGGGAAATGGTCCTGCGGACGTTTGAAGGTAGGTGTTTATCGGCACCGAGCCATGCCCCATTTGTTGGACGGATGTAATGCGGATTTAAGTTACGATTCGTGCCTGCCAGCCGGCTTGGTTTGGGCCCATGAATGGGCCGAGACGGGGTATCTACTATCTTCAGGAGACGGGTAAAAACCACCTTGATAGAGGCGAAGGTCTTCGCGTCGCCGGGGTAGGAACAGGTGCCATCAAATCCCGGTTCCGGTACCACTTGACCGGCTGTAGGGTCATGTATTTAATCAAATATAGACGGTTGATCGATTGAGCTGTACGGGTATTAGGCTGGCTCGGTGCCAGGTCATGGCGTCCTAGAAAGGCTTGCAATGAATCCCAATCGGCGACCGAGTATTTTTCACCCGGCGTTGTTGGGCGGCAGCTTCATGCTTGCTGTACTGGCGTGGCTCACGGCTCAACCGGCGACAGCACAGCAGCCTCAGCTCACGATCGAAGTTCCGGTGAAACTCAAAAATTTATTGCCAGGCGCGACCGAGGGACGCGTCGTCTGCCGGGCGTCGGACAAAAGCGACCGAGTGATCGGTGGTGCCTTGCCCCGGGATACCCGCGCGCCGCGCTTACGATCAACGAACGGGACGGCGACTTTCAAAATCGGCAGGAACGGCAATTTCGACAGCATCGTCATTGTGAAATTGGTGGCGCGGCGCGGCAAGAGTTTGAACGACGCGGTTCGATTTGTATGCGACTTGCTGCTTTGAAACGGGCGCTCTGGTTTCCAGACGCCTAAGAAATCCGCAGCCAATCCCCTAAGACCTCGAGATAAAACGAAACTGCGAACCAAGGTAACTGGCCAATTGCCCAAATGACAGCTTGGGCCGGTGGCCGGCGCCGGGCTCGCGGCGGCTTGTATGACGGAGGAAAAGATGAAAGGCACTGCCAAAACACTCGGCGCAATTGTAGCCACGGCTATATTGGGAATCGCCGGGACGGCCGTCTCGCCGCAAATAGCGAGGGCTCAAAAATTAATTGTTAAAGATTTATTGGGCGAGGCCATCGTTCTCAAAGTGCCGGTGAAACTCAGACTTATGATGCCGGGTGTTGGTTATAGGGTCGAGTGCCGTTCGTATAAGAGCAGAACACTGGGAAATATAAAAACCAAAAACAGGGTCGCTGTGAAGCGCAAGCGTAGTCCTGAAGATGGGGCTGTTTCGAAACTTGGAAGCTTCAAAAAAACATTTATTTTTATATTTAAGCCCGGCGATGTGACGCCTGGCCAAGCCTTGGCTACGGCAAGGTGGTATGGTTGTAGTCTATATCTGACAATGGGCGGATACACGAGCCCAAGCAAAAATGCCGGACCGCTCTGGGCTCGTGCAAAGCCCGGCACAGAATTTCGGACTTTAGTAAGAGAATATCTTCCCGGCAAAGGTCCCGGATAGCGTCGTGGATGTGATGAAGGGCGTCAATAGCAAGAGTTTGATAAGATGAGTTTAGGGGTCTCCGCACCGAAAAAACAGGCGTGCAGAAGAGCTGGCCTTCGCAAAGATAACGGCTGCTAAAATTGTGCTGGCCGCGCCCGGGCGGCGGCGGGCTTGCGACGGCTCGTATGACGGAGGAAAAGATGAAAGGCACTGCTAAAATACTCGGCGCTATTGTAGCCACGGCGATACTGGGCATCGCCGGGGCGGTCGTCTCGCCGCAAATTTCGCGGGCTCAAAAAGTAATTGTTAAAGAATTATTGAGCGGGTCCATCGTCCTCAAAGTGCCGGTGCAACTCAAACTAGTGATGCCGGGTGTGGGCTACGCGGTGGATTGCACATTGTTTAAGGGGACACTGGGCGAATGGACCGGAAACAAGGTCATCTATAAAAGTTTATATTTTCCTGAAATTGGAGCTGGAGCTGGAAATATTTCGAGCGGTGGGAGTTTGAACAAAACAGTGCTCTTAGTATTCAACCCAGGCGATGTCATTTTGGGCAAACCATTGTCCGCGGCAACTTGGTATATTTGCGCGCTTCTTCTGACAAATAATGCTGGACAGGGATATGCAAACACGGTGCTCACCGGACCGGCCTTGAAGGCCTGGAGAGCTGCAAAGCCCGGCACAGAATATCGGGGCAGTGTAACAGGATATCTTCCCGGCAAGGGGCCCGGCGGTGCGGTGAAGGGAATTACTAAAAAGAGTTTGGGTGCCGCCTCGAAAAACTAGGCGTTCTGAGTGGGCCTGCGCATCGGCGACAGCCGCTATGTTGGAGAGCAACACATGAAAAGTAGGCGTCGTCGGCAGACAAGACGTTAGAGATTTTTGGGTGGAGCGCCGTGAACAAAACCGGGAAGGGCAGCAATCAAAGCGCGAGTTTGGCAACCGTTTGCGCCTCATGGCTGATCCTGTTTCTCGTCGTGCCTGCCGCGGCGCAGAACCAAATCATCGAGCTGTCCGATAGCCTGACCTTCACCGGCATGAGGCCCGGCGCAATCGTCACCACTGCACCTGCGCTCACCTTCACCGGCCTGAAGCCCGGCGCAATCGTCACCACCACACAGGCCCTTATCTTCACCGGCCTGAGGCAAGGCGCAATCGTTGCCAACACACAGGCCCTCATCTTCACCGGCCTGAGGCAAGGCGCAATCGTTGCCACCACACAGGCCCTTATCTTCACCGGTCTGAGGCAAGACACAATCGTCGCCACTACACCGGCCCTTATCTTCACCGGCCTGAGGCAAGACGCAATCGTCGCCACCGCGCCGGCGCTCACCTTCACCGGCCTGAAGCCCGGCGCCATCGTCGCCACCGCGCCGGCGCTCACCTTCACCGGTCTGAAGCCTGGCGCAATCGTCGCCACCGCGCCGGCGCTCACCTTCACCGGCCTGAAGCTCGGCGCCATCGTCGCCACCGCGCCGGTGCTCACCTTCACCGGCCCGAAGCCCGGCGCCATCGTCGCCACCGCGCCGGCGCTCACCTTCACCGGCCTGAAGCCCGGCGCAATCGTCGCCACCACACCGGCGTTTACTTTCACCGGCCTAAGGCCGGTGCGCTCTACGGAGCAAACAACACCCGCAAACCCGTCAATTGAGGAGGCTAGGCCTCTACCCAGGCAGACACGAGTCAGGGCCACGGCGCTGGTGATGACGGGGCGCCGGACAGAAGGGATCCGAGTGCGAGCTGCAACCATGTTCATGACCGGGATGCGAGGCATGCCGCGGCCGCAACCGGGGTCCACGCTCAGGAAGAGACCCAAATCAAAACCCCGAGTCCCGCGCGCTCCAGCCTTGCGAGGGACCAGACGTTAACTGGTGTGGCGGCGAACCTATTGTTCGAGACCAAAAAGCGGAAACAGACCCGCGACTTAGGTAGCGGATCGGACCTCAGAGCCCGCCGTCGCCATTTGCGCGCGCCGTTCGCCAAGCGCTGCGTCTTCCAATTTAATTTTATAGGCGTAAGCCGCGCGGCGGAAACAAAACCGGGTCGCGAATGGGGACCATGACTATGACGCCTGATCAGCCAAGCGGCGTTCGCTTAACGCACGTCTGGTCATGGTCCGCATGTCGCGCGAGGCAGGAGGTTGGCGCGCATTGCCGGAACAACCTCCTGCGACGATTGCGATCGGATTAGAGTGCTTCCGGATAAAGTGGAAACCGGTTTTCCGATTAAGTTGCACGAAAAATCAAAGAACTAGCGTCTGTTTTTGATTCAATCAAAAACGGAAAGACCCTAGGTCACATACCCATAAAAGGGATTCCCAAGTTTGGAGCGTTGTGATTCAGTTTCCTGGAAGGGAGACATGTTATGGCGCGCTTTGATTTGACGGATTTTGAGTGGTCTGTGATCCAGCCGTTGCTGCCGACGAAGGTCCGCGGCGTTCCGCGGGTGGATGATCGTCGGGTGTTGAACGGGATATTCTGGCGGCTGCGGACGGGGGCGCCGTGGGC
>BFAS01000094.1 GCA_008974985.1 bacterium MnTg02
GCCGTCACAGCTACGACCCGTTCATCCTCGGCCGCCTCCTGAATCAAACTTTGCCCGAATATTTTCGTATAGGACGGCGCATTCGGTTTAGCCTTTACTTGCGCTCCGGTCACAACATTGAACTTAGAAACGCCGTGATATTTGTCTGCTGAATTTTCCGCGGGCTCGTATCCCTTGCCTTTCCTAGTAACCACATGAACCAAAATTGGACCGACATTGGCATCACGCACGTTACGAAGCACCGGCAGCAGATGATCGAAATTATGCCCGTCTATCGGACCGACATAATAAAAACCCATCTCCTCGAAGAGCGCCCCGCCGGTCCAAGAGGTTCGCGTATATTCTTCGGCGCGCGCGGCGCGGCGCTCCCAGCTTTTTGGCAGGCGCTTGGCGAGCTGCTTGGCAATATTTCTGAGCTGCAAATAGGTATCGCTCGAAGTGATGCGGGCTAAATAAGCACTTAAAGCGCCAACTGGTGGCGCAATGGACATGTCATTGTCGTTCAAAATGACAATGAGTCGCGAATCCATCGCGCCAGCATTGTTCATGGCCTCGTAGGCCATCCCCGCACTCATCGCCCCATCGCCGATGACGGCAATGACACTATGCTTTTTGTTCGTTAAGTCGCGCGCCACCGCCATGCCCAGACCGGCGGAAATTGATGTCGAGGAATGGGCCGCGCCAAAGGGGTCATACTCGCTCTCCGAGCGTTTGGTAAAACCGTAGAGTCCCCCTGGCTGGCGCAAGGTGCGAATCCGGTCACGCCGGCCAGTCAATATCTTGTGCGGATAAGCCTGATGCCCAACATCCCAGATCAATCGATCTGTCGGCGTATCGAAGACTTTATGGAGCGCCACCGTCAAATCCACGACACCCAGCCCTGCTCCCAGATGACCACCCGTCACGGACACCGCGTCTATCGTCTCTTGGCGAAGCTCCGCGGCAAGTTGCGGGAGATCACTATCCGATAACTGCCTCAAATCATGTGGTATTTTTATCTGATCGAGGAGTGGGGTGTTAATGGTCATGGAACTCTTACCCAAACATTTCTGGTGCTTTGGCTGCATCCCTTATTTTTCATGCGCGGTGCACAGCCTGGAATGAATATATCTTTTGCGATCGCCTGGCGAGACCCATGTATGCAGAATTGACCATTGCCTAGAAAAAACATAATCACCTTGCTCCGCGCTCTGACAAGAACAACTGGTTTTATTCGACATCCAACGGCTCTGTTCGCGTCGGCGCCCCTTGAGCGTCAAATGCAATTTTTTCGACCTTCGCTTCGGCTTGCTTCAAAAGCGCGTCGCAGCGGGCCCGGAGTGCTTCACCACGTTCATAAATGGCGATGGACTCTTCAAGCTCGACATCTCCCTTTTCGAGCCGCCCCACAATCTGCTCAAGCTCGCTTAGCGCTTGCTCAAAGCTCATAGTCTTTATCTCGGCATTTTTTGCTGTTTTTGCCATTCAACCGCTCGCTTCCTGGCTGCAAAACTTCTCCAACCGTCAAATCTAAAGTGCTTCCGGAAAAGTGGGAACCGGTTTTCCGATAAGAAGCACGCTAAAATAAAGAGTTAGGGTCTGATTTTGAGTCTATCAAAATCGAAAAGACCCTAGGCGCCCGCATCCATCAATGCTCGAACATGGGCATCTACCGATCCTGCCAATCCGTCAAGATCATATCCGCCTTCAAGCATCGAGACGATGCGTCCATTCGCGCGCAGATGGGCGATATCCGCGATCTTTTGCGTTGCCCAGGCAAAATCTTTTTCCACAAGCGCCAAGCTGGCCAAGGGATCATTTACATGCGCATCAAATCCGGCTGAAATAAAAATAATATCCGGAGCAAATTCCTGCAAAGGCCCCAATATGCGCGTCTCCATGGCTTCGCGAAAGCGCTCTCCGTCATCGCCGGATCTGAGCGGTGCGTTGAAAATATTACCGACGCCTGTTTCGCCGACGGCACCGGTGCCTGGAAAAAGCGGCATTTGATGGGTCGATGCGAAGAACAGATCTTTTTCAGACCAGAAAATATCCTGCGTGCCATTGCCGTGATGGACATCGAAATCAACAACGGCGACGCGCTCGGCGTCATGAGCAACCTTGGCATATTGAGCAGCGATTGCGATATTATTGAACAGGCAAAACCCCATCGCCCGCGCCGTTTCGGCGTGATGGCCGCAGGGTCTGATTCCGCAGAACGCATTTTGGACCTCGCCAGTCATAACCTGATCGACCGCCCGCAATCCAGCGCCGACCGCCCTGAGCGCCGCTTCCCAGCTTCCCGGCGACATAACCGTATCCGCGTCGATGTGCACATACCCCTCTTTTGGCTCGGCTGCGCGAATGGCATCGATATATTTTTTAGGATGCACCCTTTCGATCACTGCGACATCGGCTTCCGGCGCATCCTCGCGCGTTAACCCGTCAAAATCCTCTTGCGATAAAACCTTCTCAACAGCGCGCATGCGCTCGATCCGCTCCGGATGCCCCGGACCCGTGTCGTGTTTTAAGAATGCGGCATGAGTCAGGTAAAGAGTTGCCATGCTAAAGACGTCCTTGATTAAATCCGGTGACCTTATTGCGATGCCTTGAGGCTAACCGGCGGTTTGCTGTCCTCGGGCACAAAAAAGTCCAACATCAGGTCGGAGGCCGGATTGACGCGGTACTGGTCAAAATCACTCACACCGTTTTCAGCAAGAAGCGTGTCGTCAATACAGAAATTGCCGGTAAATTCGCGCGACGGCTTCGTGAGAATAACATGCGCCGCGTCAGCCATGATGTCCGGCTTCCGGCTCGCTTGCATCATCTGATCGCCCCCGACGATATTCTGAATGGCTGCCGTCGCGATCGTGGTCCGCGGCCAAAGCGCGTTTACGGCGATCCCATAAGGTTTCAGCTCTGGGGCCAACCCCAAGACGCAGAGGCTCATACCATATTTGGCAATGGAATAGGCCACATGGCCTGCAAACCATTTCGGCTTCATGTCCAACGGCGGCGACAGCATCAAGATATGCGGATTTTCTGATTGTTTGAGATGGGGAAGACAATATTTGCAGACCAAGTACGTCCCGCGCGTATTGACCTGTTGCATGAGATCAAAGCGTTTCATTTCGGTCGCTTCGATGTTGGTCAATTGAATAGCACTTGCATTGTTGATGCAAATATCGATACCGCCAAAGGTTTCCACGGTCTTATCGATAGCCTGTTTAACTTGATCCTCGTCGCGGATATCAACCTGCAGCGGCAAAGCACGGCCGCCAGCCTTCTCGATATCCTCAGCGGTGGTGAAAATTGTTCCGGGCAATTTCGGATGAGGTTCCGCTGTTTTCGCGGCGATAGTGACATTCGCCCCATCAGCGGCGGCGCGGCAGGCAATCGCTTGTCCGATACCGCGGCTTCCTCCCGTGATGAATACTGACTTACCCTTAAGATCCGCCATAGATTGTTCGTTTCCTCGCGTTTCTAAGCTGTGCAGATAATGATCCGGCCTATTCTGCGAACATCTCAGCTGAAGCGCTGAGGATAGCCTCAGCCCCGTCCGTCACTGTAGCGGCCAGTCCCGACGTTTCTCCCAGCAAATGGTCCGCGAAGAACCGCGCGAGGTTGATTTGATCCTTGTGCCCGCTATCATCCATTCGCGAAGCTATCAACGCCCCATGTGCGAGATAGGCGCCTCCGGTGGTTAGACCGAAGAGCCTCGAATAGGGCGTGGCGCCCGCCAGTGCCCCATCAAAATTATCGCGGACGGCGTCCAACATCCAATTGCTGGCCTCTGCTAATCGTGACACCGCATCATCCAGCTTACCCCCCATATTGCCAAAAGCCGGCTCATTGGAAGCTTGCACATCGGCGACGATCGTTTTGAGTTCGCTGAGATGCCGGCGGAGAGCACTGCCGTCTCCATCGCCAAGCACGCGCGTCACCAAGTGGATGGCCTGAATGCCGTTCGTACCCTCGTAGATCGGGGCTATACGGGCGTCACGCAAATGCTGAGCGGCGCCTGTTTCCTCGATATAGCCCATACCGCCATGAAGCTGAATGCCTTCAGAGGCCACCTCAACGCCGATATCCGTACTAAAGGCTTTGGCAACCGGCGTGAGCAGGCTCGCCTTGGCATGCTCGGCCGCACGTTCCTCTTCATCTTGCCCCCGGGCCGAAAGGTCGAGCGCATTGGCCGTCATATAGCAAAGTGCACGGGCGGCTGCCGTTTTCGCACGCATGGAAAGCAGCATTCGGCGGACATCAGGATGTGCAATGATTGCAACCATGCCGCCGTCAGGCGCACCTTTTATGCGCCCCTGCTTGCGCTCTTTGGCATAGGCCAAAGCTTGCTGATAGGCGCGCTCGGCGATCCCCACGCCTTGAATACCGACAGCAAGCCGCGCCTGGTTCATCATTGTGAACATGGCGTTGAGGCCCTTATTTTCCTCGCCGACAAGCCAGCCGATCGCGCCATCCTTGTCGCCATAGTTCATCACACAGGTCGGGCTGGCATGAATCCCGAGCTTATGTTCGAGCTTGGCGCAGAAAACATCGTTGCGCTCACCAAGCGTGCCATCGTCATTGACCAAGAACTTGGGCACCAGGAAGAGCGAAATCCCCTTCGTTCCAGGCGGACCGTCAGGCGTCCGGGCAAGCACCATATGGATGATATTGTCTGTCAGAGGGTGCTCACCATAGGTAATAAATATCTTGCTACCAAAGAGCCGGTATGTCCCGTCGCCCTCAGGCACGGCTTTTGTTTTCATCAAGCTTAGATCGGATCCGGCCTGAGGTTCGGTGAGCTGCATGGAGCCGGTCCACTCGCCGGTAACGAGCTTTGGCAAATAGGTCTCTTTGAGGGAAGCGCTGCCGAATTTGTGTAGCGCGTGAACAGCGGCTTGCGTTAACACCGAATTGATTCCGAACGCCATGGAAGCAGAATTCCAAAGCTCATTACAGGCCATTGCCAACATAACCGGCAACTCTTGGCCGCCAAAGTCCTGAGGACAGGGAAGCGCGCCCCAGCCCGCTTCAACCCAGCTTCGATAGGCTTCGGCCCAGCCGTCGGGCATATGCACGACACCATTTTCGAGCCTCGCGCCCTGCTCATCGCCCACCTTATTCAGAGGGGCGATTTCCTCATTCGCGAATTTTCCGGCTTCCGAGAGAATAGCATCAACCAGATCGTCACTGAGATCTTCGAACAGCCCGCGATCCAAGATCTGATTGAGGCCGGCAATGTGATAGAGCGCAAATGCGATATCTCGGACAGGAGCCTGAAACGTCATCGATCCCTCCTCTCTGGCACGAACCTGGATGCGGCGCTTGACCCCGCTACCCCAGCAACGTCAAATACGCCAAGATCACACGCCCGCCGCTGCAACCTAGCTCGTCTCCAAGCCAGAAACGCGCATCCTGAAGGCCAGCGGCATGAAACCTAAAGGGAACCTTAGCGAACGGAAAGCCCCGCCACAGGGAAATTCGCATTAGAACCAAAAAAATGACTGTTTTCGCCGCGACAGACTCTCATATCTCTGAGGCAGCAGCGTCATTGCGCGACGGCAAGCTGATATCCTTCCCGACTGAAACGGTGTATGGGCTCGGCGTCGACGCGCGAAATGGCCGTGCTATTGCGCGCTTGTTTGAGATTAAGGGCCGCCCCCAATTTAATCCGCTGATTGTGCATCTCGGGAGCCTCGCTGACGCAGAGCAGCTTGTTGAATTTAATCAAGACGCCGAAAGGCTCGCCGACGCATTTTGGCCGGGACCGCTCACGCTCGTCTTGCCAAAGCGGTCGCCGTCTCCGCTGTCCGAGCTTGTCTCGGCAGGGCTGGATACCGTCGCTTTGCGGATACCGTCTCACCAAGTCGCCCAATCTCTTCTCAAACTCGCCGCGATTCCCGTTGCCGCGCCCAGCGCCAATAAATCCGGTCACGTCAGTCCCACCCGTGCGGACCATGTGGTTGCCGACTTCGGACCGGATGCCTTCGATATCCTCGACGGCGGCCCGTGCGAACGCGGCCTTGAGTCAACAGTGGTTGGTTTCGATGGGAGGCAGCCTGTTATACTCAGACCCGGCGCCACGACTGTTGAGGATATCGAGACCGCACTTGGCCGGATGCTCGGCTTCAAACTTGCCTCAAGTGCCCTGGACACGCCAACGTCTCCCGGCCAGCTTGCGAGCCACTACGCACCGGTTGCGCGGGTTCGCCTAAACACGCGATCCGTAGGTTCTGGCGAAGCCCTATTGGCATTCGGGCCGAATCTGCCGGCGTTCACGGGGTCAACAGCAAATTTGAGCGAAGCCGGCGACCTTCAGGAAGCCGCGGCAAACCTATTTGCCGCTCTTCGTGCGCTTGACAAAACTGGCGTCCAAACGATCGCGGTCATGCCTATACCTGACAGTGGGCTGGGGGCGGCCATCAATGATAGACTCCGCAGGGCGGCGGCTCGAAACCCAAACTAGAACGCTTTTCATGAATTCCGCCTAGTGCCGTAGAATAACGGGAACTCTTTGTGGATCTTTATGGAATATGACATGGATGACGCTGATCAAAAGCCGTCACAAGAAACTCTTGAAAAATTTATAGAGATCGTCGGGTCCGCAAATGCTTTTCTCAAACCATCGGACAAGGCGCCTTATCTCGTTGAAATGCGCGACCTTTACAAAGGTCAATCACCTGTCATCTTGCGCCCAGCAAACACCGATCAAGTTTCTAAAATATTGGCACTCGCCGACGCCACGCGAACGCCGATCGTTCCTCAGGGCGGAAATACGGGCCTCGTCGGCGGGCAAATCCCGTTCGAGACCGGCGGTGAAGTGGTTGTCAATCTCTCCCGTCTCAACCGTATCCGTCACATGGATCCACAAGGCAAGACAATGACAGTAGAGGCCGGCGTCATACTCGCCAACGTGCAAGAGGCGGCAGATGAAGCGGGATTCCTTTTCCCCTTAAGCCTTGCGTCGGAAGGAAGCTGCCAGATTGGCGGCAACCTTGCCACAAATGCTGGCGGCGTTGCCGTACTCGCCTATGGCAACGCGCGCAATCTGGTCCTTGGACTGGAGGTCGTATTGGCGGATGGACGTGTCTGGAACGGATTGCGCGCGTTGCGCAAGGACAATACAGGCTATGACCTCAAAAACCTGTTCATCGGATCCGAAGGCACGCTTGGCATTATTACAGCCGCCACATTACAACTTCACGCCAAACCCGCCGAGCGGTCAACGGCCTTTTTGGCGTTCGACACGCTGGACGAAATCGCCGATATGTTCTCGCTCGCATTGGCTGCTGCAGGCGTACAATTGACGGCATTTGAAATCATTCCCCGTATTGGGATCGACTATGTGCTGAAACATGTGGATGGAACGCGGGATCCGTTCGCAGCTCCTTATTCCTGGTATGCCCTTCTTGAACTCTCCGGCACCAGAGCCGATGGCGGCACGGAGGCCCTCAACGAAGCAATTCTTGAGGACGCGTTCGAAAAACAAATCGTCAAGGATGCCGTCATTGCCGCAACACTTTCGCAAGCGCAGGATTTCTGGCGTCTCCGCGAAGAACTCTCGGACGTTCAAAAGCTTGAAGGCGGAAGCATAAAGCACGACGTCGCTGTACCGGTCGCAAATATTCCTGAATTTATTCGCCGGGCCGATGACGCGGTAACTGCGTTCGTTCCGGGTTGCCGTCCGGTGCCGTTCGGTCATTTCGGCGATGGGAACGTGCACTACAATGTCAGCCAGCCATCCGGCGGCGACAAAGCGGAATTTTTAAGTCAGTGGGTCCCGGTCAATGAGATCGTCCATGATATCGTTCTGGAACTTGGTGGATCGATTAGCGCAGAACACGGAATTGGGCGTCTAAAGCGGGATCTCCTAAGTCAGATCAAAAGTGATGTCGAACTCGACCTGATGCGAAAGATCAAACGAAATTTCGATCCAAACGGAATTCTGAATCCCGGCAAGGTCCTTTAGAGCCCTGTTAGAGAATTCTGAGCCATTTTGACAGATTTTGGGCTCTCGCATTCATGCACTCCTACAGCATATGCCCTTGCAGTGGCTCTTGAACATCGGGATCGTCATTGCGGGGATTGTTAATCCGGGCTGAGACTTCAACCATCTTGAAGAGGTCGTCCGGCGCTGGTTGTAGAAGTTGAACCGCTTCCTTGGCCGATATATCTCCGCAATTGAGCCATGCTTCAAAATCCGCAGGGCGAATCACGGATGGCATACGATTATGGACCGGCGCCAAGGTCTGGTTGGCATCAGTTGTCAAAATAACCGCAGACTCGATTTCGCTTCCATCCGGCCCTTGCCAATGCTCCCAGAGCCCGGCGAACGCGATCGGACCGTCATTGCTCGGCTTAATCAGAAAAGCTTTCTTGTTCCCGCGCGCACCTTTCCATTCGTAAAACCCATCAGCCGGAATCAGGCATCGGCGATGCCGGATCGCACTCCGGAAGGAGGGCTTCGTCAGTACAGTTTCGCTCCTGGCATTGATCAGCGTTGTAAAGTCGCGCGGATCCTTTACCCAGGACGGAATTAACCCCCAACGTAGCAGAACAAGCTCCCGCGACCCTTGGGCGTCGATCCGGACCGCCGCAATGGGTTGGGTTGGCGCAATATTGTAGCGCGGTGGGAAGTTCGGAAGATTCCTATACTCGAAATATCGGCGGATCGCCTCCGGAGGCGATGTGACGGCAAAACGTGAGCACATAGCTGGATTGATTTTCTAGCGGCAACACTTCATTGCAAATCTATCACTTTTCTCATGGATAAAGCGAATAACGAGCAGATTGTAATTCTTTAGAAACCTTATCCCTGCAAGAATTTGGATCGAGCGCAGCGAATGTCTGAGCCGGACAGTCAGACGACACAGTAAGGATGGAATAAATGCCTGCGGCCGCACGCAAAGCTGAGACGGAAATCGCTGAAAACCAAGCGCAGGACAATTACGATATCATGCGCAATCATTTTCGCGTTGTCTTGGAAGGGACCAATATTAATGCGACGTCCTTACTGACGAACGATTATATTAATCATTTCAGCTCCATCATGATGCTGATTGAGATGCTGCCCATCGCGCCCGATGATTTTATGGAAGAGATCCAGGCGTGGCGGCCCCTCTCCTACCAGGAACATTTAGAGCAGTCCGGCTTTCGCGAAAAAGAGTTGGCGATTGCGGCCTATGACCATGCGCCCAGAACAATCCGCTCGGCCTTCGATCATGTGGTCAAGTCCATGCAGGAGCTTTCCATCCATCTCATTGGCGGCATTCGAATTGCGATGGAGACGGGGCAACGAGACGACATTGCGCGCCTAAGCATGGAGGGCGTTCCACAACTACGAGAGCTGATTGATCAAGCCGCGGCGATCGTCAATGGTGAGACGAATATGCATGTCGGCAATATTAGGTCCGCTGAGCCAAGGGCAGAAGACGATTCCGCCGCCCAAGCTATGGTGGATGAACTTTTCGATTAGATCCCCTCAGATACTACGATAAGCTCTGAACGATCTGCATTAACGACGTTCGCCCAAATCCGATGAGCGGAGCAACTCACAAACCCGTCCTGCCAATACCCGGTGTAAGCGCCGCGATTTTTAATGGCGGCGAAGTGCTCTTGGTGAAACGGGCGAAAGGGCAGCTCCGCAACGTTTGG
>BFAS01000095.1 GCA_008974985.1 bacterium MnTg02
ATGGCAAACCGCGCCGGCGGCGAATCCCAACGCGGCCCCAGAACATCCATCACATTCAAGCGATCGACTGTTAGCGGCGTCCGCTGTAGGTCAACTCCAGACCCGCAACACCGATCGCGAGATTGAGCCCACTCGCACCCGACAAGCTGATCGGATTGAGCATAATCTTGTTCCCGCTAACAAGGGCATTGGCACCAACGCCGGCGCCTACCGCAACCTGCGCGGACACGCCCGCATATTTACCCGAAAGCGCGCCAGGACCCGCAGGCGCGACCGGTGCGATGACCCGCCATATAATGACGCCCTTCTTCACGAAACCCAGATCAATACCGAACTTCCTAATCCGACCCGAATATCTTTCGGATTTTCCATTTCGCGCTGGCTCATAGACGCAATCCAGATTGCGGGTTGATCCAAAGATGAAACTCCGCCCACTGGCGATAGCGCATCGCAGTGCGCCGCGCGTTGCCTTCGACTGTTCAGCAAAAACAGGCTCGAAAGCCCCGCCAAATGTGACGGCAAGTGTGGCGACGGCGATGACCATCGAAACGGCATACACTTTCAATCCAGACATCATATTGAGAGTCCCCATTAAACAATCAGCCAATCTTGGTCTGAATAATAATTTTTGACCTTTTTACAATAACTCAAATCAAGGCAAACCTATGAAGGAGGTGCGCCAGGTTTGGATTGATTTCGATCAACAACATCCCACATCATTGCCGAACCGGTTTAAACTCCGAGTGACACGATTCAACGCGTGAAAGTCGTCCAACGTGGCAAACCAAAGCTTTGACAAAATAAGAAGGTGGAAATATCGACCAGGCATTTGGCTTATCCTCATCGTTTTGGGAAGCGTGCTTCTGGCCGCTTTTGAGGTTTCACATGCAGCCCCAGCGACCGCCCAAAAGGCTTTGCAGCGGATTTTGAATCCTCCTCTCGGAGTTCCGCCAGTGCCCCATCCAATCGAAAATCCGCCAACCGCTGAAAAAATTGCTCTTGGCCGGAAGCTCTTCTTCGACAAACGTCTTTCTCGGGACGGCGAAATCTCATGCGCCACTTGCCATGTTCCCGAGCACGGTTTCACACAAAATGTCCGCTCAACACCGGCTGGACATCTCGGACTAACCGTACGCCGCAACGCGCCGACGCTATTAAATATCGCTTATTTCGACCGCCTCTTTCACGATGGCCGGGAAACCGCACTCGAAACGCAGTACATTCTTCCGCTCACGGCACCGAACGAAATGGCGACCCGCTCCGTCGGCTTTGTCATTGAGAAAATCAAATGGACCTCAGACTATGACGGATTGTTCGAAACGGCGTTCGGAGGCGCGCCAACTGCGGACAGGATCGGAGCCGCGTTAGCCTCATATCAGCGGACGCTGATTTCCGCCAATTCCCGCTTCGATAAATGGCAATATGGCGGCAATCCAAACGCGCTGACAGCACAAGAGATCAAAGGCTTCAAACTCTTTTCCGAGCGTGCCAAATGTTCCTCTTGCCACCAAATCGGGGACAATTACGCCATATTTTCCGATCAGGCATTTAATGATATCGGCTACGGTTGGATGCGCCACAAAGAGGCAGAGCGGAGTGAGCAATCGCCACAAGATTTAGGGCGTTTCGAGGTAACGGGAGATCCTCTTGACCGCTGGCGTTATCGTACACCGTCGCTTAGAAATGTCGCTCTTACCGCGCCTTATATGCATGATGGCAAACTCAAAACGCTCGAAGACGTCATCCGTTTCTACAATAAGGGCGGCGCGCCTCATGACGGTCAAGACATCCGCATCAAGAAGCTTGAGCTATCTGATGAGGAGATAGCCGCCATAGCCGCCTTTCTCAAATCGCTCACCGGGGACAATATCAATCAACTGATTGAGGAGGCCCGGCATCCAGGCAAAGGAGCAACGCGTTAGCATCCATTCCACCGGCTTATGCCGCTTTGTTGCGCGACGCGCCTTCCTGACCCGCATTTAGTCCTGTCATGCCGAATACGCATAGCCGGACAGCGAGCTCATAGTCCACTTGGTGGCTTTTCCTGCTGCGGATGATCGTCAGAGTGTCATTGGGCCACATATGCAACGCCAGAATTTTCTCGGGATCCACCGATTGCAGAACTGAAAACCAGGGCGTCTCGCTAAAGTGATCACAAAGACGGTCCCAGCGCATCCGCCGCGCCTCGCCTTTCTCCGGCGGCAAGACGATCAGCAATTTGCCAAGACAATGGTTTTCGATAATCGTCTTAATTTCCCATTCAACCCACTGGGTCCGGCCAGCGACCAGCACAATCATGCGAGCATGATTGATCCACTCCTCAATCGCCTCCTGCCAGGTTTCGCTGGTAAAGTAACTGCGCGCCGCGCCAAGACGCGGAAGTTGTTCTTCCGGCGCGCCGATGGCGATAAAAGGACCATAACCCGCCAATTCAGGTTCGAGCGCTTCTTCAAGCGTATAGTCATTGCGCTGAAAATACGTGATCAGATTTTTCGGAGAGACCTCTGTTGGATCATCCTCAAAAGACCGCAACAGCAAAACCGGCGCCCGCTTGTCCGCTTCGAGCAAAGTGGCCGCATCGGGCTTTAAATGTTGCCGTCCCCGGACGATAAACCATGTGGCAACAGGAAAGCCGATGAC
>BFAS01000096.1 GCA_008974985.1 bacterium MnTg02
TTTCAATATTGTTGCAACCATGCGGCCGCCATGGCCGACGGCGAAGACAACACCATTGTCAATGACCGGCCGCGCCGGATCGTTAACCTGGGACATCGCGGCACCGACGCGCCGGCGCGAAAGCGACTCTGTCCACATGGAGCTGCTGGAGCTGATTTGATAGGCTGTCACTTCACCGGAAGAAAACGGAACAACGACATTATCACCCGACACAGCCGGGCTTACGCCGGTCAAAAGCGCCGCGCTTTCCGGGATTCCGCGAAAGCTCAGAATTTCCTCGCCATCACTGCCATTCAAACCAATGAAGCGACCTTCGGTCGTTACAAAGAAGACTTTGCCATCTTTCGCCGTTGGCGAGCCACGTATGGGCGTGCCTACTTTCTTTTCCCACAATTTCGACCCGTTCGCCGGATTTAGGGCGAACACCCAGCCAAAACCCGTCGTTACATAAAGACGGTCATCGGCAATTGCCAAGCCGCCGCCAAAACCCTCATAGTCCTTTTCGTTTTCAGGCGTCATGCTCGCGCGCCAGATTTTCTTTCCGCCCGAGACTGAAAGTGCACGGACCTGACCCCGCGCATCGAGCGTAAAAATTCGCCCGTTATAGACGATAGGACTTGCCGTCAAATGACCTTTGGAGCTCGACCCCTTTCCAGCGCCCGTGCTCCACAGGGATTTAAGCGTTCCTGACAAAGCGAGATGTCCGGGGGCATTGTTGGCCACGCCGCCAGGCTGCGCCCAATTGGCATTTGCCCTAGGCGCTGGCAGAATTACCGGTTCCTTAGCAGCGGCTACATCGACAGAGAGCCCATCTTGGGTGTTGATTACAGCGATGCGATCGCCCGGTAGCCGGTCCTCTTTTTTCTTAAATGGATTAAGTGAGCCGACCGACGGCAATTTCGGCAGGTTCCCGCCACAACCGGCAAGTCCTGCAACGACGGCAACGATAATGAAAAGCCTGAAAGGCTCTCTCATGCGCTTCAGCCAATAGCCTCTAAGCATGTTTTTCTCATCCTTGGACTATTTATCCGTTTTCTTCTTGGCGTCCTATTTGCCATCACCAGCCGCGCCAACTTCCGATGCCTGCCCCGCCGAGGCTTCTACAATGAGAGCAAGCATCATCTCCACGCGGCGGCGCAAATTCCGCGGGGCCTCTCGGTCGGCAATCACCTCATTGTACAGCTTTTCGGCATCTTCTGTCCGTCCAGCCTTATAGGCAGAAAGTCCCAACAACTCACGTGCCGAATGCCGCCATGAATTGTTCGCCGCAGTCATGGCGCCCAGGCGTTTCACCATCTCATCATATCCGGCTTCATCCAAACGCATCATTGCGGCCTGAATACGGGCAAATCCTTGAAAAACATCGTCAGAATTTGAATTTGCGACCAAGGCGTCAAGAATCTTAACGGCATTGTCCGTTTGCCCCGCCGCGGCTTCGCTGGCCGCTAAGCGCAAACGAGATAGCACGCGATAGCCTTTCGGACCATTCTCCGCAAGTTCGCGATATAGTTTGGCGGCCGCGTCGCTTTTGCCTTCATCGGCAAGCGTCTGCGCTTTGGAATAATTCGACCCGGCCTCCGCTGCTTGTCTGGCCGACCAAAATTGCCATCCCTTATAACCGGCAACGCTGACGACAATCGCAATGGCGACCGCTATGATATAAAGGCCGTACTTGTTCCAATATTCTTTGAGTTGTTGTCGACGAAGCTCTTCATCAACTTCGCGAAATATACCTTCATCGCTCATGCTGGGATCGTCGGCCTTCCACCGCCTATAGTGCGCTTCAATTTCGCTTTTAATTATACCGCTCTTTGAGCAGCATTCTTTGCATACGTCAAAATAACGCGCAGTTTACACCTAATCAAATGGCTGAGACCCGGTTTGCACACAATTGGGCACAATTTCTGTGTCCGGATTAGAGATAGGATTAAACGCTAACTGCCGCTCATTTTGGGCTTTTTCGTGACCCTTTTCCCCACGGACCCCTGCCCACTCTTGGCGTCTTTTTTCATTGCATAGGTATGTTCTGCACCCGGAAATTGGCGGACACGAACCTCTTGCGCATAATCTTTGACAGCCTTCTCAATGGCCGAACCGATTTCACCGAAGATTTTCACGAATTTCGGTACCGCCGGATTGAGACCAAGCATATCTTCCAGCACAAGGATTTGTCCGTCGCATTCAACCGATGCGCCGATGCCAATCGTCGGGATCTGAATATTCCGCGTAATTCTTGCCGCTAAAAGCTCGGCCATACCTTCGAGTACGACCGCAAAGGCGCCAGCTTCATCAATAGCGGCCGCATCGGCTTCGATGGCTGCCCACTGGTCGCGCTCACGTCCCTGGGTCTTAAACCCGCCCATTACGTTGACCGATTGCGGGGTCAATCCGATATGGGCCATGATCGGAATTCCGCGTTCGGTCAGATATCGGATGGTCTCTGCCATGCGGGTCCCGCCTTCGAGTTTCACAGCGCCGCAGCCCGTCTCCTTCAAAACGCGAGCGGCATTGCGGAAAGCGACCGAAGGGCTTTCCTCATAGGACCCAAATGGCATGTCCACCACGACAAGCGCTTGTTTGGAGCCACGAACAACGGCCTGGCCATGCATGATCATGAGATCGAGCGGTACAGGAACGGTCGTCTCATAGCCGTGCATCACCATGCCGAGAGAATCACCGACTAACAGAAAATCGACATAAGGGTCGACAATCCTTGCCGTGTGGGCGTGATAAGCAGTGAGCGAAACAATCGGCTCGGCGCCTTTTTGTTTCGCAATATCAGGGGCCGTCAGCCGCCGGGCTGGTGCTTGTACAGACATTTGTAAAGTCTCGAGCTCTCTGGTCGAATGACCCGGTCGATGGATTCGTTGACCGGTTTGAATAATGTATTCCTAGACCACTAGGAAACAAGGCGTTTTACCCCGCCATGGCGCTCAGATACAATGGCAATCTTGTCGAATTGCGCCCGCGGCGGCGCGTGAACTCATCGGTTATGGCTAAACCACTGGCAAGCCGATGAACCATTCGTGGAGCCAAGCAACAAAGGCGCCATAAAGTGCCAGCCCGCCTATGAGTGCGATAAGATCGTTTCGCACCGGCCCGTGCATTTGCGCCACGGGTCCAACCGCTCCGCGCTGTTTGAGCGCAAATCAAAACCCGCCCAAATTACGAAACTGCCAAATAGCAGAATATCCGCCAAGGTTCCATTAGCAAGAAGATGTGCCACAGCCCAAATCTTCGTGGCAATCAGCATCGGGTGTTTCACCGCCGCTTTGATTCGGCTCGGAAAATAAGCCGCAACCAACAGGATGAACACAGGAACCATCAGCAGCGCCGTGACATGGCGAAGCCAGAACGGCGGATCGTAAATAACGATTGGCGCTTCGCGGGCAAGCCCGTAGCCCCAAACAATCAGAGCAAATCCGGCCAGAGAGATGACACTGAATATTCCTTTAAAGGCGTTCTCGCCAAGGCGCCCGGCGATCCCATCTCTTGTGGCAGGAAACATCGGTACGATGTGGCAGGAAAAAAACAACAGCAATCCAAGTATTAGGAATGTCATAGGCTTTCCCTATTAGCAGTGCCGGAATTCCGGTAAGCTATTATCCCATGTAGGGATCTAAATCCATGCGAAGCACCAAACCGTACGGAATATGGCTATGTCGATGGGTGGGTCTAAATTCTTATTTCCAATAATTTGTCTCCTATTTGCGCTTGCGCCAAACGCCCAACCCGCAATGGCGGCGAAAATTGTTGCGAAGGTCGATATTTCGCAGCAACGCATGGAGATCTACGTAAATGGCCTGAAACGTCATGTTTGGCGTGTCTCCACGGGCCGCCGCGGCTACCGGACGCCGACGGGCAGATACCGGCCCGGACGCATGTACCGCCGCTATTTTTCGCGAAAATATTATCGCTCACCGATGCCTCATTCCGTATTTTTCAAAGGCGGCTATGCGATCCACGGAACGAATTATGTGAAACGTCTCGGGCGCCGCGCATCCCATGGCTGCGTCAGGCTGCATCGGCGTCACGCGGCTGAGCTTTATCGCCTGATCAACCGCTATGGCAAACGCAACACGCGGATTGTGATCACCCGCTAGATATCGGACAGTTTTTTGCCTTTGCTTGAGCGGACGAATTTTACGCGCAACCGCGAGCGATCAGCCATTGAAAATAAGCATCAACGCGCTGAAACCGGCAATGACCAATATCCCCGTCCGTAACGATTTATCGGGTATCACGCCGGCGAACAATTTCGGCAAAACATATCCCGCCGCGAGCCCTGGAAAAAGAAATATCGCGAGCTTGAATTCGACCCAGCCAAAATATCCTGTGAAGTGAAGCGCGACGATCGAAATCGTGTAGCCGAAGGCAAACGCTGAAGCGATCATTGCCCGAACTTTATCCGGCTTTTCATGCTGATAGAGGAGCGCGAGGGGTGGTCCGTGAATTCCAGACATTGTCCCCATCATACCGGCAGCGGCACCTGAAGCGATCAAATTCCGATCCGAAACTTTGACCTCAAATCCCAGCAAGCTGACGACAACGGCCACCAAGATCATGCTGCCGAACAGCACCGGCAGATAATCCGGCGGGGCAATGGCCAAGGCAAGTCCGCCGAAAACGGTACCGATAACCAGTCCGACAAATATCCTCGACATTTCTTTTCGATCAATTGCTGCACGCCCAACGGACGTCATCGTCAACGCCAGGAACAACGAAACAAACAAAGTTGGTCCGGGAATGAGACGAATATCGATGAGTGCCAACAATGGAACGGCAATCAAGCCGAAACCAATTCCGACAGCCGTCTGAACAGCCGAGGCGGCCATGACAATGAGATTTGCCAGGATCAGTGCGAATAATGTCATCGTATGAAGTTTTACTTGGCGGATCGTTTGAAGCCCTTTGGTAAAGCAAGCCTCCAGCCCCGTCGAGGATAATAAGCGGTAAACCACTCACCTCACCGCAATTCATATGTTCAAATTGGACAATATTTCCGTTTTTGCGATTGGCTATTGCCTGCAATTCCCTGCTAAACTCAATAGCAGATCGACGATATGTGGAGGCCGAGCCTGTGGCGATAGACCCAGAACGTGCTCGCACCTTGTTGACGGCGCGGCGTGCCGAACTTGAAAAACTCAGTTCAATTTCAGCGGAAAGCCGGGATACGATCCCTCTTGACCAGCAGAGCGTCGGACGTGTGTCGCGCATGGACGCCTTGCAGCAGCAGGCCATGGCGCAGGCGACGGAACGCCATCGAATGGTGGATATTGCGAAAATCGATGCCGCGCTCCGCCGCATCGATGACAATGAATTCGGCTATTGCCTGGAGTGCGGTGAGAAAATCCCCGAAAAGCGCTTGGAGGTTGATCCGGCCATGGCTCTGTGTATCAACTGCGCAAGCGGCAAGACGAACTGAGATCAATCAGCCGGTCACGCAAGTTTATACCAAAGGAAATTATGATTGACTCATAATTTCATTTGGCAAGCGCGACTGCGTGGCCCGCACCTTATGGTGCGTGAGCCTGCGTGGCACCTGAACGCCTAACGGTCATTTCCAATGACCGTTAGGATTATTGGGCAAGAAACGGATAGCTGGCGGACATAACGCCGACACAGAATATCACCACGAAGACCCACCGGAAAATACTTGAAAATGATGTGAATGGCGGGCGCTCAACATCCGCCTGGCCGAAGAGCTTGATGCCAGCTCCGACTTCCAAGGCCAACCTGTTCTCATGATCCTTCAGATGCGCTTCCGCCAGCTTGATTAGCGCGACGTTGCGCTGGTCGAGGCGCCAAAACGCAACGACAATAAAGCTCAAGAACACGCCAAGTGCCGCGCCGATCATCGGTTCCTTGTCAAGCACCCGCACATAGCCGGCAGAGAGTATCGCCGCGAAAATCAGAAAAAAGTGAAACACGGTCATCCGCTGCAAAGCATAATATTCAAACCAGTTCCAAGCATAGACTCGGGCCACTTCCAAGCTGTCGGTCATGGGTGGCCTCCCCTCTCTCCAGAGTCTGACAATCCACAGAGTATAGCAGAGTTACGACTTCCCGATTTCGGCCTTGGCGCAGGAGAGGATGACAACAAGCATTTATATTTGAGACGTCTTCACCGCATATTTTCAGCCCTTGAGCGAGTCCAGCCGGCCCTATAGTCTCCGCTCAGCTTCGATCCAAAACGAGTGAGGTAAGATTTATGTCGAAGAAATACCGCCTTATCAGCTCAGTCACCTGCCCCTGGGTGCAACGCTCTGTGATTCTCCTGCGCGCAAAAAACATCGATTTTGAAGTCACGCACATAAATCTTCGCGAAAAGCCCGATTGGTTTTTGGAAATTTCGCCGCACGGCAAGGTCCCTGTGCTGCTCGTGGACGATCAGCCGCTGTTTGAATCGAACGCCATTTCCGAATTTCTCGACGAGATGATCGAACCTCAATTGCATCCCGAGGATCCCATTAAGCGGGCACGCAATCGCGCATGGAACGACTTTATCCGGGATTTTGCCAATGCCATAAACGGCATCAACTACAGCAAGTCCAAAGAGGACATGGAAAACGGTCTGGCAGAAGCGCCTAAGGCGGTCGCCCGCCTAGAAAGGGCGCTTGCCGAGGAACGCGGCAATGACGGCCCGTTTTTCAATGGCGATCAGCTCTGTGTGGTCGACACCGCATATGCACCATTTCTGCAAAGATTTTCGATTGTCGAGGGCATCCTTAGGACCGGCCTATTGAAGGAATTTCCCTTGGTCCAGGCCTGGTCGGACGCTCTGTTGGCAAATCCAACGGTGACCGGTGCCGTGGCGGACAACTTCCCGGCGGAGTTCCAAGCGAATCTTAAACGTCGCGAAACCTACGCATGGTCTTTGCTGGAGGCAGCTCAGGCGGCTGAATAGGCAAATCCCGTCTAGAGCGTATTTAATGAACTCCGGTTCACCAAATATACTCTAGCGCTTCGTTTTACCGCATTTTCCGGGCGGAAAACCGCACACACCCACCGATCAAGTCGGAGGGCATGCTTTTCCTGAAAATGCTTTAGTCACAAGACTATTCAGAAACAGCATCGATTGCTGCCAGCACGGGCGCCAGGGCCATCGATGCTGTTTCAAACTCAGGCTTCATGGGCTTTCGTGAATTGCGCATGTTTGGCAGATGCAAGCGGGGCCAAGCACGCGTCACACACACTCGATCGCGATCGAGTCCACAACTTATTGATTTAATTTAATCTTTAGGCTCGCCAATTTGGTGCATACCGTTCCGGGTACCGTCGGAAAGTTACGCTGCTGATAAAAAAATCTACTTCGACATCATTTCATAGACCCTGATGCTCGATATGTACGGATTGCTTTGCGCCATCTTCTCTGCATCATCAAGGCTGTCGGCGCTCATGATCAAAAAGCCGGTGATGGATTCAAGTCCCAGTGGCAAATCCTTAGTTCCAGCTTTCGAGATTTCTCGACCACCACTTAAATGGCCCTTGTCGATAATATTGTCTTTAATTGACTCGAACCACTTGTCCCAGGCCGCCATGATTTCTGGCGTGGGCTTTTCAAATCCGTAGGTCAAAAAAACAAATTTCTTCACTGTTTTCTCCTTGTTGTTGATTGTTCTTACGATCGTCTCGCGCGCTTACGTGTCGTGATTTCGAGCTTTCTATTTGTTCTTCATGCGTCGCGTTAATTCACCGGACGGTTCGACGGCAAACGCTTGGTGAGATCGTGCCGCTCCCAGACACGACAATCTACGAGTTTGAGCGGTGTGGAGAATTTCCTCAACGGTTTTACCTAACGCCGCCAGGCTTGCGGTGGAGTCATGCCGACGTAGAGGTCTGGACTGGCAGACGCCGCCAGGCATCCGATTCAAATTCGATGAAGCGCCCCCTCACCTGATGTTCGCAAACGGAAAGCTTCGGTATCATTCCCACTCAATCGTCCCAGGCGGCTTCGACGTGATGTCGTAGACGACGCGATTGATGCCGCGCACCTCATTAATGAGGCGCGTCGCAGTGCGGCCGAGAAACTCGTGCGAAAAGCCGTAATAATCCGCCGTCATGCCGTCGGTGGAGGTGACGGCGCGGAGCGCGCAGACATAATCGTAGGTGCGCGCATCCCCCATCACGCCGACCGTTTGCACCGGCAGAAGCACGGCAAAAGCCTGCCAAATCTCGTCATAGAGCCCGGCCTTGCGGATCTCATCCAAATAGACCGCATCCGCCTGGCGCAAGATGGCGAGCTTCTCGGCCGTGATCTCTCCTGGGATCCGAATGGCCAATCCCGGCCCCGGGAAAGGATGGCGCTTGACGAAACTATCCGGCAGGGCAAGTTCGCGGCCGAGCGCCCGTACTTCATCCTTGAAAAGCTCGCGCAACGGTTCGACGAGCTTCATGTTCATCCGCTCAGGAAGACCGCCAACATTGTGGTGAGATTTAATCGTCACCGACGGACCGCCGGTGAACGAAACGCTTTCGATGACGTCTGGATAGAGTGTCCCTTGGGCAAGAAAATCCGCACCCCCAAGCTTTTGCGCTTCCTCGTCAAAGACATCGATGAAAAGCCTACCAATGGTTTTGCGCTTTTCCTCTGGATCGGTGATGCCGCCAAGCTCGCCGAGAAAGCGCTCGGCCGCATCCACTTGGATAAGCGGGATGTTGTAATGACCGCGAAAGAGAGACACGACTTCCTCCGCTTCGTTCAAGCGAAGCAAACCGTGGTCCACGAAAATGCAACTCAGCTGATCGCCGATCGCTTCGTGAATAAGCACTGCGGTGACAGCGGAATCGACGCCACCGGAGAGGCCGCAAACGACGCGCCCGTCCCCGACCTGCGTCCGGATTTTCGCGATTTCCGCCTCCCGGAACGCCGCCATCGTCCAATTGCCGGAACACCCGGCAATATTGTGAGTGAAATTCTTAAGAAGACGCGTGCCCATTGGCGTGTGCGCGACCTCCGGATGAAACTGCACGCCGTATAATTTCCGCGCTTCATCGGCGATGGCGGCGAAGGGCGCATTATCCGAAACGGCGATGGCCTGAAATCCGTCCGGCAGCACCGTCACCCGGTCCCCATGGCTCATCCACACTTGCTCGCGGTCGCCCAACCCGGCAATTCCCTCAAACAAAGGAGATTCACTAATAATCTCAATCTCGGCGCGCCCGAACTCGCGCTCATGCGCCTCTTCGACACCACCGCCGAGCTGCGCGACCATCGCTTGCTCGCCATAGCAAATCCCAAGAATGGGAACGCCGGAGCAAAACACTTCGTCCGGTGCGCGCGGCGTATCCATATCGGTCACACTTGCCGGACCGCCTGACAGAATCACGGCATTCGGCCCGAACGAGGCGAACATTTCGCTGGCTTGCTGAAATGGAACGATTTCGGAGTAAACACCGGATTCCCGCACCCGGCGGGCAATGAGCTGCGTATATTGGGCGCCAAAATCGATGATCAAAACACGGTCGGTCATGGTGAATGGCTTAGAGGAAGCCGCGTCAGTCTGCAACAGGGTCTGCAGATGGGTCGTGTCTCAGTTTGAATAGATCGTCTGCTTATTGCGGAGGAACGGACGCGTCGTCTAAGGTCCGTTCATTGCGGCGCGTGACCCGGAGGCGACCTCAGGCTGCCAACGCGCTCGGTAGTGGGCGCAGGAAACTTAGTTGGGCCACAACCGGGCCGTAGGGTGTCTCCACCTCCAAGGTTGCATTACCGCGGGCGGGTATCCTAACCGCAATCTCGAAACTGTAGGCGGCGGGTTGCGCGGGTATACCCTGTACCAGGGCTACACCAGCCGGAACAGCCAGTCTCAAACAAAGATCCAAAAAGCCAGATTGGTTCGCACTGGGTTCGTAAACTCCATCGTATTGAACGCCAATGTCGTGGCCAAAAACAACCCCGTCCATAAGCACCAATACTGCGGACCCGTGGCCAGCGTGGCCCTCGTATTGGACCAGATACATGCCATCATACATCGTGTTGTTCCCTTCGTTGAGGCGTGCCAATTCTCGCGCTATCAATGCACTCGGAAGCGATTGCAGTAATTTTAGGTAGGCGGTGACTGGTCCAGGGATCTCGCGATCACCTGCGCACCACATATTTACCGCTCGTGGTGTGACGTCCAGAAGCTTCGCTAGCATCTGTTTCCCCACACCGATTGTGGACATGATCTGCATTATTTCATCAGCGTGCATTTAACCTCTTTGGCACAGTATGTTCTTTTTTGCAAGAACATTGTTCCCTTTTTGAGGAGCTGTGCACTGTTCCCCACGACTACGATTTGGTCGGCAGTTGGCACATTTCTGACATCGTTCTTTCAGGCCATATGCGGCTGCTTATGGACCTATTGCGGAAGTGGTTGGGGCAGCCCCCTAATACTGCGCCGATACAAAAAAATGTCCTCAGAAATATCAAACCGAGACACGACCTGCGGTTGCCTCCCGGCATTCAGCGCCGCATAATCCCGGTGACAAGGAGGATGCACATGAAACTTACGGATCAGCAGCTCGAAGAGTTCGAGAAAACGGGTTATGTCTTCATTCCCGAGTGCTTTTCCAAAGAGGAAGCGGCTGTTCTCCGCGCTGCGGCCGATGACGTCTACGCACTCGACCGGGAAGAGATCTGGCACGAAAAAACCGGCGCGCCACGCACCGCATTTGCCGCTCACACGTACAATGACGCCTTTCGCCTGCTTGGCGCCCACCCCCGGCTCATCGAGCCGGTCGAGCAACTTCTCGGCGGGCGGCTTTATATGCATCAATACAAGGTGAACGCGAAAGCGGCCTTCGAAGGCGAAGTTTGGCAATGGCACCAGGACTATGGCACCTGGAAGCGCGACGACGACATGCCGGAACCGAGGGCGATGAATATTTCCGTCTTCCTCGACGAGGTGACGCCGGTGAACGGTCCGCTGATGATCATTCCGGGAAGCCACAAAGCGGGCGTGTTGGACGCCGGGCACGATTTGGATACAACAAGCTATCCGCTCTGGACGCTCGATAAGGCAACGGTCAAGCGGCTTGCTGAAGAGGGCGGCATCATTGCGCCAACGGGACCTGCCGGTTCAATGCTGGTGTTTCACTGCAATCTCGTTCATGCGAGCCCACCAAATATTTCGCCCTGGGACCGCACCATCGTCTATTTGAGCTTGTGCGAGGTAAGCAATCACATCCGCAAATTTGAACGCAAGGAGTGGATCGCCCATCGGGATTTCACCCCCATTGATGCCCTTGCAGATGATTGTTTGATGGAGCTGGTCGAAAAGCGAAAGACCATGCAAGCGGCGGAGTAAGTACCCCTTGTACCATCGGTCATTGGGAATGACTTTGACTTATGGGCGTTCAAGCGCCACGCAGGCTCACGCGCCATAAGGCGCGGCGCGCAGTCGCGCTTGCCAAAAGAAATTATGAATCATTCATAATTTCCTTTGGTTTTAGGCATGCAGCCAATCAAAATCGCGAATAAGGCCCTTATGCTCTTTTTCGCCCCAACACGGCGAAGAAGAAGCCGTCGGTTCCGGTTGTAGCCGGCGTCAGGGTGACCGTGCAGCCGTCGGATGAGAGAGGCTTCAAGTCCGAGTAAGCGAACAGATCCTCCCAAACCTCACCCGCCGAGAGAAGTTCAAACTCGGCGTTGTCCTCCAAGAAAGCATAGACTTGGCTCTCATTTTCTTCGCCTAAAACCGAGCAGGTGATGTAGCACAAATAACCGCCGGACCTCACATAGCGGCACGCCTCGGCGAGGATCTGACGTTGTTCGCCAAGCCGGTTTTCCAAAGCCTCCGGAGTCAAACGCCATTTGGCATCCGGCCGCCGCCGCCAGACGCCAGTTCCCGTGCACGGCGCATCGATCACGACGCGATCCATCCGGCCTTCCAAATCCTTCAGGACATCAGGCGCGCCAGGACTGCGCACTTGCACGTTCCGCGTCCCCGCCCGCTTGAGGCGATCGTAGATTGGGGCAAGCCGTTGCTGATCCGAATCATAGGCGAAAATTTGCCCCTTATTTTCCATATAGGCCGACATTGCGAGCGTTTTGCCGCCACTCCCTGCGCAATAATCAAGAATCTGCTCGCCGGGCTGCGCGAAAGCCAAAAGCCCGGTAATTTGGCTGCCTTCATCTTGAACTTCGAACCAACCTTTCTGATAGCCCGCTTCGGCGGTGACGTTCGGCGTTCTCCCTGCACCCTCGCTCGGAGCAATGCGAAGTCCCACCGGCGAAAGCAACGTTGGAGCGGGCTTGAACCGGGCCAAATCCTTTAGCACTTTCTCGCGGTCGCGCTTCAGAGTGTTGACGCGCATATCCAGTGGTGGCCGTGCCGCTAGCGCCTGACCTTCGCCAATATAATCCTCACCGAAACCCGCTTCGAACGAGGCCTCCAGCCACTCTGGAATATCCGCCAGAACCCAACCCGGCGCCTCCGGCTCCGCTTGCGATGATAGAGCTTTAACCTCGTCCTCTGTGAGAGGTTCCGGCGCGTGGGGGTCTTCTGCAAACTGAGCGGAGAGGCTGTCAACCGTCTCGCTCCATTGAAACACGGCAACGCCGAGTGCGAGCGCGCGGGCGCCGTCGCTCCCCATCCGCCAGGCTACCGACGAACGGTTGCGGAGTGCGTCGTAAACAAGATTGCCTATCGCGGCGCGATCACCGGAGCCCGCAAATCTGTGGGAACGGCCCCAGTCGGCAAGTGCAATATTTGCAGGCCTGTGACGGTCTTCGATATCTGTAAGAATTTCGATTGCCGCGCTTATGCGCCCACCAGGACGCATCTGCTAGAGGCCTTTGAAAATGATGTCGAAAGCAAAAAGGAGCCACATAACGATCAGTGTCACGAAGCCGGCAAGAAATGCATAGAAGCGGTGAAGGACGTTATTGGTGCCGGTATGGATGAAAACGTGGAACACACGGCTGGCAACAAAAATCCACGCGAGAATAATTTGTTGCGTGCTGAGATTCGCGGTGATCATCAATAAGACACAGAGAAGATAAAACAGGACCGGGAGCTGAAATTGGTTCAGAACGCAATTCGCGATCTTGACCGAGCCATCCGGCCATCCCGAAGCATCGAGCGCAATTTCGGCGAGCCGGACCTCTCCACGGCTTGCGGTCCTTGTGCGCACAACCGCAAGCCAAATCATGAGAACGAACGTCAATGCCACCTGCGCGAGCAGCGGATAGAGAATGGCGGCATTTGTCATGGTTTGGCCCCGGTCATTGCCAATAGCACAGCCCTAAAAGACGCTAGAGCGCGTTCTATTTGAATTAGATCATGCAGAGCGCTCTATCCTATTGTTTTAAAGCGTATTCTTATCCGAAAACCGCTCACACTTTTCGGGAATACGCTCTAGGTTTGGCTCGGATAGTTCGGGCTTTCCCGCGTAATGGTAATGTCGTGCACATGACTTTCGCGCAAGCTCGCTGGCGAGATCCGAACGAATTCGGCCTTTGCTTGAAGCTCGGCAATGCTCCGCGCGCCAACATAACCCATCGAAGACCGGAGCCCGCCGACGAGCTGATGCAGGACGCTTTGCACCGGCCCCTTATAGGGAACCTGCCCCTCGATACCCTCGGGGACAAGCTTTAGCGTATCTTCCACTTCTTGCTGGAAATAGCGGTCGGCGGAGCCGCGCGCCATGGCGCCGACCGAGCCCATGCCGCGATAAGATTTGTAGGAGCGGCCCTGGTAAAGATAGACCTCACCGGGACTTTCATCTGTTCCAGCAAGCAATGATCCGACCATCACGCAATCCGCGCCAGCAGCGATGGCCTTTGCCAAGTCACCGGAATATTTGATGCCGCCATCAGCGATAACCGGAATATCCACCCGCCGCGCGGCCTCTACGGCTTCGATGATCGCGGTCAATTGCGGAACCCCGACGCCTGCCACAATGCGCGTCGTGCAAATCGAACCCGGGCCAATGCCGACCTTAATGGCATCGGCACCCACATCAATCAGCGCCTTCGCACCGTCGCTGGTGGCCACATTTCCGGCAATGACTTGGACCTGATTGGAAATCCGCTTGATACGATCCACAGCATCCAAAACGCTTTTCGAATGCCCATGCGCTGTATCGACAACAATCAGATCCGCTTGCGCGGCGATGAGTTGCTCCGAGCGGGCAAATCCCTTGTCGCCGACAGTCGTTGCCGCGGCGACACGAAGACGCCCCTGCTCATCCTTGCACGCATCCGGATGCAAACGGGCTTTTTCGATATCCTTGACCGTGATGAGACCGATGCAGTGATAGTCATCGTCAACGACCAGAAGCTTCTCGATCCTGTGGTGATGAAGGCGCCGTTTGGCCTCCTCCATTTCCACCGTCTCCTTGGCTGTGACGAGATTGTCCTTGGTCATCAACTCGGACACGGGCTCAGCCATATTCGTTGCAAAACGAACATCCCGATTGGTGAGAATGCCGACAAGCTTGCCGTCGCGGCCGCCATTGCGCGGCGTTTCGACCACGGGAATCCCTGAAATTCGGTGCCGCTCCATCAAATCGAGGGCATCCGCCAGTACGGCGGTTGGCGCGATTGTCACGGGATTGACGACCATGCCCGATTCGAATTTTTTAACCTGACGGACTTGGTCTGCCTGATCCTCTGGGTCCAAATTCCGGTGAATAACGCCGATTCCGCCAGCTTGGGCCATGGCTATGGCAAGATTTCCCTCGGTAACCGTATCCATGGCCGAGGATAAAATTGGGATGTTCAGGGCGATCTCCCGGGTCACGCGAGAACGCGTATCCGCCTCCGTCGGCAGCACCTCGGAAGCTCCGGGTTTCAACAGAACGTCGTCAAAGGTCAGCGCAATGGCTGGGTCGATGTGTTTCGTCTTCTTGGTCATTGTGCCAACCTCCTTCCACCCGAACCGATGCGTGTTTGAACGCCCCTATCACAGCACACGATGCTGGCGGATTCGTAATTTGTTTTCAGAGGGCGGACATTGTGGCTCATGGTTGGCGCGAATAAGTACCATTTGCTCCCTGGCAATGGAAGCGCGATCAATTGCCCCAGATCACTTAATACCATCCGGTCATTGGGAATGACCGATGGCGTTCACGCGCCACGCAGGCTTGACCGCCATATGGCGCGGACCACGCGGTCGCGCTTGCCAATGGTCGCCAATCGTTCGTGAGCCAAACTCAAGGACCATTGGTATAATTGGTTGTGAGGCCGCCCCGAAACCCCGTTGCCAAGACGTAAAGCTCCGAAGAATCGGCCCTGCTGGCCTTCGGCTTTACATGCCGGACGGTCTTGAAACTGTGCTTCATGAGATTGAGCAGCGTGTCTTCAGTGCCGCCTTGCAGCACTTTCGCGAGAAACACGCCATCGGGCGCCAATATCTCGCATGCAAATTCAAAAGCCGCCTCGCACAGCCCCATAATACGCAAATGATCCGTTTGCCGGTGGCCGGTTGCGGGAGCAGCCATATCCGACAGGACCAGATCGGCTCTCTCCTCGCCGAGCGCCTGGCTGATCTTTTGAGGCGCCGCCGCATCCATAAAATCGCACTGGATGAATTCAACGCCTTGGATGGCATCAATCGCGGCGAGATCAATCGCTATGACTGTGCCTTTGCCGCGCACTGCACCGGATCTCTGCGCCGCGATCTGGCTCCAGCCACCAGGGGCGGCCCCCAGATCGATGATCCGGCTGCCCGGCTGGATCAAGCCATATTTATCGTCAATCTCGATCAGCTTATAAGCCGCTCGCGAACGATAGCCGTCGCGTTGCGCGGCCTTCACATAGGGATCGTTGAGCTGACGTTGCAACCAGAGAGTCGACGAGAGTTTGCGTTTCTTCGCGGTTTTGACTTTCACCGAGAGATCGCGGATGCCGGCTCCCGACTCCGCCTTTCCCGAGTGTTTTCCCTTTTTCGTCATGCTCTATCCTAGAGCCCTTTTTTGAGAATTCAGAATCAACGCATCTGTGATTTACGACCCAGGCCATCATGACCACGAATGCCGCCTTACCCGGACCGTTTCGAACCGCCCCCCCGCAACAGGCCGTCTTCCGCCATAAGCGTCGCGAGGATGCCTTCGCGCAACCCGCGATCGGCGACGCGCAAGCGATCGCAGGGCCAGGCGCGAAGTATTGCTTCGAGGATAGCGCATCCCGCAAGCACAAGATCCGCCCGGTCGGCGCCAATACAGGGCTGCGCAATTCTGTCTTCATAGTCCATCGAGATTAATGACTCCGTGACGTCGCGAATCTCGGCTATTTGCAACCAGCATCCATCAACCCTGTTCCGATCGTAACTGGGAAGGCCCAAATGAATGCCGGCAAGCGTCGTGACGGTGCCGGACGTTCCGAGCAAATGACAGCTCCCTTCCCGGAGCCGCCCGAGAATTTGGTGCTGACTTTCAAACGTCTTTAGATGAACCCCTACGTGGTCAACCATGCGCTCGAAGACATCATGAGAAACATCGCGCCCTCCATAAAGCTCGGCGAGCGTTACCACACCTACCGGAAGCGATGTCCAGGCTGTAATACACTCTTGCGCCTCAAGACGATCGTAAAGCGATCGGCGCAATTTTCGTTTTTGATTGGTGAGGTCCAACAAAATCAATTCGGACGATCCGCCACCGATGTCAAAAACGAGGGCCCAGTCGCAAGACCGGTCTAGGAGCGAAGCACATCCAGATACTGCGAGCTTGGCCTCGGTTTCGCGGGTTACGATCTCGAGTTTCAAGCCAGCTTCACTGTGCACGCGATCGATAAAGTCAGCGCTGTTCATTGCCATGCGGCACGCCTCGGTCGCGATAACCCGCGAGCGCTTGACGTGCCTGCGGGTCATCTTGTTCGAGCAAATACGCAGCGCGTCGATGGTCCGGTCCATCGCTTGGTCGGAGAGCACACCGGTTTTACTGACGCCTTCACCAAGCCGGATAATGCGCGAGAAGGCATCGACGACAAGAAAGCCGCGCCGTGTCGGTCGCGCGACGAGGAGCCGGCAGTTATTGGTTCCAAGATCCAGCGCACCGTAATAGGGAGAATTTTCGTTGCGGCGTGATTGGGAACTCGATTGACGCGTGGCGGGGCGCTTGCGGCGTCCGGCACGCTCTGCGCGGCCATTAGCGAATTCGGACTTACCGTCCTTGTTTTGATTGCACCCGGCAGATTCGCGATCCGTGTCCCCTGCGCGCGCGCCAAGGTTCACCGGTCGCTCGTGATCGGTCGGCTCCGTCACCTGCCCATCCCTGTCGCCCGGCGATTCCGCTTCAACCTCCTGCGCATCCATGAAGCGGACGACGAGCGTCTTATGCTGAATTCCAAAATCGTCTAAAGTTAAACAGGTCCGTTGATTGGGTAAAGCGTTTGTGTCGGATTTATTGGCGGATTTCGTTAATACAGAAGGCTGGAATAGCCGAGATATCTATAAACCAATGAAACCACGCCCACG
>BFAS01000097.1 GCA_008974985.1 bacterium MnTg02
GAGCTGCTCCGGTTCCGGCGCGCCAAGAGCGGCGCTGACATCGCCGCTGAGTTGGTCAAGTCCGTGGATCGGAGCCTGCGCCGCTTCCGCCAAATGCATTGACACGTGGCCGCGATTTTCTGAATAAGCGGGCCCGCTCCAAGAGCCCCCATTGCCCGGAGCACCGCCAACCCGAAATCTGCTCAGCGCATCGCCCGCAAGCTCCGACGAAGCAAGATGCCCGGCCGCGCTCAGAGCTTCCTTAAGCGCGCCGACAAGAAGCCCGCGAATACGGCCGCCATCACGAAATCGAACTTCCGCCTTTGTCGGATGGACGTTGACGTCAACCTCGCGTGGCGGCAGCGAGATAAACAAGGCCAGAACCGGAGAGCGGCCACGGGGCAGAAAATCGCCATAAGCCGCGCGCACAGAGCCCGCCAGCAGCTTGTCCTTGACCGGCCGCCCATTGACAAAAAGAAACTGCAATTGCGCATTGGCGCGGTGCAGCGTCGGAAGCCCGGCATAGCCCGCAAGGCGAACGCCATCGCGCTCCGCCGATATCGCCAACGCATTCTCGGTGAAATCCGGCCCCATCAAACGCCCGAGCCGGTCGAGACAGGCCTCGGCATCATCGGGATCGGCGGCTGTCAATCGCAGAACCGTCCGCTCACCCGTCGTCAGTGAAAATGCAATCTCCGGATGGGCCATCGCCAACCGCTTGACCGCATCCGATATCGCGGCATTCTCCGCCCGCTCTGATTTCAGAAACTTCAAGCGCGCAGGCGTCGCGTAAAAAAGATCATGAACCTCGATCCGCGTGCCGCCATTCAGCGCGGCTGGCTTTGGACCTGTTTTCCGCCCCGCATCAACTTCAATTTCGAGCGCATGCGGCGCGCCTTTCTCGCGGCTTTGAATCTTTAAACGCGCCACGGACCCAATCGACGGCAAGGCCTCGCCGCGAAACCCGAGGGTCGAAATTTCCAGGAGATCATCAACGCCAAGCTTTGAGGTCGCGTGGCGCTCGACACAGAGCACAAGATCATCCTCTCCCATTCCGCTGCCATCGTCGGTGACGCGAATGAGCGATAGTCCACCGCCGGACGCAACGATCTCGATCGAACGCGCGCCTGCATCTATCGCATTTTCAATGAGCTCCTTGGCGACACTTGCCGGCCGCTCAATGACCTCCCCGGCGGCGATGCGATTGATGGTTTCCGGCGGCAGTTGACGGATTGCCACTGGCCCTCTCCTTCAAGCTGTTCTCCGTTATGCCAATACCAATGGTCCTTGAGATAAACTCATGAACGATTGGCGACCATTGGCAAGCGCGACCGCGTGGCCCGCGCCTTATAGCGCGTGAGCCTGCGTGGCGCTTGAACGCCCATAGGTCATTGGAAATGACCGATGGTATAAGCCCGTTCAGGCGGGGTGCGCAAGTTTCTCCCGCGTGAGCCGCTTTCCGGTCTCCACCGCAGGCTGATCGAAAGGATCAATACCAAGCAGGCCAGCGGCGAGAATCGTTTCCAGCATGAAATGCATCATGAGACCGCCAAGCGCCTCTTCGTCAAGAGGATCGATGTCGAAAGTTCTGACTGGACGCCCCGCTTGTGCAAGAGCTTGCGGCACCGCCGATTGCTGGGCCTGAACGAGATCGCCGATAAACTTGCCCGCGAGATAGCCCGCGCCCGCCTTGAGCGCCAATTCCGGCGAGATTACAGGCCCTATACCACGGCATGCCGTCCTTAGAACCGTCACCATATGGCGTGGAGCGCCATCCATATAAAGCTGCAGCTGGCTGTGCTGATCCACCGGCCCGAGAGCCGCAACAGGCGTGCTGCCCTCGCCATCCTTGCCTAAACTTTCCGCCCAAAGCTGAACATACCAGCTAGCGAACTGCTCTAGCCGGTCCGCGTAGGGCATCATCACCATATTCGTGATGCCTTTTTCCTTTGCAAGTCCGACGCAAACCGCCGCTCCAATTGCCGCGGGAACCTGGTCCGGGCGGCTGGCGTCAAGCGCTTGCGCAACAACCGCGAGAGCCCCTTTGCGGATCGCCCGCACATCGAGACCGCGTGCGAGCCCGGGCAACAAACCAACATTTGTAAGCGCTGAAAACCGTCCACCAACGTCAGGGTCATGATCAAGCATCGGAATCTTGTAGTGGGTGAATAGTGCTCTGAGACCGTTTTGCTGACCGTCCTTGGCGGGCTCCGTCACACCAAGAAATAATTTGGGGATCTTGCTCTCTAGTCCCGCCTCTTTAACCGCACTGAGCGCCACAATCGCCTGGCATAGCGTCTCCGCAGTGCTGCCCGACTTGGAAATCACGACAAAGCGCGTCGTTGCCAGGTCGAGGCTTTTAAACGCGCCGTCTAATGTCCGGGGATCGAGATTGTCGTAAATGCGGGTTCGCGGCCGTTGTTTTTGTCCCTTCAGCCGGTCGCCTGGAATATTCCAGCCGCCGAGCTGCGCGATTGTTTGCCCTCCAAGGCTCGATCCGCCAGTACCGAAAAAAACAAGCGTACCGGCATTTTTACAAAGCTTATCAAGCGCCTGCTCGGCAGCCTCGATATCATCCATGCGCTCCGGTACGTGGAGCAGCGGCAAACTGCGAGCGACGTGAGTTTGCTTCAGCTTCTCCAGATGGGGACTGAGTTTTTCGAGCCAATGTGTAAGCGCGGCATCACTTAACCCTATGGATCCAATCGTTTTTTCAAGACAAGAATCTATCGACTGCTGAAACCCCATGCCACCTCACTTTATTTCGCCAGCGTTCGCATGGACTCGTCCATGACCGAGTCACGCCCACATGCTCATAGCAGCTTGAGGCAGTGTTGCAATCTCAGAATGGGAAAGGCTTCTCGCGGCACATGGCCCGCATTGCCACGGGAGTAGATGGCTGAACTAACCCGGTTGTCCGGGAGCGGATGATTCCGTCATATTTTCCGGCTGTCCGACAATTGTGACGATCAGACCATCGGCCTTGATCAAACGCTTCGCAACCTTACGAATAATGTCCATCGTCACGGCTTCGATTAAACCATTCCGCTTTTCGATATAGTCGCTCCCCAGATCCTCGATCTGAATCCACAAGAGCTGCGAGGCGATTTTCGAACTCGTGTCGAAACGCAAAGCATAAGAGCCCGTGAGGTAGCGTATTGAGTTTTCGAGTTCATCTTTCGTCGGCCCGTCCTGCGCCATATGCGACAGCACACCCTGAATCACGTCCAGAGTTTTACCAACGGCATTATTCTGCGTCGCCACGCCACCGATGTAGGCGGCACCGTAATCCATCGGTGAAAGATAGCTATAAACGGAATAAGCAAGACCACGCTTCTCGCGCACTTCCTCCATCAACTTAGAGGCAAAGCCGCCTCCGCCAATGATATGATTGAGCACATAGGCGGCAACAAAATCCTTGTCCTTGCGCTTAACGCCGCCGTGACCGAATTGTGCGACCGATTGCGGGACCTTCATCTGGATGATTTTGCGTTTTGGACCGTATGGCGGCGCAGCCTCCGGAACAGATATAAGATCCGACTTTTCCGGCAATTTACCAAAGACTTTATCGAGTAGGCCGCCGAGGGTATCGGCATCGATGTCGCCAACAACGGATATTTTCAAATTATCCTTGGCGAAAATCCGGCTTGTATAATTCTTGAGATCCTCAGACGCGATCGCTTTCAGACTGTCTTCATCTCCCTTCGCGGCGCGCGAATAAGGGTGCCCCGCGAATGCCAATTTGAACCATTCCTTCGCGGCGACCTTGTTTGGGTCATTTGCATCGAATTTCAGACCCGCAATGATTTGCCCGCGAATCCGATCGACAGCATCCCGGTCGAACCGAGGTTCATTAAGCGCCAGACGCAGAAGCTCGAATGCCTCGTCGCGCCGCTCACTCAGGGTGGTAAAACTCCCTGTGAACACATCGCGGCCGGCGCTATAGCTCATTTTTACTGCAAGATCCTCGACTCGCTCTTGAAACTCTTCGGATTTGAGCGATCCAGCGCCCTCGTCGAGCATCCCAGACACGAAATGAGCCAGCCCGGTTTTATCTTTTGGGTCCTGCGTTGTGCCGCCCTTAAAGCCAAAACGCATGGCAATCAATGGAACGCCATGCTCCTCAACGAGCCAGGCCTCTATGCCACCGGGACTTTTAACCTTCTGGATATTCATAGCGTGCGCCGAATTTGGAGACAGTGAAAGACAGATGACGAACGCGGCGATTAAGAATCCGCTGGAGATCGCGGTCTGAATGGTGTGCAAGAGACGTATATATCGCATGGGTGACACTCACGACTTAAGATTTTTTTGCAGAGGAAGAAGCGGGGGCTTGATCGGCGGCCTCTTTGGGAATTGGCAGGAGAATACCCGTCACCGACCGCTTCTCAACGAGATATTTCTTCGCGACCCGTTGCAGATCTCCAAGTACGACCTTTTTTAACTTTTCGGGCCACTCCTCGACATCCTGAATCGTGCCACCGGTGACCAGCGCACTGCCGTAGCGGCGCGCCAAACGCGACTGACTATCCAGTCCATAGATATATTCGGCGAGATAGGCATTGCGGGCGCGATCGAGTTCCTTTTGGGTCACACCGTTCGCTGCCACATCCTGCAAGACCTGATCCAGGAGCTTTTCAGCGTCCTCGATTGGCGTTTCGCCGGCTGCAACGGCATAGACACCGATACGGCCCGAATCCCGCCCAGAGCCAGAATACCAACCGCCGGCGGACGTCGCTTTCTTTTCCTTCACAACCATTTTTTTATAGATTCGGCTGGTCGTGCCTGACCCAACAATCTTCATCAATAGGTCGAGCGCTTCCGCTTCGCCTGGCTCGGCGGTGAGATAGCTCGGCGCCAAGTAAAAGCGCTGTACCGTCGCTTGGCCGGCGCGCGGATCTTTTAAGACAACGCGGCGGGCGGCTTGCGGTTTGGGTTCCGGCGGACGGTTTTGTTTCGCCAATTTGTTGTTTGGCGCATTCTTGCCATAAGTCTCTTCGGCAAGCTTGCGGACCTCATCAACATTCACGTCACCCGCGACCACGAGAATTGCATTGTTCGGCGCATAATAATGCTTGTAGAAACCCAGCGCGTCCTGAAGGTTCAACTTTTTCATATCATCCTCCCAGCCTATGACTGGAATGCCATAGGGATGAGAGACATAGAGCGCTGCGAACATCTGCTCGCTCAGGATGCTTGAAGGATCATTATCGACCCGGGAGCGGCGCTCCTCCAGAATAACCTTCCTTTCCGTCACCACATCATTCTCTGTGAGACGCAAATTGACCATACGGTCCGCTTCCATTTTCATGACCAATGGCAAACGGTCCTTGGAAACCCGCTGGAAATAGGCGGTCATGTCCTGGCCTGTGAAGGCGTTGTCCTGCCCCCCGTTGCGCGAGATAATTTTCGAGAATTCGCCTGACGGGATTTCCTTTGTGCCCTTAAACAACAGATGCTCAAGGAAATGGGCGATGCCGGATTTTCCCGGTGTTTCATCAGCGGCGCCGACCCGATACCAAACCATGTGCGTGACGACAGGCGCGCGATGGTCCGAAATAACCACAACGTCCATTCCGTTTTGCAGGGAGAAATGCGTCGCGCGCGCAGAGATATTCTTTGCAACGCTAGCAGTTGGAAGGCTGGTCATCGCAATTCCTAGGAAGGAGATGAACGTAATGAAAAAAGGAGCGTAACATTTCGTTAACGCGGGAATCTTGATCATAGATCTCCTCGTTGGCAACTCATTGAACCTCTACCAGTGCCATGACAATCCCGCCAAAAGTACACGCAGAGCCAACGTGCACCTGCACGCTAACAGTAGATGGCTATGACAGGGCCAAAAATTCAAGTCTATTATATAAGAAGATGCTGACGATTCGGTGAAATCCGCGGGCGGAAGATTGGAACTTCTGATTAAGGACTTCCAAGACCGTCGTCGGTCGAGCCGCGTCCGATACCGGAGCTCCAGTCGCCAAGAATTCCCTTTTTGCGAGAGAGTGGATCCAGAAGTTTTTCGAATTCATCTGGGTCGCGATCTTTACTCCAATCGCCCTTATCCTCATATTCTTTTTTCTTTTTCAATGCGGCGATTCGCGCTTCATTATCTGCATATTCAATCGGCCATTCAGCAGCGGTCTCGGGAGCGCGGCCAGATCCTGGAACCGGTAATTTCGAGGTTGGCGGCGGCACAAGCGGCGGCCGATCAACAAGTTTATTTTCCGCTTTGGCTCCCTTACCAATGATCCCAAGGGAATTCAGCAGCTTGCTTTCGATCTCTACATTTGCACCGCTGCAACCGGACATAAGAATTGCTGCCACCAGCCCGGCGCCAACGGCAATCGCTTTTCTTTTCAGTATCGCCATGCCATTCATTCCATCAAACATTGACGATATGCTCGCCGGCAAGGAAACGCTCAATTAAATACGCTAGGATGCGTTTGAGACCTTTTTGCGACCATGGAATATGAAGTCATACAAGAGTCCTGCGACACCGGCAACAATAGCGACATCGGCAATATTGAAAATATACCAATAAAAGCCGAACGCGTGGAACGAGAAGAAATCGGCCACAGCGCCATATATGAACCGGTCGACGACGTTTCCTAAGGCGCCGCCAATGATCAATCCCAGAGCGGCCGCACCGCGAGTGGACTCACATTGCGCCAGCCAATAGATCATAGCGACAACAGCGATCAGCGCAAAAACGATCAGCACAGAGCGGCCCCAAAAACCATCCTGCTGCAACAATCCATAACTGATTCCAGGGTTCCACAACATCACCAGGTTGAGAAATGAGGTAATCTCCACAGTCCCCTTGCTGCCAATGTCATAGACGTGGATCATCCACCATTTGTGCAATTGGTCCACCGCAAACGCAAAAGCACCAAGCGCCAGCCCCAATCCGCTAAACGGACCCCACAATTTTTGCTGTACCCGATTGGCGGTCATGATGATCGACTTACAACTTCATCGCGTGTTTGCCATCTCTAATCGCGCGCCCTAAGCCGCATCTCGAACTGGCGAACGGCTTCAGCATCGCGCGAGGAAAGATCGGGATAGTCGGGATCCACACCGATATCCGGCAGGATCTTCCAAGACCGTGTACATTTCTGCCCTTCCGCCAAATGGGGAACGACGGCAACGCCGGCCACCTCTTCGAGCCGGAATGCCGTCTTCGGCGCCTTGCCGGGCAACAGCGAGGCTTGGCTTGTAATCATAACTTCCGCGACATTGATTTTCTTGAATGCACTTTTAAGATCGTCATCATCAATATAGATCGCAGGCGCCGCCTCAAGGCTTGAGCCAATACGCTTCTCGCGGCGCTCAATCTCGAGTGCGCCCGTTACGACTCGGCGAACCTGTCTGATCTTTTGCCATTTTGCGGCAATTGCCGGCTTTTTCCAGGACCGGGGAATCTCAGGAAAATCCAGTAAGTGGATCGAATCATTTTCCCCCGCGCCGCGGGACATCCACGCCTCCTCCATCGTAAAGCACAGCATGGGTGCCAGCCAGGCGGTCAAACAGGAGAACAGCTCGTCAAGCACCGTCAGACTAGCGCGGCGTGTTGTGCTGTCGTAGGGATCGCAATAAAGGGCGTCTTTGCGAACATCGAAATAAAAGGCCGATAAATCGAGGGTCGCAAAATTAAACAACGCTTGAAAAATGCGTTTGAAATCGAATTCGTCATAACCCTTGCGCACAATCCGGTCGAGCTCATAAAGCCGGTGCAACATATAGCGCTCAAGCTCCGGCATATCCCTAGGCTCGACGCGCAAGGAAGGCTCATAGTGCTTGAGGTTGCCGAGCAAAAAGCGCAGCGTATTGCGAAGCTTGCGATAGCTGTCAATATTCGTCTTCAAGATTTCCTGACCGATACGCAAGTCTTCGGAATAGTCCGAGGAGACAACCCAAAGGCGCAGAATATCCGCTCCCGACTGTTTGATGACATCGTGTGGTGAGACGTCATTACCCCTCGACTTCGCCATTTTATGACCGTCGTCGGCCAGGATGAAACCGTGGGTTAGAACGGCATTGTAAGGTGCCCGGCCGCGCGTGGCGCAGGATTCGAAAAGCGAGGAAAGAAACCAGCCGCGATGCTGATCCGTGCCTTCCAGATAGAGATCCGCGGGCCAGGTCAGATCCTTGCGGTCTTCCAGGACAAAACTGTGCGTCGAGCCTGAATCAAACCAGACGTCGAGAATGTCGGTCACCTGCTCCCAATCGTCGAGATCCTTCGGCTTAACGAAACCTTTTAGGAAACGCGCCTTGGCGCCTTCGTCGAACCAGGCATCGGCGCCATGCTTTTCAAACGCCCTAACGATGCGCTTGATGAGCTTCTCGGCCCCTTCGAAATTCTCGTTGGGCAGGATCTCCCCGGTCTCCTTATGGCGAAAGACCGTGATCGGCACGCCCCAAGCGCGCTGACGTGAAATCACCCAGTCGGGGCGCCCTTCGACCATCGCTTCGATACGGTTCCTGCTCTGCGCCGGCACCCAGCGCGTCTTCTCGACGGCTTTCCGGGTCAGCGCGCGGATGGTCTTCTTGCCGCGTACATTTTCGACCTGCACGGGCTTGTCTATGGCGATGAACCATTGTGGCGTATTGCGGAAGATGACCGGCTTTTTCGACCGCCAGGAATGGGGGTATTGGTGCTTCAGGCGACCGCGGGAAATGAGGCCATCAGCCTCCGTCAGCGCAGCAATGACCGCTTGGTTCGCGTCACCCTTCTTGCCCTTCTCCGTGATGACCTGCTTGCCTTCGAAGCCTGGGGCATCGCTGGTGAACTTGCCATCGCCATCGACCGTAAAGGGAATGACGGTATCGATCCCGCGCTTCTGCAGCGCCGGCGAATTGTCCATCCAGATTTCAAAATCGTCCCGGCCATGGCCGGGTGCGGTGTGGACGAAGCCGGTACCGTCTTCGTCCGTTACGTGATCGCCAGCGAGGAGCGGGATATCAAATGCATAGCCGAGCGTTGCCAAAGGATGTTTGCATTTCATCCCCTCAAGCGTCTTTGCGGAAACGGTTCCAAGCCGCTTGAAGTTGTCGACCCGTGCCGCCTGCATGACTTCATCGGCCAGCGTGTCCGCCAGGAGGAATTTATCCCCTTTCCGAGCCCAGTTTTCATCGGGGGCGGCTGTGACTTCGTAAACACTATATTTGATACGCGGATTGAAGCTGATGGCCCGGTTGCCGGGAATCGTCCAAGGCGTTGTCGTCCAAATGACGACGCTGGCTCCGCTCAAATCTTTGTCTACTTTTTTGGCCGTTGCTGAGTGAAATGGAAACTTCACCCAGATCGTATCGGACTCATAGTCATGATACTCAACCTCGGCTTCCG
>BFAS01000098.1 GCA_008974985.1 bacterium MnTg02
TCCGCATCCCCATGCAGCCAGGCTTGCGCTCTCTCAATATCGCAGTCGCGGCGGCGATGGTCGCCGGCGAGGCATTGCGGCAAATTTCATTGCGCTAGACTGCTTCCGGATATTGTTTGCAATCTCAAATATTTTGATCCCGGCACAATGGCGAGCTTACGGTCGCCTGGCAGGCTTTTTCTGCAGCACATGCTGAATGATTATTTTAATCGGTGACAGCTCGTTGCGCCGGATTTGAGGTTAGGAATTGGGAGCTTCTCTGTTGGCAGCTTCACGCCGTGCGCCAAAGCAGCAATGATCCAGCGCCGGCCAGCGCGGCAACGCAGCTGAACGCCACAATCCAGGCGTCGAAGTTCGTTGCTCCACCGCCGAAATCCAAGACGAGACCAAAGAGGATCGGTCCAAGAAATGCGCCGCCGAAACCTATGACCGCATGCAGCCCAAGGATGCTGCCACGCAGCGAAGGATCGCTGACCTCCAGCAGTCCCGCATTGATCGAGCCGGAATCTGCAGGGACGAGCACGCCATAAACGGCAAATAGGCAGATAATCACGATGAATGGGCCCGCCGCCGCGCCAGCCAAGGCAACCCCCATAAGTGACGAGGCGATCATAATCGCGATGATCGTGTATTGCCGGCCAAAGCGGCGCGCCACTTCATTTGCTATCAGAATGGCGGGCAGCCCGCCGAGACTGACAAGCCCCGCGATAACCGTCGGATCACCAGCGGGCGCCTCGCCGGTCCGGCTTGCGATGCTCGCTTGCGCGAACACCAGAAAGGCAATGGTCCAGGCGCGCATTATCGAGGACTCGGCATTGTGAATGCCGTAAGCCACCATGTAGGACAGCGCCTTCTTGTTTGAAATGACCTGGCGCACATTGAACGACACCGGCGCGCGCTTGCTGCTTGCGGTCGCTTGTGAGGGCAAAACCAACATAGCCAAAAGAGCGCCGAGCAGAGGCCCAAGCGCCAAGAAGGCGAAGGCGGTGCGCCAGTCAAACCATTGTGCGAGTTGACCGGTCAGTAAATAGGAAAATGCCACGCCAACCGTAAACGTGCCCGTATAGAAAGCGGCCGACCGGTCGCGAACCCCGTCCGGCACGGCGTCGCTCACGGCTTTCAAGCCCGGCATATAACAACTTGCGAACCCTATTCCCTGAATGAGCCGCCAAAAGCTTGCCGAGACCGCGTCCGTTGCCATGAACCCGAAGCCGAGGGTCGCCAACGCCGTCAGCGCCATGCCGAAAAGAAAGATGCGGCGCGGATCAATTCGGTCCGTCATAGCCGACAAAATGGGCACGGTCGCCACATAGCCGGCGAAAAAAATACCGCTAATCCATCCCGCAGTGCTTGCCGAAAGGTCCCATTCCGCCTGAAACGTGGGGAGTAATGCCGGAAAAGACACGAAGGAAGTCATGGCCGCGATCATCGCCAGGAACATGCCTCCCGTGACAATCACAGGTGATTTTTGCGACATACAGCACTTCCCGAGTTCCACCACGACCCGCGCGGCGATGACGCAATAGCATAGGTTGGCGCGCTTTGCTTCATATCATCGCCTTGTTTCTCTCAGCTCCACCCTTTAGATCTGTGGCACCCCAACTTGATACGGAACTCAGAACGTAACAGGAGTGCTCTTTCGGTGTTGGTGAAGAGGAATTCGATGACACATCGTCTTGGACGACTGGATGAACTGCCCAGAGTAACGCTAGGGCACACGCCAACACCTATTGAGCATCTGGTCAATCTGACCGCTCAAGAACAGTCCGCCCAAATATACGTCAAGCGCGACGACTGCACCGGCCTCGCCTTCGGCGGCAATAAGGTTCGCCAGCTCGAGTTCTATCTCGGCGAAGCCCAAAGGCAAGAAGCGGACACGGTCTTAATTACAGGCGCGGTGCAATCCAATTTTGTCCGCCTGGCCGCGGCGGCAGCGTGCAAGCTTGGCATGGACTGCCATATTCAGCTTGAAGAACGCGTTCCCAAGGATGATGAAAACTATCGGAATTCGGGGAATGTCCTGCTCGACAAAATGTTGGGGGCAACTCTGTATTCCTACGCCGATGGAGACGATGAGGCCGGCGCCGACCGGCAGCTCGGGCTTATCGCCGAAGACCTCCGGAAAAAAGGCCGCAAGCCCTATATCGTTCCCCTCTCTCCAGGCCACCCGCCGCTTGGCGCACTTGGTTATGTGGATGCCGCGCGTGAAATACTTTCGCAATGCGACGATAGCGGCCTCGCGTTCGATGAAATAATTGTCGCATCGGGCAGCGGAAATACCCATGCCGGATTGTTGTTCGGATTGCGCGCCTGCGGATCAAACATCCCCGTCACGGGCACCTGCGTCCGGCGCAACGCCACATCGCAATTGGAGCGCATTCGCGACCGGTGCCGGGAGATTGCCGTCCTCCTGCAAATCGAGCCGGTCGTGACGGAGAGCGACATAATTCTCACCGATGACTATTTCGCACCTGGTTATGGTCAACTCAACAGTGCAGCAATAGAAGCGATCCGGCGCGCGGCGCAGACGGAAGCCCTCCTGCTCGATCCGGTGTACACTGCAAAAACCATGGCGTGTGCCCTTGCACGGGCCAGCGCTCTTGGTCCGGAAAAATCAATATTGATGGTGCATACCGGTGGCACCCCTGCCCTGTTCGCGTATGCCAAGGACCTTGCGGACCTATTTTCCGAAGCTAGTCCGGCAATCTAGAGCCCCTTCGATGAGCCCTGGTTCATCGAAGGGGCTCTAGCTCTTTAAGTCACGGGCCTATCATCACAACCGCGGCTTAATCAGCCTGTCCCAAAAATGAAGGATGAGATAGTCGGCAAAGCCGGCAACCAAGAAGGTCAGGGCGACGATCCGGGCGGTTTGCTCGTCAAAGCCCAATTGATCGGCCAAATAAAAAATCACCGCACCCGCAAGGAGCGAGAGCAGTGCCATGACACCGAACGCCAATTTCGCCAACCGGCCGCGCTCGGACTGCGGAGGTTCCCGTTCAGCCATCACTTTCCGCCTCAGCGCTTTCCGCCTCAGCGCTTTCGGCGGATTCAGCCATGTCCCTTTTGGAAATGGCGCGTTCGGCAGCAAGCAGCAGAGCGTCGCGGCTATCGATAAAACCGCGCTCGATCCAAGCCGTCTCCACTGAATTCAAAATTTTTCCGACCCGTGGCCCCTTGTCGATGCCGAGCTGAACGATATCACCGCCACTTAATGGAAATTCCGGAACCGGCCAACGGTCCGCTAGCGTCACAAGGTCCCGCCACGCGTCGTCATCGGGTTTTGCCGCCGAACGCGCCCAAGCCATCATGATGTGATCGCTATAGCCAGCCGGTCCCAACCGATAAAGCGCAGACTTCGCTGCGATTTCATCCTTCTCCAAGCCGAAGGCGGACGTCGTCAGCGCTGTGGTTCTAAGCCGCCGTTGCTCGGCATTGCTCAAGCGGAACCGTTCCGCCAACCGTTCAGCATCTTCTTGAACACGCACAACCAGCGCGCCTAATCTTAACAACGCATCGGCAGGCCGATCGAGGCTTTCTTCAATGGCAATAAGACGTCCAACTCGGTCCAATGCCGGCGCGCCGCCTAAAATGTCGGCAAGCAAACCTGATTCAAACATTGTCTCAAGAGCGGCAAAAGACCGATCTAAGGCGAGCAGCTGCAGCAGTTCCCCGTGTAGACGCTCGGCCGATAGCTGACGCAATCCGTTGCGCTCGGCGATACACGCCTTAAGACCGTCGGGATCAAAGACACCGTCGCCATAGTCCGCGCTAAACCGGAAAAAACGGAGAATGCGGAGATAGTCTTCGCGAATTCGTTGAGAGGGCTCGCCGATAAAGCGGACCCGGTGCGCCTTTAAGTCTTCGTAGCCACCGAGGGGATCGAACAACAAGCCGTCAGCCGACGCGTAAAGCGCGTTCATCGTAAAGTCGCGGCGCCGGGCGTCCTCGGCCCAATCATCCGTGAAGGCGACAACGGCGCGGCGGCCGAATGTTTCGACATCTTTCCGCAATGTTGTCACTTCGAAAGGCTGGTGATCGGAGATCACCGTCACCGTGCCGTGATCGATACCAGTGGCAACCGCTTTCAAACCCGCCTTTTCGGCAACACGCATGACGATGTCTGGAAGCGCCGGAGTCGCCAAATCTATGTCCGCCACGGCGCGGCCCAATAGCGTATTTCGAACAGCGCCGCCGACCGCGCGGACCTTATGACCATCGTCGCGCAGCGCAGCGAACACGGCACGCGTCGCCGGCCGCTTGAGCCACTCGGCGTCGGCAAGCTCGGCGACGCGTTTCCCTTGATGATCCTGCATGGGGGCCGCTTACTCCGTCAGGGCTCAATGCGGCCAGGCTCAATGTGCCCAGGCACAATTTTACCATCCTTATACTTCGGCGGATAGTAAACGCCTCCTGGCTTCGAGCCGGAAAATGAAACCAAAGAGCCAATCATAATCAGCATAAATAGAATACCTGCAGCAAATAACCAAAATACCGGCGCATTGCGCCAGATACTTTTCTGCTCCTGATGACGCCCGATCAAATACATATAGCCGCCATAGATTATGAAGGGCAGCGAGAACATCATCATGTTGAGAAGAATGACCCTCAGCATTTGCGATATAGCCTCTCGAACAAAACACGGATAATGCCTGCGGTTGCCCCCCAAATATATCTGTCGCCATAAGGTATGGCGTAGTAAAGGCGATCCCGGCCGCGCCAAAAAAGCGAATGTTTATGGTGATTTTCCACAGTCATAAGAAACCTCAGCGGCACCTCGAAAACGTCGGCGACTTCGGTCGGATCCGGCTGCAAGGTAAAACCCGCCGAGACGATGCCAAGCATTGGCGCAATGCGAAAACCGGTGCCGGTTTGATAGATATCTAAAAATCCAAGCGGACTAATAAGGGACGAGGCGAGCCCTATTTCTTCTTCCGTCTCCCGCAACGCGGCCGCGCGCGGCCCGGCATCGCTTTCTTCAATCTTACCGCCCGGGAAAGAGATCTGCCCGGCATGATTGGGGAGATGATCCGTCCTTTGCGTAAAGAGAACTGTCGCTTCCGGCTCGCGATCGACGACGGGGATCAGCACAGCGGCTGGACGGTCAATCTGATCTCGCGCCCCATCAGCGCCCGTTTCGGGATTGAGCTCATGGTCGCCACGGCTCGATCGTTGATCAGGCTCGAAAATCCCGTCCGGCACATCCGGCAAAAGCGTTCCGGCTGCCCGCCGCCTGAGATCGCTAGCGGAATAGGGAGACAGATTATTTTCCCTGGCTGATGTCTCTCCTGGCGAGGTCATGACAGATTTATTTAGCCCAATGCACTCTCGCGCTTTTCGGTGGTGCCGACCTTAGAAGAGCTCTCAATGCGCCTCGAACCCGCCGCGAATATCCGGACTCTGGCATTTCAAGCCTTCAATGTCAGCCCATCGCGAGCAGCTAACCCTTTTCTTGTGGTTTGATCTCTTCCGAAATGGGGGCTATTTCCCCGGACCGAAACGTTGGACCTGAACCTGTTGCGCAAATCGGAAAAAACTGGCTTGCGCTCCAAATCCCAAGATGCGGTTCGCCGTCAATCTGGGCTTCCAGCGCAAGGGCAACCAAATCATACGTTAAGGCCCGCGTCACCAGCGCTTCGAGACGTCCCCGCACATGCAAGTACGGTTTTAAGCCATTATTTTCCTGATCAAATTCAAATCGCATGGGATGATCCGGACCGGCAGTGACCGCATCATCGACATTTGTCCGGAAACTCAGCGTTTGCTCCTGACCTTCGCCTTGAACGGACATGCCCACCGCCAAAAATGGCGCATCCTCGACCTCAATGCCAATTTTTTCCACCGGAGTTACAAGGTAATGCCGGCCGTCATCGTCATGGCGCAAGACCGAGGCATAGAGTTTCACAAGCGTTTTTCGCCCTATTGGGCTGTCCTGGTAATACCACGTCCCGTCCGCCGCGATCCTTAATCCGATTTCGCCGCAATAGGGTGGATTCCAGAGATGGACCGGTGCCGGGCCCTTCCTGCCGCTGGATCTCAGAGATTTTTCGAGATCCCTAACCGTTGCATCCGTCATGACTGCCTGATCGTTAATTTCTCATCGATGTTAGACGTTCCGTACTATTCCTGCTAAATAATCTGAGCTTTTGATCGCATTGCCGGTCCTCGCACTGCCGGTCAATGTGATGCCGTTAACAATATCGCCAAAACACGCACGTCTAACAACATTGTGACGTTTTTTTCCTTCAAATTGTACCAGTCGTGCCCCTACAATCCTGTAAACAGGCTTATGTCAAACGTAACGCAAACTGACGAAAACATTGTTGAGCGGATCGAAGCCGCAGGCGACAAAATCCGCCAGGTCCAGGAAGCCATCGCCACGGTGATCTATGGCCAGGAATATGTCATTGAGCTTTCGCTCGTAACTCTGCTTTCTGGCGGTCATGCGCTCCTTATCGGTGTGCCTGGATTGGCGAAAACGAGCCTTGTGGAAACACTTGGCACCGTGCTTGGTCTCGATAACAAGCGTGTGCAGTTTACCCCCGACCTCATGCCCTCCGACATTGTCGGCTCAGAGGTTCTTGAGGAGTCCTCATTGGGCAAACGGGCATTCCGCTTTATCAAGGGACCGGTCTTCACCCAGCTTTTGATGGCCGATGAAATCAACCGGGCAAGCCCGAAAACACAATCGGCTCTGTTGCAGGCGATGCAGGAACATCACGTAACCGTTGCCGGCGAGCGCCATGATTTGCCGGCGCCGTTCCATGTCCTGGCAACACAAAACCCGCTCGAACAAGAAGGTACCTATCCTCTGCCGGAAGCGCAACTGGACCGCTTCATGCTGCAAATCGACATAACCTATCCGAATGAAAAAGCCGAACGGCGGATGCTGTACGCCACCACCGGAACCGAGGAGCGCATCGTGCGGCCGATCCTATCCGCTGGCGAACTTCAATCGATACAGCGTCTGGTGCGGCAAATTCCGGTAGGAGATTCCGTGGTTGACGCCATCCTCAAACTTGTTCGCTCGGCACGGCCCGAAGCCGGCAAGGACGGCGAGATCGAACGGCTCGTTGCTTGGGGTCCAGGGCCCCGTGCAAGTCAGGCCCTGATGCTGGCTGTCCGCGCCAAAGCGCTTATCGATGGTCGGTTCGCGCCCTCTATCGATGATGTGCTTGAACTCGCCCCCCCCATTCTCAGGCACCGGATGGCTCTCACGTTCGCGGCGCGGGCCGAAGGCGTCACGATGGCCGATGTGATCTCGAAGCTCACTGAGAGCTTGGAATAAGTTCGGAGTAAGGGCGGCGTGGCCAAAGACACAAGACCGCTTACGGCTCGTGCGATAAGCGATATCGAGAACCGCGCGCACGTGCTGGCAGACCGCATGCCGGTTCTGTTGGTCGAAGCGCGCCGCGTGGCGCAGACTGTTGCCCACGGAATTCACGGCCGCCGCCGCGCCGGCCCTGGCGAAACTTTTTGGCAATTTCGCCAATTCGAAAGCAGCGACACCGCGACCCTTATCGATTGGCGGCGCTCGGCCAGCTCAGATCATCTCTATGTTCGCGAACGGGAGTGGGAAGCTGCCCACACCGTGTGGCTTTGGCCGGATTTGACGCGATCGATGGAATTCCGCTCACATCTGAGCCAAACTTCAAAAATCGAGCGGGGCTTGTTGCTCACCTTCGCACTTGCCGAGCTGCTCGTGCAGGCAGGCGAGCGCGTCGGCCTTCTTGGCGTCATGCCGCCCAGCGCAAGCCGCAATACCGTATCGCGGATGGCTCAATGGATCGCGCAGCACGATGCCGGAGAAGCGGCGCCATTTAGTGCAACAGGCGGATTGAAGCCAAAATCATTTTCGGATTGTGTTCTGTTCAGTGATTTTCTCGATCCCGTTGAGAAAACCGTGCGCTCCCTGAAGGCAATCGCCTCTGAAAGCGTGCGTTGCCACGTCGTTCAAATCCTCGATCCAGCCGAGGAAAGCCTGCCGTATTCGGGGCGCACCGAATTTGAATCCCATGACGGCAACCATCGCGTTCTGACAGGCCGGGCGGAAACCTTGCGCGATCAATATATCGCAAAGCTTATTTCGCATCGCGATGCCTTGAAAAGTCAACTCAAGCGCCTCGAATGCTCGTTTTTTTTGCATCACACAGATCGTCCCGCAGGCGAGGCCCTGCTCGCCATACATACGCGGCTCACCGGCATGGATAAGGATTACCGGCACCTGCCTCAGCGCACCAACGAGGCGGAGAGCACGCCGTCCGAACAAACTCACGAACGGCCGGGCCCATGATAACCCTCGGCGCCATAGGTTTTCTTCAACCCTGGATCCTCGTCGGGCTTGCCTCTTTGCCCGCGATTTGGTGGTTGCTGCGTTTCACGCCGCCCCGGCCGAAACGCGTTTGGTTCCCGCCAACCCGTCTTTTGAAGGATTTGGAATCTAAAGAACAAACGCCCGCCCACAGTCCTTGGTGGCTAACGGCTTTGCGGATCCTGTTGGTGACACTTATTATTCTTAGCCTCGCCGGACCCGTTCTCAATCCGGATCGCCAAGCGCTTTCGACATCGGACGCGGCCATTATCATTGTCGATAATGGCTGGGCGTCAGCAAACGATTGGGACGCGCGCAGATCGACGCTGGATACGCTTATTGGCCGCGCCAATCGTGCCTCGCAGCCTATCGTTCTCGCGGCAACCGCCGGACCGTCCCCAGTGGGAAAATATGCCGGCGAAGCCCCCGGCCGCGTGCAGGAGCGCGCATCCAGTCTCCAGCCACAACCTTTCGCCCCGGATCGTCTCGCCGTCGCCAAAGCGCTTGAGAAGGATTTGAAAGGAGCGGGCCCCCACGATGTTTTCTGGCTGAGCGACGGGCTCGACTATGGCAAGGCGCAAGCGTTCGCGGAACGCCTCAACACACTAAAAGGCTCGACCGGACGGCTGACCATTTTCTCGAAGGGAGACGTTTCCGGCGTTCTTGGCGTGCGCTACGCAACCGATAAATCGGGCCGGTTTAAAGCCGAGATCGTACGGCCCGGCGGCGGGGCTGAGCGCGGTATGGTGCAAGCCTGGAGCGGCCGTGGCGCGCGTCTTGGAGAAGCCTCTTTTGCCTTCGAACCGGACAAGAAAACCGCCGAGGCGCTGTTCGACCTGCCGCTCGAACTTCGCAATCAAATCGCTCGTCTTGAGGTTGCGGGTGAAAAATCCGCCGGCGCGGTTCAACTTCTCGATTCCCGCGCCTGGCGCAGGCGGATCGGACTGGTGTCCGGAGAATCGCGCGAACTCTCCCAGCCCCTGCTCTCGCCCCTTTACTATATCGAGCGCGCCATCGGTCCATTTGCGGAAATTCTCACAGCCAAGGACCGCAACGTTCTCGCAGCAGTTGGTGATTTTTTGCGGCAAAATTCGTCAATCATCATTCTGGCCGACATTGGCAAAGTGGTTGGTCAGACATATGAGCAACTGAATCGATGGATCAATAATGGCGGCCTGTTGGTGCGCTTCGCCGGCCCGCGTTTGGAGGAGACGGCGGACGATCTTCTGCCCGTCGCTCTTCGCCTTGGCGGCCGCGCACTTGGCGGAGCATTGTCCTGGAGTTCACCGCAAACGCTCATGCCATTTGAAAAGCAAAGCCCATTTTATGGTCTGCAAATCGCCAAGGACGTGACCGTAAACCGGCAAGTCCTCGCCGATCCAACCCGGCCAATATCCGGCTCCGAAGTCTGGGCGCGCCTGCAAGACGGCACGCCGCTGGTCACCGCCCGGCGCCGCAAGCAAGGCTGGATTGTTCTTTTCCACGTCACCGCAAACTCGGATTGGTCGAACCTGCCGCTGTCCGGCTTGTTCGTTGATATGTTAAGGCGGCTTGTCGATCTTTCCGGCCAGCTCGCCAACCCTGCCGCCGATGAGGGCGGTCAAAATGACAGCTCACCGAGCAATTGGGACCGGGTTCAAGTTTTAGCGCCCTATCAATCACTAGACGGTTTTGGCCGATTGAGCGCGCCGCCGCCGTCTGCTGAGGCGATCAATATTCGCGATCTTGCGGGGATAAAACCAACAATTAAACATCCGCCGGGCTATTATGGCCCCGCGGGGGCAGTCCGCGCGCTCAATGTGATTGGACCGAAAACTGTGCTTAGGCCTTATAAGGGGCGGCCGGCCGGCGCGATCATGACCGGCTATACGGCATCGAAACCGCTGGCGCTTAAATCGTGGTTGCTGTTCGCCGCGTTCGTCGCGTTTTTGCTGGATGCGATCGCCGTGATCGCCCTGTCATCAGGATTCCGGACCCTGGTAAAAGGCGCTGGCACGGCCTGTCTGGCACTTGCCCTGAGCATCTTGCTTTTGCCTGAACGGAGCTTTGCGCAGTCCGAAGCGAGGCAAACTGTAACCACTGATTTCGCCCTCAAGGCCTCTCTAAAGACGCGCTTTGCCTATGTGATTACCGGCGACGAGGCGACCGATCGCGTTAGCCGTTTGGGACTACAAGGGTTGAGCTACGTCCTTTCCATGCGCACGGCTGTCGAACCCGCCGAACCGATGGCGGTCGATGTCGTTAGCGATGAATTGGCATTCTTTCCCCTGCTTTACTGGCCAATTCGATCCGATGCGAAAGCCTTGCCAGAGCCGACATTGGCCAAGATCGACGCCTTTATGAAGCAAGGCGGCATGATCATCTTTGACACGCGCGACTATCAAATGACGACGCCATTGCGCGGGCAATACGAAACGCCGGGCAATCGCGCCTTGCAAAGGATTTTAGGACGGCTCGATATTCCCCGCCTCGAACCTGTTCCGCAAGGCCATGTGCTGACAAAATCTTTCTATCTCTTGGACGACTTCCCCGGCCGATGGGATGGCGGCGCGCTATGGGTCGAGGCTCAGGGCGAGCAGACCGCAACGAATGAACGCCGCTCCCGGCGGTCTGACGGCGTGAGTTCAATATTAATCACCTCAAATGATTTTGCATCCGCCTGGGCGCAGGACGACCGGCGCAGACCGCTCTTTCCGGTCGTACCGGGCGGCGATGTGCAACGGGAAATGGCCTACCGCGCGGGTGTCAATATCGTGATGTACGCTCTAACCGGTAATTACAAAGCCGATCAGGTTCATATTCCCGCTCTCTTGGAGCGCCTCGGACAATAGTGTGGCAATGAGTTGGTCAATTGAGTTTTCTCCGGTTTTGCCGATGCCGCTCATATGGGCGGCGCTCGCGCTCGCCGGACTATTCTTCATCCTGTTGCTCATGAAGCTGACGCGCGGCGCGCTCATCCGATGCTTTGCGCTGCTGCTGCTTACCGCGGCGCTGACGAACCCGCACTTGAAGCAGGAAGACCGAGACCCGCTTTCAAACATTGCACTGGTCATTGTCGATGAAAGCGCCAGTCAGAAAATAGCAGGACGCGCTGAGCGCACTGAGACCGTGCGCCGCAAGCTAGCCGAAATGCTTGCCAAGACACCCAATCTCGAGGTTCGCTGGCTGACCTCCTCTCGTAGCACCAATGAGGCAAGAGAAGGCACGACGTTGTTCGCGGACCTCAACCGTGGACTTTCCGGAATTCCGACCGATCGGCTCGCCGGCGTCTTCCTTCTGACAGACGGACAGATTCACGACGCCCCCGCTTCCGCCGCCAACATTGGAATAACCGCCCCGATCCATGCCCTGATCACTGGAGCCAAGGGCGAACGGGACCGGCGCATCGAAATTTTGAAGGCGCCCCGGTTTGGGCTCGTTGGCGGCAACGATGTCATCAAACTCCGAATTGTGGAAACTGGCGCGCGGTCTTCGACCCCCGAAGTCGCAACTTTAAAAATTTCCCGGGAGGGCAAGCCCGTCGTAACCCTGCAGGTCCGGGTCGGTGAGCCAATTGAAATTCCGATGGACTTCCCCCATGCCGGAACGAACATCGTCGAATTGGAGTTGGAAGCCGCGCGGGACGAGCTGACGCTCGCCAACAACCGGACCGCTATTTCCGCCGAAGGCATACGCGAAAATCTGCGCGTTCTTCTGGTCTCCGGAGAACCTCATGCGGGAGAGCGGACCTGGCGGAACTTGCTAAAGTCGGATGCGGCTGTCGACCTTGTGCATTTTACCATTCTCCGTCCACCGGAAAAGCAAGATGGCACGCCGATCAATCAGCTCTCACTTATCGCCTTTCCGACCCGCGAGCTGTTTTCGGAGAAGCTGGAAGATTTCGACCTGATCATTTTCGACCGCTACCAACGCCGCGGCGTACTGCCGTTGCTCTATCTCGATAATGTCGCCCGCTATGTCGAGAATGGCGGCGCTGTTTTGATCGCCGCCGGACATGAATATTCCGGACCCATGAGCCTTTACCGCACGCCATTGGCGCAAGTTCTGCCGGCAGCACCCACGGGGCGCGTGATCGAGCAGCCTTATAAAGCCACAATCACAACCGCTGGGACAAAACATCCGGTGACGCGCGGCCTGCCTGGCAGCCTATCGAAAGTCCCGGATTGGGGCCGCTGGTTCCGGCTCGTGGAGGCGCAACCCAGCCGCGGCAAGGTGCTGATGAACGGCGCCAATGAAAAGCCGCTTCTTGTTCTCGACCGGAGGAACAAGGGCAGGGTCGCGTTGCTTCTATCGGATCATGCTTGGCTCTGGGCACGCGGTTTTGAAGGCGGCGGACCGTACACGGCCCTACTGCGCCGCCTTGCCCATTGGCTTATGAAGGAGCCGGATCTCGAGGAAGAATATTTGCGCGCCACTGGAAGCGGAAAACAATTATCCATCGAGCGCCGCTCCATGAGGGATGATATCGAGCCGGTCGCGATCGTCGCGCCAAATGGCGAGAAATTATCCGTAACATTGGATAAATCCACGCCGGGTGTTTGGCGCAAACGGCTGGATGTGGATCAGCCGGGCCTCTACCGGCTCCGCTCGGGAGACCTCTCAACGATCGCCCATGTCGGACCGATGAACTCCCGCGAGCTGGAGAAAGTCGCCGCCACCGAGGACATCGTCAAACCCATCACCGAGGCGACGGGCGGCGGAGCTTTTTGGATTGGCTCCGGGAAAACAGCTGGTGAGATCAGTTTGCCGCGCCTATCCATGCTTCGCTCCGCGAAAATCATGCATGGTTCGAATTGGATGGGTCTGAGAAAACGGGATGCCTATGTGGTGCGCGGAGTGAAGCTTCTGCCGCTATTCGCCGGCTTCCTCGCCTTGATTGCGCTTGTCGGATTTATCGCTTTAACCTGGTTCCGTGAAGGCCGGTAGACCTGTTTATACCATCGGTCATTGGGAATGACCGATGGGCGTTCAGGCGCCACGCAGGCTTACGCGCCATAAGGCGCGACGCGCAGTCGCGCTTGCCAAAGGAAATTACCGGTAGACCTGCTTATACCATCGGTCATTGGGAATGACCGATGGGCGTTCAGGCGCCACGCAGGCTTACGCGCCATAAGGCGCGACGCGCAGTCGCGCTTGCCAAAGGAAATTACCGGTAGACCTGCTTATACCATCGGTCATTGGGAATGACCGATGGGCGTTCAGGCGCCACGCAGGCTTATGCGCCATAAGGCGCGACGCGCAGTCGCGCTTGCCAAAGGAAATTATAAGTCAATCATAATTTCCTTTGGTATGACTCAATCAGAACCGCGCTCTATTTCTTTGTTTTTAAACATTTGCCGGGCGGAAAATCGCCCACACTCACCGATCAAGCCGGAGAGCATTCTTTTCCTGAAAATGCTCTAGCGCTCCGCGCGCATCAGCCCTGAATACCGCTCAAGAGTTCCCGGCATCAATTCCGCCGCCAACAAGCGCGCCGGATCGACGGGTCCCGGCATCATGATTTGCCCAGGCGGAACCGGCCCGAAGCCAAACGCTTCGTAATAGGCCAGATCGCCGACGAGTAGGACCAAAGCAAATCCCTCTGCTCGAGCAGCTTCGAGACTTGCGGCAATGAGCCGCCGCCCATAGCCTTTTCCAGCAAATTGAGGGGCAACGATGAGCGGTCCTAATAGAAGAGCACGGTCCCGGCCGCCAATTCGGATAGGCGTCAAACGGACCGCACCTGCAAGCTCTTTGCCGGCGAAAGCCACCCAAGAAAGTTGCTGATCGAACGCACCCGTTTCGCGGACGCGATAGGCGGTCCGTGTAAACCGGCCCGGCCCGAAGACGCGGGCATGAAGCTTTTGGATCTCAGATTGGTCTTCCGGCATTTCCTGCCGGATCGCTAAACTATCCTCAGACATCCGCCAGCTTTCTAAAACGCTTTGAAATGGGTCTCACTGTTTCGTGCAGGCGGCGCTCTTGAAGATGGCGAGTGCTCTATAACCATTTGATGAGGGCCGCGCTGGACCAAATATAGGGCTTGGCCGCCGCCGCACCAATCGGCAGACGCTTTTTTGGTTATTTATCATAGCGACGGGTCTCCTAACATGGCGTAACGGCATGGCCTAGTAAAACCGATCGGGCGCGTTCGCGGCCGCCCTAAGTGACATCACGATCCTCTTGATTTGGATATCAGCAAAAAGAATGCCGGCACAAACATAAACATTGACTCCGTAGTATACTACGGGCTTTAGGGTTCCGGCTGTAAGGAGGTATGACGATGCGCATTGGTCAATTGGCGAAGGAA
>BFAS01000099.1 GCA_008974985.1 bacterium MnTg02
GACAAATGGTGTTAACTCATGGATGTTTTATCAACCAGTTCCGGACGTCTATGGACCGCACTGGATAAACGGATGGATGTTGCCCAAACCTCCGAATTTGTAGATCCGGCACCTTATCGCCAATACCATATGGACAACTCAGATGACACGAATTTCAAAACTCGCTTTTGCGCTCATGGCAGCAATGATGTTCGCTGGAATGCAGACCTCAACCGCCGACGCAGCCATTCGTTGCGATGGCGCTTATCAAGTCTTTAAGCATGGCGGCCAACACCGTTCACCACTCTGCGAAGACCGGTATCTTGCCCAAATAGCCAGAAAATATGGAATGCGGGTCTCCGCTTATGCCGTGCACAATAGTGACTATGAGAAGGCCCAGGTTTGCTACACCATTGGACATGACATACGGGTCAGCCACATCTGTGGGGCTTATCTGAATGAAGGCGGCAACCAACGCAAAGACTAGAGCAGTATCGGTTCTGCTTGAATCAGAAACACACGCTGTCCGTCGTCAAAGTTTCTTGGACACTTGAGCGTTTGATTTAAGAGAGGCTCTGTCCCATTTGGTTTGCGTTCAGGCCGCCATGTGGAAGTGGCTACGGCGGCGCTGTACGCCCCGCAACAAGACCCTTTCAATGCGGCTGATGGCTCTGTTTTGCGGTTTCAAGGCACGCCCCTCCTTCCATCATCTCCGTCGCCATCTCACCGGCTCAAGCTGGTGCTGGGGTGATCGCCGCAATCCATCGCTTGGGACCACGAATTCTCCAAACAGATCGGGTGGCGCGGAGGCTCCCGGTAAAAGCGCCCCATTGTACGTTTACTCCAGCGCCGCTTAGACTGCTTATATGTGCAATTTGTACTCTCAAACTCTGCCGCGCCAAGCAGTGATAAAATATTTCCGCATCTCTCATAACCGTGCCGCTGCGATCACGCCGAAACCAGCGATTTTTCCCACCAATGAAGCACCTGTCATCAGACGCGCTGAAGACGGTGAGCAAGAGTTGGTTGAACTGAGTTGGGGTTTCGTCCTCCTTATGAAAGACAAAGCGCCGCGCCGGGTCACAAATGTCCGGGATGACAAAATCCGCACAAGCCGCTTCTGGCGCGGCTCCTTCGAGGAACGTCGCTGCCTGGTGCCAGTGACATCATTTTCTGAGCCCAAGGGACGCAATCCCGCGACCTGGCATTGGTTCGCCTTAAAAGGTGATAGCCCACGTCGGCTATTTGCGTTTGCCGGCATTTGGGGGTCCTGGAAGGGTCCAATCAAAAAGGATGGTCAGACCGTGGAATTGGATGTCTTTGCCTTCATGACAACGACGCCAAATGAACTCGTTGCAACCATTCATCCGCAAAGAATGCCTGTGATCCTGGATAGTGAAGAGGCTTTCGAAACATGGACCGACGGCACGCCTGATGAGGCGTTCGATCTGGTCAATTCATATCCCGCAGATCAGATGCACATCGTGCAATCCGGAAAGGATAGGAAAGATCTATTGGGTGAAGCAGCGACAGTCGTGACCTGACCGGCCTTTATTGAGCCGGGCGATATGAGAGTAATGGCTTGGCAAGAAGGATGCTGTTGGGTCAAGCGACTTTGTGCTGTTGACGGTCTGCCCGCCAGTTCCATGGGAGCACTTCATCGATCCGTTTGGCCGAATAATCGGGCAGATAGGCAAGGACGTCGGTAAGCCCGGCGCGTGGGTCAACGTCGTTGATTTTACTCGTCGTGCTTAGTTTTCTTTGAATCGGTAACCGATGCCATAAAGTGATTCAATCACATCAAAATCGCGGTCGACCACTTTGAATTTATTTCTCAGCCGCTTTATATGGCTGTCGATGGTCCGGTCATCGACATAAACTTGATCGTCATACGCAGCATCCATCAGGGCATCGCGGCTTTTGACCATGCCGGGGCGTTGCGCCAGGCAATGAAGAATTTGAAACTCGGTCACAGTAAGCGTGACGTTCTGCCCATCCCAACGACAAGAATGTCGCTCCGGATCTATCTTTAGCTTACCCCGCTCAAGGACTTTTGCATTCGCATCTGGGGATACGGCAGTTTCTTTCTGCTGGGCGCGGCGCAGCACGACCCTGACACGTTCGACCAGCAAACGCTGCGAAAAGGGTTTCGCAATATAGTCGTCAGCGCCCATTTTTAGACCCAGGAGTTCATCCATTTCTTCGATCTTCGACGTCAAATAAATGACCGGAATTTCCGATTTTTGCCGAAGGTGGCGCAACAACTCCATGCCATCCATGCGAGGCATCTTAATATCCAAAAGGGCGATATCTGGCGGATCGTTCGATATCCCGTTCAGCGCCGTGGTGCCGTCGTTGTATGTCCGAATCTTGTAGCCCTCGGCTTCAAAGACCATGCGAAGGGAGGTATGGGTGGCGGCTCCGGTATCGGCGGCGGCTCCTGTAGTTCTGGTCCCGGCGCTGGTTCTGGCACCGGCGCTGGTCCAGGCGGTTTTGGCACGCCCACTGGCTTTAACTCCCATTCTTCTGACAAGCGGATTGAAAACGCGCCGGTTGGATGCACTGCGATCCGACCGGCACTCGCCACAATCGCATATGAGAGCGCCGGGGCCGAATTGCTCTCTGTCCCCGCACTCGCATTTTTCTTTTTACCCTTGCGTCTTTCTTTTTTTAAGCATCAAGGCTCGCCTGGCCAGATCCCGCGCATCGGAAATCGTCTCAAGATTAGCCTTGGCCTTGCCACCTTCCAACTCATGCACACGATCAACAGAGAAGAGTTTGATCTTTGCCCGCAATCGGCCATGAGGATTGGGGCGCACGCCGTCCGGCTTGCCAAGATGCTGCTTGATAATGCTGTCCGTCCAGCCGCGCTCTTTGAGATCCGCCGTTGTGTAAA
>BFAS01000100.1 GCA_008974985.1 bacterium MnTg02
ACCATCCAAGGCAGAGCACATGGATCTGGTTATTATGCGCGAGGGAACGGAAGGATTTTATCCGGACCGGAATATGTATGACGGAACGGGCGAATTCATGCCGGACGAAAACATGGCGCTCTCCGTGCGCAAAATCACCGCCCATGCCAGCAACCGGATTGCCCGTCGCGCCTTTGAGCTGGCGGCCCAGCGCCGCAAGAAAGTGACCGCGATTCACAAGGCCAACTGCTTCAAACTCACCGACGGGCTCTTTTTGCGGGAAGTGCGCAAGGTCGCGGAGGAATTTCCCGATGTCGAGCTTGAAGAGATGATCGTCGATGCCTCGGCGGCCATTTTGGTGCGCGATTCTGCGCGCTTCGACGTCATCTGCACCACCAATTTTCACGGGGATATTCTATCCGATCTCGTCTCGGAGCTCTCAGGAGGCCTTGGACTTGGGGCGTCAATCAATGCCGGCGATGAGCTGTGCTGCGCCCAGGCGCAACATGGAACCGCTCCAGACATCGCCGGTCAGAACAAAGCAAATCCGACATCTCTCATTCTCTCGACGGCAATGCTGCTCGATTGGCTGGGTACGCATAAAAATCGGCCTGTTCTCAATGATGCCGCGAAACGGATAGATACCGCGATCGATGCAACGCTTGGCGATCCCGCCTCACGGACGGCAGATCTCGGCGGCACACTCTCGACGCAAGCCTTCACTGAAAAAGTGGCCGAGAAACTCAGCGCTGGCGCATCCAAGGCTTCGTGAATATTAGCCTATACCGAGCCATATGAATGGGAGAGACGCCATGACTTTCGCCAGCCCCGGCCCGGAACGGCAATTCCAGGATTTTCTTGCCGAAGGCAAATTCATGATCCAGCGCAACATCAAGACGGGCGCGTTTATTTTCTATCCGCGAGTCCTATCGCCGGGCACAGGTGAGGACGCGCTTGAATGGGTCGAGGCATCGGGCGCGGGAACAGTTTATTCGACAACTGTCACCCGCCAACGGCCTGAAAAAGGGGGAGACTATAATGTCGCACTGATCGATCTGGCTGAAGGTCCGCGTCTCATGAGCCGGATCATCGATATCGACCCTCATGAGGTCACGATCGGGATGGCGGTCCGGGCAAAAATTGGTGAGCTCAATAGCGAACCGGCCCTGCTCTTCGTGCCTGACAAGAAAGATCTCTCGCACTATGGCCCATAAACTTCGCGGCAAATCGGCCATCGTCGGGCTCGGCATCGCTCCGGATGGGGAACGGCCGGGACGCACCGGCATCGAGCTTTTGGCCGAAGCCGTTCATGCGGCCCTTGCGGACTGCGGGCTGAGGCTCAATGACATTGATGGCCTATTTGCCACGACGGCGGTCCACTCCATGCCGGCACCGTCAGTCGGCGAATATCTCGGCATCCAGCCAAAATATTCAAATGGCAGCAATATCGGCGGGTCTTCTTTCGTGGCGCATTGTCTGGGGGCAACTCTAGCGCTTGAAGCAGGTCTTTGCGACGTTGCGCTGGTGGCTTACGGGTCGAACCAACGAACCGCCGGTGGCCGTCTTGTCACCATGTCCGAGCCCATGCCTTATGAAGCGATCTATGGCGCGCGCTATCCGATATCGGCCTATGCGCTCGCCGCTGCCCGCCATATGCATGAGTTTGGAACCACGCGCGCGCAACTGGCGGCCGTCGCCGTAGCAGCCCGGAACTGGGCGGAGCTAAATCCTGAAGCCTTCGCGCGCGATCCCTTAACGATCGAGGATGTTCTCAATTCACGAATGATCTCGGACCCGTTGAGCAAGCTCGATTGCTGCCTGGTAACCGACGGTGGTGCGGCGATCATCATGACCCGGCCCGACCAGGCGAAGGATCTGCCACGACCGCCGGTCTACTTCCTGGGCGCGGCGATGGCCCATTGGCATCGGATGATCTCGGCCATGCCGGATCTTACCCAAACCGCGGCACAAGAAAGCGGTCCGAGAACCATGGAAATGGCTGGCGTCGCCTGCGAAGATATCGATGTTTTGGAACTCTACGACGCCTTTACCATCAACACGATCCTGTTCCTTGAGGATCTTGGATTTTGCGCTAAGGGCGAGGGCGGTGCTTTTGTCGAGGGGGGCCGCATTGCGCCGGGCGGAGCGCTTGCCGTAAACACAAATGGCGGCGGCCTTTCGTGCGTCCATCCGGGTATGTATGGCCTTTACACTGTCATCGAGGCCGCCCGCCAGCTCCGTGGCACATGCGGCGCCCGCCAGATAGAGAACGCCAAAATTGGCCTCGCCCATGGCAATGGCGGCGTTCTCTCAAGCCAAGTCACATCGATTTGGGGAACCGAAGAGACGCTCTGAGTAGATATCTGGTTTCTCAGCGGCGCATCCAGCATTGGACCGCGGAGCCTTGGAGGCTAATGTTGTTTGCGAGGAAAGTTAAAAACGTCAGTCTTCTAAGGGTCTGCCTTTATGATTGCCAATGTACCCGCCGGCGCTCTCGCCGGTCTCAAAGTCATCGACCTTTCGCGGGTTCTCGGAGGCCCGTTTTGCACGCAATGGCTTGGCGACCACGGCGCCGATGTCATCAAGATCGAACCGCCACAAGGCGATGAGACACGCCATTGGGGGCCCCCGTTCGACGATAACGGCGCGTCATCCTATTTTCTCGGCGTCAACCGGTCGAAACGCGGAATTTCAATCGATTTGCGTGAAGAGGCCGGCCGTGCCGTCCTCATGCGGCTTTTAGAGGATGCCGATTTTCTCATTGAAAATTTCAAGACCGGCACGCTTGCCAAATGGGGCATCGATTACGATCCCGTGTTGCGCGACCGCTTTCCCCGGCTCATTCATTGCCGCATCACCGGATTTGGCGCCGACGGTCCCTTAGGAGGCTTCCCAGGCTACGACGCCGTTGTGCAAGCCATGGCAGGCTGGCTAAGTGTCAATGGCAGCGCTGAGAGCGGACCAACGCGGCTCGGAATTCCCATGGTCGATATCGGCACGGGCCTGTCAGCCGCCTTCGGACTGTTAGCGGCTCTCTATGAGCGAGAAAAATCCGGCATTGGCCAGTTTCTTGAAGTCAGTCTTTATGACACGGCGCTCTCGCTCCTGTTCCCCCATGCCGCCAACTGGTTCCTCACTGGTAAACGTCCCGGACTTCCCGGCAACCAGCATCCGAACGTGGTCCCCTATGACACGTTCACGACAATGACCTGCGACATTTTTATTGGCGTTGGCAATGACGGCCAATTTGCCCGCCTCGCTGATACGCTTGGGAAACCAGCGCTGGCAGCGGATGAGCGGTTTACCACCAACGGTGCCCGGAACATTCACCGGTCCGAGTTAAAGGCCGAGCTCGAGACCCTTCTCGCCTCTCGCAATGGCGAAGAGATTTGCAACGCGCTTATGAACAAAGGCGTGCCCGCGGGGCCCGTCCTCGGTGTGCCCGAGGTGGTGACGCATCCCCATACGCTTCATCGCGAGATGGTGGTCGAAATCGGCAATTATCGCGGAATTAGCAATCCGGTGAAACTGGCACGCACGCCGCCACGGCCCAGCAAAGCGCCACCGCGCTTCGGCGAGGACACGCGCGACGTGCTGATGGAAGCGGGGCTCAAGACCGATGAAATCAAGACGCTTATTGATTCAGGGATTGTCTCCGCTCTTTCCGAGGAACCTGCTGAAACCTAAGGACTTTGGCGGTTTTCGGCCTACGCGAATAACACACGCGCGATTAGGCAGGCACATCAATCGGCAGGTCCAATAAGGCCCGGCGCTTGAGCCATAGGCTCGGCCGGTAGCGGTCATCGCCCGTAATGTCCTGCAAGCGCGTCATGATCAATAAAGTTGTTCGCAACCCGAGATCCTCGGCGATCTCCAAAGGTCCGAGCGGATAGTTGAGCCCGAGCTTCAGTGCAAGATCGATGTCGCTTGGACCAGCCAAACCCACCTCTGCCATGTAACAGCCGAGATTTGCAATAACCGCACGCACCCGTTGCGCGACAAAACCAGGCGAATCCTTGATCACTGTCGCCTTGCGCCCCGACGCCCTGACCGCCGCCGCGACTGCCGCCAGAATTGCCGGATCGGATCCAGGTGGCGTCATCAATGTCACACGCCTTGCATGATCGCCTGTGAGGTCAATGCCGACAAGCCGTTTTGGGTCCGCGCCGGTGCGGATGGCAATATGGGTGCAGTCATCCCCCAATGGCGCCGCGAGGATCGGAATTCCCTCCGTTGCGCTCTCCGAAACTGTCAGCTTGAGTTTTTCGCAGAAGGTTCTGAGGCTGGGATCATCTTCGGCAAGTGAGACCCGTGCGGCGGGAGAGGCTTCGGTTTCAAAATCCGGAGAAGGCGGATCCATCATTTGTCCGGACGCGTCGTAGCGGTAATGTCCTTGACCGGTCTTCCGGCCGAAGTGGCCTGCGTCGAACAGTTGCCTATGCAATGGCGAGGTTTTGATCCGCGGATCTTGCATATAGCCGTCATAGACGATCTGCGTCACCGGAAAATTCACATCGATACCGGTGAGGTCCATAAGCTCGAACGGCCCCATGGGAAAGTGACAGCAATCCCGCATGATAGCGTCGATTTCCGCCGGTGAGGCCACACCCTCATGAGCGATGCGCAGTCCTTCCGTCGTGTAAGCCCGGCCGCCCATATTCACAAGAAACCCCGGCGCGTCCTTAACCGTAACAGGCGTGCGCCCCAAACGCCTGGCGAGCACGCTTAAAACTTCGATGATTTCGGGCGCCGTCTCGGGACCGCGAACAATCTCAACCAATTTCATCAGCGGCACCGGATTAAAGAAATGCATTCCGGCGATGCGGTCTTTTTTCTTGGAATTCCGCGCGAGCGCGGCAATGGGAATCGAGGACGTGTTGGAGGCGATGATGCAAGCTTCGGACGTCCGGGCTTCGACGGAACGCAGCACTTCGGTCTTAATATCGAGATCCTCGAAAACCGCTTCAATGACCGTGTCGGCAGGCGCCAGACCGTCAATCTTGGGCACGATCTCTAGCCCGGCCAACATATCGTCCACATCCGATGATTTGAGGCGGTCTTTTTCAACGAGACGCCGCAGGCGCTTCGTGACGGCCTCACGCGCTCTTTCGGCGGCGCCCTCCTTGGCGTCATAAAGCAATGTCCGTATGCCGCCCATGATCGCGACTTGGGCAATGCCCTGCCCCATAATCCCGGCGCCCACAACCGCGACGCAATAGTCCGGATCGTCTGCCCTGCGCATGCTCCCTCCCTCTTTCCGTTGCAAAAGCTCGAGCTTGATTTCCGGTAAGAGCGTGTCATAGCTATTTGGTCGGCGTCAAACATCATTTGGGTTGATTTACAAGATCCCGATAAGGCGATGAAAAAACCCAAATGCGAAAGGAATAATATGGGCGACACGCCTTTGGTGCTGTGCGAAAAGCCGGGAAATGGAACGGCTTTAATCCGTCTCAACCGTCCGGAAGTGCGCAACGCGCTCAATATCGCCACGCGAAAAGCGCTTGCCGACACGTTCACCGCACTTCACGATGACGACGATGTTCGCGCCATTGTCCTAACCGGCAATGACGAAGCCTTTGCCGCCGGCGCGGATCTTAACGAGTTTATCAACGCCGATCCTATCGAGATGATGAAGCGGCGCAGCGAACGCTATTGGAACGCGGTCGCCACCACCCCGCAGCCGGTGATCGCCGCCATTAACGGTTATGCCCTTGGCGGTGGGCTCGAACTTGCTATGGCCTGCGATATTTTAATCGCCGGCGAGAGCGCGCAACTCGGCCAGCCGGAGGTGCGCGTTGGGCTCATGTGCGGTGCAGGCGGCACCCAACGCCTGACCCGCGCCGTCGGTAAATTCAACGCCATGCGTCTTTGCCTCACAGGCCAACCGGTGGGCGCAAGGGAGGCGCACGCCATGGGGCTTCTGTCCTTGGTGGTCCCGGACGATGAAGTGCTGGAGAGGGCGACAAAGATGGCCGAACATATTGCCCAACTGCCGCCGCTGGCCGTCATGCAATCCAAAGAAGCGATACTCCATGCCGACAACACGTCTCTGGACGCCGGCCTTGCCTTGGAGCGCAAAGCATTTCAGCTTCTCTTCGCCAGTGGCGATAAGACCGAAGGCATGAACGCCTTTTTCGAAAAGCGCAAACCGGATTTCAAGGGTTCTTAAAGCACTTCGCCGTCAAGGCGATGGCTGGATATTATACCAATGGTCCTTGAGTTTGACTCATGAACCATTGGCAAGGGCGAATGCCCGCCGCGCCTTATGGCGCGTCAAGCCTGCGTGGCGCTTGAACGCCCATAGGTCATTTGCAATGACCGATGGTATTAGTCTGTGAGAAAAATCGTGAATTTATCGACCGTCTCGCGGTCTGTTTGAAGCGCATTTTCCGGCGCGTCCCAATCGGGATGCCCGAGCGACATGCCGCAAAACAAAATCTGCTCTTGCGGAATATCAAGCGCATCATGAACCGCGTCACTATGCCTCTGCCATGCCGCTTGCGGACAGGTCTCAAGGCCAAGACCCCGCGCAGCGAGCATCACATAGCCTATAAAGATGCCCATATCGATCCAACTGCCGTGATTGAGACGGCGATCCATCGTGAAAAAAAGGCCCACTGGGGCGCCGAAAAACTCGAAATTACGATTGTGTTGTTCCTTGCGCCGTGGCCAATCATCCTTGGTAATGCCGAGCAGCGCATAGAGGTCATAACCGATTTTTCGGCGCCGGCTGAGATAGGGTTCAAACCATTTTTCAGGCGCATAAGCATAGGATGGATTGGTTTCGCCTGCCTCCGACGCCTGGATGACCGCGTTGCTGACACGCGCCTTGGCGGCACCTTCGACCACATAGACATTCCAGGGTTGGGTGTTGGTTCCGCTTGGCGCGCGTGCCGCGGCATCGAGAATTGTACGCACCATTTCGCGCGGCACTGGGTCCGGCCGGAACCGGCGTACGCTCTTCCGGCCCCTCATGGCCTCAAGTACGGACATGGATTGAATGGTCTGCGAATTTACGGTCATTCCCTCTCCCCTGGATACCAGAGCATTTTCAGGAAAAGTGTGTGCGGTTTTTCGCCCGAAAAATGCGTAAATACAAAGAACTAGAGCATATTTGGTGAACTGGAGTTCATTAAATATGCTCTAGGTCATGGACTCATAAACAGGATCAAAATGGCGTTGAAATCGCAAAAATATGCAAGGAAAAGGTCGCGGGACGGGCTTGTTGCCCGTTCAAGGCCTTTGACGCGGCAGATTGCAGTGGTTTCA
>BFAS01000101.1 GCA_008974985.1 bacterium MnTg02
GCCCAAATGCTACCTTGGCCTTATCCTGTTCGCCGTCGGAGCCTTGCTCGGCTGCTTCGTATTCCTCGTCACATTGGTCATCGCCAAGGAAGAAGGAACTTACGAGGGATCTATTCCGCTTGTGACTTTCGGAGCGCTGACGGCCTGTATCATAGCGGTTTTCACCGTCGCCAGCGGCGCCATAATCCTGATCCCGACATGGCTTTGGTCTCTGGGCTATATCGCCGAAATCAACACCGTGATGTACAAGCTCGTCTGGTGGGGGATGGGACATGGTTCGCAGCAGATCAACGTCGCCGTGCATGTTTCCATTTGGTACTTGATCATCGCCGTTCTGCTGGGCGCCAAGCCCTTATCGGAAAAGGTCAGCCGGACAGCTTTTTTCCTTTATATCCTATTTTTGCAGCTCGCCAGTGCGCACCATTTGCTTGTCGAACCGGGACTGAGCTCCGAATGGAAAGTGTTCAACACATCCTATGCGCTCTATCTCGCCGTGCTCGGCAGTCTCATTCACGGCATGACCGTTCCTGGAGCCATAGAAGCGGCACAACGAAAGAACGGCTATGTTAACGGCATATTCAATTGGCTCAGAAAGGCACCCTGGGGCAACCCCGCATTTGCAGGCATGTTCTTGTCGCTTGTTCTGTTCGGCTTCCTCGGCGGCATTTCGGGCGTCGTTCTTGGCACCGAGCAAATCAACATCACGCTGCACAACACGCTTTATGTGCCAGGGCATTTTCATGCGACGGTCGTCGCTGGAACCACATTGACCTTCATGGCGGTCACCTATTTGCTCTTGCCGCTCATCTTCCAGCGCCAAGTCATCTGGCCGACCCTCGCGAAATGGCAACCCTACGTCTTTGCCATTGGTATTGCGGGCATATCGCTCTTCATGATGGGCGCGGGCACCCTCGGCGTCTCGCGCCGTCATTGGGATATTGCTTTCAGCGATGCGGTGCTTTCCTTTGACTATCCGGCGACGGCGTTCCTGATGCTCGGTCTGAACGGCATGTTCGCTATTCTGGCGACGCTCGGCGGTGCGCTTTATGTGCTCATCACCGTTGGCACCATTCTCTTTGGCAAGAAGGTTGATGGCAGCAATATCATGGAGTCGCTTGGCCCCATGCCCCAGCGGCAGGTGAGTGGCGCTGTCAAGGAATATTGCAGTGCCGGAACATTTCATCTGCCCGGCACCTACATCCTGGTGACGGTCTTTTTTACGGCCTTCGTCCTCTACTATTTCGTCAATTGGAAATATCTGTCGGAGATCTGGCCGATTGGCTAAGGGCACAAATGAGCTCCTGCATTGGCTGAAACGAAGAAACTATGACAAGCACAACCACCATTGCAGCTCCTGTCGCGGTTAAGGAGTTCATCGGACTTTTTAAGCCACGAATCGCATTCGCAATTTCCTTGAGTGCGCTCGGCGGCATGGCGGTGACACCGGGACTTTTGCCGGAAGCTTGGCAGGTGGTCGTGCTGGCGGTCTCGGTTTTTCTCGCCGCAGGCAGTGCTGGCGCATTCAACCAATGGGCGGAAAGTGATCTCGATGCACGGATGGCACGCACGGCGGACAGGTTATTTGCCAGCGGACGTTTAAATCCCGGCACTGGTTGGCTGTCGATCATCATTGTGCTCCAGGCTATTGCGATTGGACTGATCGCCATCTTCCTCAACGGCTGGGCGGCCTTCTATACGTTTCTCGGCGCTTTCACCTACGCCGTCATTTACACGCTCTGGCTGAAACGCCGGACATCGCTGAATATCGTGATCGGCGGGCTGGCAGGCAGCTTTGCGGTCCTCGCCGGAGCCGCCGCCATTGACCCAATGTTTGCCGTCGAACCGTTGCTCCTCGCCATTGTACTTTTCCTCTGGACACCGCCACATTTCTGGAGCTTGGCAATTGCCGTCGAGGAGGATTACGAACGCAACACTATTCCCATGTTGCCGGCGATCACCGGCAACAAACTTTGCGCCAGGATTATTCTCGGCCACACCGTGGCCCTTTCAACCCTTGCGCTGCTTCCCGCCGCACTCGGCATGGGATGGATCTATTTCACATTTGCTCTCACCGGCGGTCTGATCTTCACGGCAACGAGCGTCCGGCTTGTGCTGGAGACGTCAAAACGGCGGGCCATCATTAACTTTCTCGCCTCCCTGGGCCAACTGCTATTGCTGCTCACAGGGGCAATCGTCGATCGCTGGCTCGCCGGAGGCCTCGGATGATTGCAATGGTTCTTGAGTTTGGCTCATGGACCATTGGCAAGCGCGACCGCGCGTCGCACCTTATGGTGCGCAAGCCTGCGTGGCGCTTGAACGCCCATCGGTCATTCTCTATGACCGATGGTATGAGATGGCTTGTTTTACTGTTCTCCTGCATTGTCCTCTCTCAGCCTGCTTTGGCGGACAGCAAAACCGAGAAGGCCAAACAAGCCTTTTCTGGCTCGCAAGCCGCGTTAGGGCAGACTCTGCCAAACCTCAGCTTCACGAATAGTGACGGGCGCAGAATTGCGCTTGCCAACTTTCGCGGCAAACCACTTCTTATAACCCTCGTCTATACCGGCTGCACCGACGTCTGCCCGACGCTGATTGAAAACCTTTATCCGGCCATCAAAGAGGCACAGAGAACATTCGGCTCCGACAGTTTCTCGCTCCTCACCGTCGGTTTCGATGTCCGCCAAGATACGCCTGAGCTGATGCGGTCCTTTGCCCGCGCCCATGGCGCCGACCTGCCCAACTGGTATTTTCTTTCAACCGATTCCCAAACGCTGGACGTGCTCGCCAAAGCCGTTGGCTTTGCCTTTTATAGCCGTTCCGGAGGGTTTGATCACTTGGCGCAAGTGAGTTTTGTTGATGGCGATGGCCGTCTCTACCAACACGTCTATGGGGCCATATTCGAACCACCACTAATTATCGAACCTCTTAAGGACCTTATCTTCGGACGCGCCGGAACGTCTTCTACCGTTGCAAACCTCATCGATCGGATCAAATTCTACTGCACGATTTACGATCCCAGCTCCGGCCGCTATTATTTCAACTACGCCCTCTTTATCGGCATGGCCATCGGCGCGGCCTGTTTCGGCCTGGTTCTCGCCTTCATCATTCGCGAATGGCGCCGCGCTGCGGCGAGCTAACGGGACAGTCGCTGCATGAGTTTCATCCGTCAGTTTCTCCGATATGGCTTCGACTGGGCCGAACGCGTGCTCGGCCAAATCTTTGCTGCTGAATGGAACCCGCTGCTCAATCTTGGAGCCCTTGGGTTCTTCTTTTATTGGGTGATTACGGCAAGCGGCATCTACGTCTATATTTTCTTCGATACCGGCGTCAAAGAGGCGTACGCATCTGTTGAATATATGACCCACGAGCAATGGTATCTCGCCGGTGTCATGCGAAGCCTTCACCGTTATGCGTCCGATGGATTGGTAGTCGTCATGCTCGTGCATATCGTCCGTGAATTCTCACGAGATCGCTATCGAGGCGTGCGCTGGTTCAGTTGGATCACTGGCGTACCGATTCTGATTTTTGTCTTTGCTGCCGGCATCACCGGCTACTGGCTCGTTTGGGATAAGCTGGCCCAATATGTGGCGCTGGTCACGACGGAATGGCTCGACCGTTTGCCGATTTTCGGTGAACCGATCGCGCGGAATTTTTTGTCCCCCGCCACGCTCGACAGCCGCTTCTTCACATTGATGGTGTTTATGCATATCGCCGTCCCGCTCATCGCTCTCATTATCTTGTGGATCCACCTTCAACGCGTGATCAAGCCAAGAATCAATCCGCCGCGCGGTCTGGCAATTGGAATTTTCCTGTCGATGCTTGTCCTCTCCTTAGTGCACCCAGCCTTGAGCCAAGGGCCCGCCAATCTCGCCGAAGTGCCCGGCACGCTTGGCCTCGATTGGTTCTATTTACCGCTCTATCCGATTCTTGAGACCTGGCCCGGGCCGGTCACGTGGGGGGCCGCTGGTACGCTCCTTCTCACTATGCTCGCACTCCCCTGGTTGCCGGCGATGCGTAAACCCGCGGCCGCTGTCGTCAATCTCGACAATTGCAACGGCTGTGTGCGTTGCTTCAATGACTGCCCCTATAGCGCCATCTCCATAGTGCCACGAACAGATGGCCTTCCTTTTGAGCGGCAAGCTGAGGTTAATCCCAGTCTCTGCGTCGCTTGCGGAATATGCGCCGGCGCCTGCCCCACTTCCACGCCTTTCCGCCGCGCGGCCGGTCTTGTTCCCGGCATCGATTTGCCCGACATGAGCATGGCGAGCCTTCGCGATGAACTGACGGCCGCGGGCAATCATCTGCAGGGTCCCTCGAAACTCATAATCTTCGGTTGTGAGCATGGGCCAAGCATCGATGCTAGCAAGGCCGGAAATGTCGCCTTAATAAGATTGCGTTGCATTGGTCAATTGCCGCCTTCCTTCATCGATTACGTGCTGAGCAGAAATCTCGCCGACGGCGTTGTGCTCGCGGGATGTTCGGAGAATAGCTGTCAGGCCCGCTTTGGCATTGCCTGGACAAAGGCCCGCCTGAACCGCGAGCGCGATCCCTATTTGCGGCGGCGTGTCCCACGTAACCGTGTAAAAACGATTTGGACGGGACGCTTGGGGCGGCGGAAATTAGCTCAACTCGTTACGCGTTTCACCGCGGAACTCGCCGAAGACGAGTCGCTCGAGCCGCCAGAAACGGCAGCCGAAAAGCACGCCATCAAGGCAAAGGAGTTGGTCTATGACTGATCCGTTGCGCATTGCCGGGCAGGCTCTCTTCTATGCGCTGTTTGCCGCAATGATTGGTTATTTCGCTAGCCGCCCTCTCTATCGGCAATTTCCCGCCGACGCCGCCCAAATCAAGCTCAGCTTTGCCCATGGAGCGGCCCGAAAGATCGCATGCCGGCGACTGACGTCCCGGGAGATTGCTAACCTCCCTCCAAACGAACGGCGGCCAAACACATGCGCGCGGGAGCGCGTTTCCGTCCACGTCCAGCTCGTGGTCGATGGGCAAATCGTGTATGCTGAGAAATTAGATCCGACCGGCATTGCCCGAGACGGCCCGTCCCGCACCTACAAGAAGTTCCAAGTCGCTCCTGGGCCTCATGAAATCGTCGCACGGCTTCGCGATACAACACGAAAAGATGGTTTTGACTATGAGAACAAAATCAGGGTCGACCTTAAATCACGGCAAAATCTGGCCATTGATTTTAAGGCCGACAGAGGTGGATTTATCTTTCGCTAGGAGGATACGCCTATGACGCTCATTGAATGGCGTAAGGAGTTCGAGACGGGTGTGAGTGAGGTTGATCACGAGCATCAAGAGTTGGTTGGGTTGATCAATGACCTCCATGAGGCGCTCGGGGCGGATACTAAAAAAGACGAGATCGCCGCTTTCCTCGGCGACGTATTTGCCAAGATCTCAGCGCATTTCGCCCTCGAAGAAACGGTTATGCGGAAACATGATTACGATCAATATGCCGAACATAAAGCCGACCACGAAAAGCTCCTCGACGATCTCCGCGACATTATGGATGACTTCGAAAGCGATCAGGATTTGGACTACAAAAATGTTTTAGGCGCCGCTGTGCACGACTGGTTTGTCAATCACTTTAAGACCAAAGATGCCCGTCTGCATAAATTGCTTGGCGTATGATTGGCGTCGTCAAAATTTGTCTTTCGTAAATTCATTTTCTTTAAGCGTCCTATGACAACATTTCACCCAATAGGTTCAATTGGTTGGTGGCGTTGCCTGCGGTCTGAAGCGACCCTGTCTCTGCGGCCGCGCCAGCAAATTTCCTACGTGGCGAAATAGGAAATGTTTTGAGCCGAACAGGGAATTGCCGTCAAATCAGGTAGATAGCCAGGAAGGCAACTGCAAGTTCGATGCGGCGGCGCGCAGCCGACATTGTTTGTCGTTCGATTTTACTTGTCTGTGGTTCAGGCGCTGTCGTTTAGGGAGCCCGGAAAATACTCTCCGCCGACGCCGGGATGAACCGCCGTAAATCATTTTTCTAATCTTCGATCTGTCGGCTCCGCTCAGAGCAGGGGTCCTGCCAAACTCCTCGCCCGCGTGTGTCATGCTCGCCAGAATTCGAACTTTCCGTAAAATTCGAGTTTGATTCATTTTCCAAAACGACCGAATTCAAACCAGACTGGCACATGCCAGCGCCAGTCACGGAACCTTCAAAAAAAGCCTGAACGCGAAATGAACGAACTGCTAAGCCGCCGCTCATGTGCAGTGCACTAGTCTGTGTTCTTGGGCGATCCTTCCAGGATTTCGGCTGACGAACGGGCACATGCATCACCACATCCTCTGTCTGTTGAGCTGCCGCCATCCCAGATCGATCTACCCGCCATTTGGTAACCAGATTTGATCGACGGAAAGCCGGCTTATCGCTCGTACCAGCAAACAGCCTGCCGCAACCGGAGCCAAGACTATGCAGTTTCTAACACGCGCCCTCTCAGGCTTTGTAATCGCCGGGATCACGCTCGCACTGCTAGCTGCCAGCGCATGGCGACTGCAGACCGCCCTCTCCGAGCCCAGCAATCGACGCAAACCTCCAGCCCGTGAGAGGTCATATGCGGTTGAGGTTGAAACGTTTAAATCGATCGCGATCACACCGACGATTACCGCCTATGGTGAAGTCGAAGCTTGGCGAACCCTCGAAATCCGCGCGGCTGTCTCCGGCCCCATCGTCGAGCTGAAGTCGAATTTCCGCGACGGCGCAACCGTCCAAAAGGGTGAATTGCTCTTCCGCGTCGACCCGCAGGATGCTCAAAGGCGGGTCGCCGACGCCGAAGTTGCGCTTCTGCTGACAGAAGCAGAATTTACCGAAGCCAAAGCGGCTCTCGGACTTGTGAAAGCCGAGGTAAAGACGGCCAAAGAACAACTCGCAATCAAGGAAAACGACTTGAAGCGCAAACAGGCTTTGCTCATCAATGGTCACGTTACACAAGTTGCCATTGACGAAGCGGCTCACGCGGTTTCGGTTGCAAACCAAACTCTGGCGACAAAAAACCAGTCCGGGTTGAGCGCACGGATGCGTATCAAAGCAGCCGAACATGGCGTGGCGCGGTCGAAGATCACGATTGCCGACACGCGTCGCGCCCTCTCCGACACGTCCTACCGGGCGCCGTTCTCCGGCCGTTTGACGGAAGTCGAAGCAACACTCGGGCGGCGGGTTTCTCAAAATGAGAAGCTTGGCGTTGTTATCGATCCGGAAGCGTTAGAAGTGTCGTTCCATGTCCGCGACGCTGAGTTCGGGCGGCTCCTCGCCAAGGATGCAAGCGGCAAACTCTCACCTTTGTCCGTGAAAGCAACGCTTGACCTTGGTGATCGCAAAATTACAGTGGGCGGAACAATTGATCGTGCTGCGGCTGTCACGAGCACGGCCGACGGCGGGCGAACCGTTTACGCAAAAATTTCTGGTGCCGCGCAATCTGTGATTCGGCCCGGAGACTTTGTGACAGTTTATATTCAGGAGCGGGCACTCGATGCTGTTGCCCTAATTCCCGCACGCGCGGCAACCGAAGATGGCCGTTTATTCGTCATCGGAGGCGACGGCCGTCTCGCTGAAATCACCGCCAGGATTTTGCGCAGGCAAGGCGCAAATCTGATCGTCGCCGGTGTGCCGTTCGGACAATCCTATGTCAAAACGCGGCTGCCATATCTTTCCGTAGGGGTCGCCGTGACGCCGCGCTCGAAAGACGCGCCCGCAAAGACCGGACCGGCGGTCGCGTCCAAATCTCGTGGCAGCGGCGACATGATCTCGCTGAGCGCAAAACGGCGCACGGCCCTCATAGCCGCCGTGAAGGCCAACCCCCGCATGCCTCAGGCCCGCAAGGAGCGTATTCTCGCCACGCTCGAAAAACCGCAAGCTCCGCGCCGCCTGATCGAACGTCTGGAAAGCCGATTGAAAGGTGGCCGCTCATGACCAATGTCAATCAGAATTCCGGCCCTGCGTCCGGCTTTGGCGGACCTGGCGGCATACTGCGATATTTTGTCGAACATCGCACCGCGGCCAATCTTCTGCTGATCCTCATGCTGGTTGCAGGCGCGGTCTCGGCGACAAACATCCGCGCTCAGTTCTTTCCCGATGTCGTCATTGAATCCATTCGCGTTAGCGTAAAATGGTCGGGCGTCGGTCCCAAAGAAATGGACGAAGCCATCGTGTCCCGGCTGGAGCCGCCTCTCCGGGGCGTTGAAGGTGTGGACAGGATTACCGCTGTTGCGCGCGAGGGGACGGCGACCGTCTCTCTCGAATTTCAGCCGGGCTGGAACATGTCTGACGCCTTGGCTGATGTGGAGTCTGTTACCGGAGAAATCACCGACCTGCCGGAAGATGCCGACAAACCGGTTGTCACCCGCAGGCGTTTTCGTGATCGAGTGACGGACGTGATCATTTCCGGCCCCGTAGAGATCGCGCTTCTCGACCGCTATGCAAGCGAGCTGAAAACGCATCTGTTCAAAGCGGGCGTCACACGGACAAGCATTCAAGGGATAACCGCCCCGGTGATCCGGGTTGACGCGCGCCCTGAGGCCCTTGAGCGCTACCGTCTGTCGATCCAGAACATCAGCGATGCGATCGCCGCTGAGACAGGGACGCAGCCTGTCGGAGAAATCGACAAAGGGGCGTCGCGCGTGCGGATTGAGGCGAAACGCGAAAGCGCCGAGACAATCGGAGCCATCGCCGTGCGCTCGCTCGCCAATGGCACGAAACTGCGCCTCAGAGATGTCGCAACGGTGCATGAAGAAGGACTTGATCGCGGCGCTGCTCTGTACCGGAACGGCGTTCCTGCAGTTCAAGTGCGCGTTGAACGGGACGCGCAGGGCGACGCCTTGGCACTTCAAGCCGCCGTTGAGAAAGCCATAAAGGAGGTACAGCCAACGCTGCCAAAGGGCGTGGACGTGATGCTTGCACGCCCGCGCGCGACAGCCATCGCCGACCGCTTGGATATCCTGATCCGCAATGGCATTAGCGGTTTGGTGATCGTTCTGGCGCTTCTGTTTCTCTTTCTCTCGGCACGGACGGCTTTTTGGGTCGCCGCAGGCATTCCGGCCGCGATGGCTGCCACCGTAGGACTCATGTACGTCTTCGGTCTGACATTCAATATGGTGTCGCTGTTCGCCCTCATTATCTGCCTTGGCATCGTTGTTGATGATGCCATTGTCGTGGGCGAGCATGCGGATCATTTGGCCCGTCAGGGCCTCTCACCGGTGGATGCCGCCGCGGCCGCAGCCCGGCGTATGGCCGCGCCGGTCTTCAGTGCATCGATCACGACCGTGATTGCGTTCGCCGCTCTGAGTCTCATTGGCGGGCGTTTTGGCAAGCTGATTTCCGACATGCCGTTTACGGTTGCCGTGGTGATCCTCGCAAGCCTTCTGGAATCTTTCTTGATTTTGCCGGCGCATATGCGCCACGCCATTGCAGCGAGTCAAAAGCAAACTTGGATCGACGCGCCGAGCCGGTTTGTCAATCGCGGCTTCGACTGGTTTCGGGAGACCCTCTTCCGCCCCTTCGCGCGCGGCGTTATCCGGTTGCGATACCCGGTCGTGGCAGCGGCACTCTTGATGCTGGCAATTTCCATCGCAGCACTGCTCGATAGAACCGTACGCTGGAGGTTTTTCTCGGCCCCCGAGCGCGGCACAATCACCGCAAATATTGCCATGTTGCCCGGCGCGACCCGCGAAAACACAAAGGCGATGCTCGACGAAATGGACCGCGCTCTCAATGTGGTGGACGGCCAGTTTGCCAAGAAGTACGGCACCGCACCCGTCAAACTTGCGATGGCCACATTGGGTGGAACGACGGGACGCGGCCTTTCGGGCGCGGATACCAAAGATCCCGATACGCTCGGCGGCTATAATATCGAGCTAATCGATCCGGATTTTCGCCCTTATTCCGCATTCGACTTCATCAGCGAATGGCGCAATGAAATCCGGCGCCATCCGATGCTCGAAACGCTGGCTTTAAGGGGACAACGGCGAGGGCCCGGTGGCGACGCAATCCATATCAGGATTGCCGGCAGCGACGGCGCAACGCTGAAGGCAGCCGCACAATATGTCAAATCGCGGCTGTCGCACTATACCGCCGTCAGCGGATTGGAAGACGATCTTGCCTATGACAAGCCGGAGCTTCTCGTGAAACTCACGCCGAAGGGCGAGGCCCTGGGTTTCACGACCGCCAGCGTCGCCAGAGCTTTGCGCCAGCGCCTCGACGGTGCGGAAGCCACGTCATTTGCGCGCGATTCCCGCGAGGTGAAAGTCAAAGTCCGGCTTCCCGAGAGCGAGACCAACGCCTCCTATCTCCATCGGGCTACTTTGCCGCTTTCCGGCGGAGGCTTCGTGCCGCTGACCGAGATTGCAACGATCAATGAAACGCAGGGTTTCTCTACGATCCGCCGGGAGAATGGTGAGCGCGTCGTCACGGTCACCGGCGATATTTCGGATGACGCGGCGGCACGCGACGAGGTTGCTGACGCACTTGCGAACGACATACTTCCCGCTGCTGCTGCCCAATATGGCATCAACCACACACTTGGCGGACTCTCTGAGCAGGAGCGTGATTTTCTGTCCGACGCTTATGTGGGCTTTGGCCTCTGCCTCGTGGGCATCTATCTGACGCTTGCCTGGGTGTTCGGATCTTGGACGCGGCCATTGATCGTCATCCTGGTCATCCCCTTTGGCCTCATCGGCGCAATCTGGGGACATTATTTCCATGGGCTGCCCATGAGCATATTCTCAGTCGTCGGGCTCATTGGAATGGCCGGGATCATCATCAACGACTCGATCGTGCTGGTGACGACGATCGATGAGCGACTGCCGCACCAGGATATTATCACCGCGACCGTCGATGGCGCCGCAAACCGTCTGCGTGCCGTTTTGCTGACGACGTTCACAACCGTCGGCGGGCTCACGCCGCTGCTTCTCGAGCAAAGCCGCCAGGCGCTTTTCCTAAAGCCAACGGTTATTACGCTCGCCTATGGGTTGGGCTTCGGCGTCGTTCTGGTGCTCTTGGTCACACCGGCCATGATCGCGATCCAGCATGACATAGGCTCGCACCTCAACAGCATGAGACGATTGGCGCGTCTCATCATCAGGTCAGGACCAAGACGCGTGTTATCGCGGGCCTGACGCCAATGCTCGGAGGCTATTTCAGCAGCTATATCCTCAAGACGTGCCGTTTCCAGGGTCTTTTTGGACCGGCCGTTCGTGACGTATTTCGGAAGTCAGATGATCGATACAAGCGGTGACGAGGCGCGCTCCTCAGGGTTTGAAGCTCAATGTTCTATCCAATTGAGTTTTGCATTGTGATACGCGGCTAGTAGCAAACTGGCTGCGCACTTCCATGACTTGGACGCCAGCCCCGGTTCGCTAGACAGGCCGGAATTCAGGGACTCCGATCAATCCCTGAATTCTTATTGCCCATTGCAACTTACCCGAACGAACGCTTTTGCGATCTTGTTACATGCGCGAACGTCCAGCACAGAAAACTAGTTCATGCGGGACCTGAATTCGAAGATCGCCTTGGCCAATTGCTGATATTCGTTGCACGCCTTACCGCAACGCATTTTGATCTCAACAAGCTCGGCCTCCGCCTTGGCGATGTGACCGGTCTGGAGATAACCCTCACCGAGATATTCGCGCGCCTGGTTATAATTCGGATTAATCGCAAGAGCACGGAGGTAATAGCTTATGCCCTCTTTGACGCGCCCCAGTTTTCGCGTGTTGTAGCCTATATAATTCAAGACCTTGGCTTGCTTCTGGTTTTTTATGCGCCACAGAAGATCGAGCGCTTGCTGGTGCTCACCCTGATCGGCGCGAAAACGGGCCTCAGCATAAAGGTCGTCGTCGGTCAGGATCTCCGAGAACCTGCTGACGCATTTTCTCAGCTCGTCGCTCCAAACCTGCAATAATCGGCATTGGGTGACACACTTCCCGCGGAATCTTCCATAGACCTGACCCGGAGGACAGGATTTCGTCTCGGCACGATCCGGTCGCGACGGCGACGGCTCGGCGGGGCTCGGTGCCGGGCGCGGCGAATCTCCAGCCGCAAAAACTGGTCCCGAAAACAGGCTCATCGATCCAAATATGAGTCCGAGAATAATTGCCGAAACGCGCGCCCGCGTCACGGCTTGACGGATAAATTCAGTCATAGGGATACCGCTCCTCCCGAAATCCTGTCGATTTCTATGGCAGTGACATTTAACTTCGCGAACGCGCTCGCACGCATTGAAGGTTTTGCGCGACTTCAGCGGCGAGGAAACTCTCTCTTCATTCGCGCTCTATATCTTTAATAACTGCGTTTTTTGCGAATATTTGATGACGCGATTCTGGACGGCATGAGGTTTATTCTTGTCAGCACCATGGCATCGGCTGCCGTCCGCCGGCAATTGAAGCGTCTGCAGGAATTGCAGTTCTTTGGCAGGCAATGCAAAGGGCATGACGCGGAAAGGCGGCGCAATCATAATCGATGCAAGTAACAACCTATGTGACAGGTCAAGTCCGGTGCTGAGGAGTGAGTAGACGACCAGATTGCGTTATCAGAACGGTATAAGATGACCCAGAGCGGCCCTTCTGTGTGGCGAACAGCTCCGTATCTGTAGGCCAATGTCTATCAGGAACGCGGCTTGCTTTGCTTTGCCCCTAAAGGCATGTAATGCGTCTCTATTGATTGGCTTCGGGGGTAAATTCTATGGGTAAACTACTATCTGAATTCGTCGGCACTTTTATGCTTGTGTCGGCGGTGTGTGGCGCGGCGTTATTCACGGCTTGTTCCCCAGGAAACGGAGCTGGAATAATCGGCGTGTCGTTGGCAGTTGGGATGACCGTTCTTGCTATGGCTTATGCGGTTGGGTATGTCTCAGGCGGGCGTTTCAATCTCGCGGTAACGATTGGACTTTGGGCTGGTGGAAAGTTCGAAACCAAAGACATCCCGTCCTATATTGGAGCGCAGGTGGCCGGTGGCGCTTGTGCAGCTCTCGTGTTCTATCTGATTGCGTCCGGAAAATCTGATATGGTTCTGGGAAATTTCGCATCGAATGGCTATGGCTCGCAATCTCCAGGCAAATTCTCACTCGGATCAGTGTTCCTTATCGAAGTTGTAATAACCGCACTGTTCTTGATCGTGATTATCGGCGCGACTTCTGCTAAGGCTCCAGCGGGATTTGCACCTATCGCGATCGGTCTGGCGCTAGCCGTGTTTCACCTAATGGCCATGCCCGTTTCCAATGCTTCTCTCAATCCGGCCCGCTCCACGGCCACTGCCATATTTGGTGGTGGAACAGCGTTAGCCTAGCTTTGGCTGTTTTGGGTTGCACCGATTAAGGGGGGTATGTTGGGCGGAGTGATCTCTCGGATCATCCAAGACAATGACTAGCCCAAACATGAATTCTTACTGGTTTTTTAAGAGGGCGCAGTTCCGGGGCGGCACCCGGCAGGCTGCGTTACACTTTCACGCCCGCTGGCGAAACAGAGGCAATGTTTCGCGCATTCTACGAAGCGGCTCTGAGCGATCAACGCCAGACATCATGAGTGAGATTGCAGAAAAGCATGACCAGGTTTTCGTCGGACCACCCCTTTAACGAAAGGCAACACAATGACAACAAGTGCGAAAGCGCGTGCCGTGGGCGTAAACCACGTGGCACTGGAGGTTGGTGACATTGATGAGGCGCTTGAATTCTACGGGCAGTTCTTAGAATTTGAGCTTCGCGGGAAGCACGCCACTATGGCGTTTATCGATTTGGGCGACCAATTTATCGCCCTCTCGAAAGGTCGAAAACAACCTTCTGATGATGAGCGTCACTTTGGCTTGGTCGTCGACGACAAGGAGGCTGTTCGCAATGTCTTGGACAAGTTGGGAATTAAATTGCTGTCGGAACAGTTCCTCGACTTTCACGATCCCTGGGGCAATCGAATCGAAATCGTCGGATACGAAGGCATGCAATTTACCAAGGCCGAGAATGTACTCAAGGGAATGGGCCTTGATGGACTCGGCAAATCAGAAAAAGCCATCAATGAGTTGACCAACAAAGGCATGGATCCCCGATAGAAATTTCGGTCGGAAATGGCGCCTTTTGTCACAAACTCACTGTTACACGCCCACCTGAATTTGGTCTGCTTTCAGAAACCAAGCGGCAGTGCTGGCGTGCTATTTCCGGTTGCTGATGCGAAGCGGACATGCCCGACGGTCAACTCGTCGCTCTCCTGGCGAGCCTTCCCAGGTTCTGAGGCGTGTCAGCAACCAGGAAATCATCTTGAGTCATCTCAACTGACCACGGCCGGAGGGTCGGAAGGGCCTAAGTCCCAGAAACTTCGGCACAAATTTGAATCTATGCTTGAATCAAGATTACAACTGTAAAAACAATGTCTTATGTCTGGCGGAGAGAGAGGGATTCGAACCCTCGGTACGCTTGCGCGTACAACGGTTTTCGAGACCGCCCCATTCAACCACTCTGGCACCTCTCCGCAACGACTTAATGTAATGTCCAAACCAACACATACTCGATATCGAGTGTGGTTGAACTTTTCAAGAGCGCGCGCGCTCTTCTAACCTTGAATTGTTGGCCAGAGGCACCTCAGGCGCATTTCTAGCGTTTTGGGTGCGCCCCAAACAATAATCAAGAGCGGCATCGAGTTGGGCGTATCGAAAGTCAAACCCGCTTGCCAAGACCTTAATCGGCATGACCCGCTGCCCACTTAAAAGCAATTCATGGCCCATATCGCCGAGACCGAGCCTAATCAGCCAAGCGGGAAGCCTGAGAATCGCCGGCCGGCCAAGACTGTGCCCCAGCGTACTAGCAAATTCTGCATTGCGTACTGGGTTTGGGGCTGTGGCATTCACCGCCCCATCCAGATCTTCGGTAATGATCGCGTGAATGATTAAGCGGACGAGATCATCGCGCTCAATCCATGACATCCATTGTCTGCCGCTGCCGATCGGCCCGCCCACGCACCAGTCAAACGCCGGCAAAAGCGTGGCGAGAATCCCGCCCTCACGACCGAGAACAAGTCCGATCCGCAAACAGACGGTGCGGGCGATGCCGCGTCCAGCGTCTTTCGCCGCGCGTTCCACGGCAGCCGTCAAGCGATGTGAGAAGCAGTCCGTCCCACCATCGGCCTCGCTCAGCACCTCTTCGCTCCTTAGCCCGTAAAAGCCGATGGCCGACGCGGCGATGAGCACTTTCGGCGGCGTTTCCAAGCGCCGCATGAAACGGCCGACAGCCTGCGTTGTCTTTAGCCGCGAGCGCAAGGCCCGGCAACGTTTGCGGCGCGTCCAAAGGCCATTGCCAATCGGTTCGCCCGCCAAATTAACGACGGCATCGATGCGCAGATGCTTTGGGATCTGATTCAAGTTTGTGACCGTTGTGAAAGGTGGCCGCAACTCAGCCGCTTTTGCTGGATCGCGGGTGAGGACGATGACCGCATGGCCCGCCGCCGACAAGGCTTCGACAAGGCGCGCACCGATGAAACCCGTTCCGCCGGTCACCACGACCCGGTAGCGGTGATCGAGCGCGTCGGCGAGAGTTTCAGCTGAAACCAGTGCCTGTGCTAAAGCTTGCACTCTGCGGCTGATGACGCTATCGCGGACCGCAAAAAGAAGAACACCTGCTGCAGAGGCCGTGAGAAGCACGCTGCCAAGGCCATAGAAGACAGGTCTGAACTCTGTTGCGAGCGCCGTCCACGATATCAAAATTGGCACAATATAGGCCAGGATGGCTCCATAATTGATGGCCAGCAGCGTGTGAGTGACGCGTTCGGACGCCGGTAATTTTCGCGACAGATCTTCTTCAACGAAATCCCAAAGTGTGATCAAGATTTCAATCACGAGGATTGCCGCGATCAGCCCTGCCCAAATGCCATGTGGCTCGAACCAGGCAAATGTAAAAAACAAAACCGCATAGAGCCCATTGCGCGCTGAATGCAGCATGAGTTCTGTTGCCGCAGCCGGTTTCCAGGTCAGCCGTTCCGTGAATTCATGGTGATAAAAAACATCAAATCCGCCCATGAAAATCTGTAAGCAAACGAGGACCCAAAGGACGGGATCGGACATGGTCAAACCTCCTCAAAATACGCAACCTGATGGACCAATGGGCCTAGCCAGGGATGGGTGAGCGATAAGGTGAAACTGAATTTGCCCCCCTCCGCCTCGGCATGAACGATCTCCATCCGGCCGGGGGAAAGGAGGCGCGGCAGGCGGAAGCGGCCGCCGAACAATTCGACGAAATAGTGAACGCTCCGAAACACAAGAGCTTGGCGAATCACATGAATAGTGAGCGCCATGCCGACGCCATGGCCGACATATTCCTCCAGCCCCGTTGGCCCACAAAAGCGCTTCGCGGAATGAACCACATGGGGAAACTTGCCGTCTCTTGTATAAAGACGTGTCCAAAGCTGGCCGCCGGCACGCCGGTCCTCCGTCACCGCGACAACAGCGGTGCCCTTTGTATTCTTCGTGTAAGGCAACGGAGCGCCAATCAGCCGGCAAAGTTGCGCGACGACCCAGCCCATCCTTGTCAGGCGGGTTTTGGTTACACGCCCCCGATAAAGAACCGTTTCGCCCTCCGCGAGACGCTTTGTAAAGCGCTGTTGAATAGCAGCGGGCAGCTTCTGCCAATCCGTTTCGGGCAATAACGCGCGAAAGCGTAAATCGCCGAAAACACCTTCCCGCGTTCCGTCCTGCCGGCACACCGGTCGCATCACGGCTTGGTGATGCGCCTCGCTCTGCTGCAATTTTTGATTGGCACCCATGGCAAACGCCTTTCCGGTCTCTGCCGGTTAGATCTGTTATTTCTGTATAAACAGAAATAACGATTCAAAAAAACTGCCCTTAGAGGTCCTTCCCTGTACCAGCCTTGCTTGAATCCGATTTCGTTCCCACGAACCTCGAAATAGCGCCGCCCATTTTCACCAATGCGCGCAGCTTAGGTCGGGGAATGCGCGAGACCTGCCCATACCAGCGGTCAAGAGTTTCGAGGAATTTTAGCATATCGGCCATGCGCTTTTCCGCCGCCGGGCTCATGTGCTTGTCTCCCTTTGCGTCCGCAACACAACTGCGCAGCACGTCGATCGTTGGATCGATTTCACGCGCCTTCCGGCCGGCGGCGATTCGCGTGAGCATGTCCCAAAGATCCGTTTCCGCCTCGAAATAGTCGCGCCGGTCACCCATGACATGGGCCCGGCGGATCAGGGACCATGAGAGCAATTCCTTGAGAGAATTGCTGACATTGGACCGCGCCATATCCAGCCTTTCGGAAATCTCTTCGGCCGTCAGGGGCTTTTCATAAAGATAAAGCAGCGCATGGATTTGGCTGACCGAGCGGTTAACGCCCCATTGGGTTCCCATTTCGCCCCAATGAAGGATGAAGCGTTCGGCGGCGGCGGGCAGAGGTTCGTTCTTTTCAGCTATTTCTGTCATAACAGAAATATCGTGATTAATAGAAGGATCGTCAAGCCCCTTTGCACATTTTGATGGATCGATCGAAAGCACCAACGATCTGGGCTAACTTTTTTTGAAAAAGTATCGACACCGCATGCCCTCAAGCAGGCGCACTTTAAACGGCAACCTATTCTCGCAATCTTAACACTTGGGTGGCCGGCCCATCGCTCTCGAACCCTTGCACAATGACGTCGCCTCGTGCCGCATCGGCCATCAGCGCCAACCGGGTGCGCTCGTTCAGAACCGGCGGTTTCAGCCAGAGAAAATCCTCATAAAGAGCGCAGGCATGTTCCGACATCGCGATGGCTCGCTCTGAATTTTCTTCACCCCTGCCACGACCACGCCAGTTGGGCGCTTGCCAGTCGTTGGCTGCGCTTGCCGGTCCCGCTATGATATGGGCGTCGTCTTCGAGCCGCTCAATGATGCAAGCCTCCTCTGGGCGCAGGCCGCTCAACGTATAGATCGTCGGAAGAGCGATTGGCGTTTCAACAAGCATGCGCCGCGCTTCGGCGAAACTTTCCGCTGTTTCAAAAACACGGCGGAGCAAATGCGCCGGCGTCAGACATTTGCGTTTCCAAACCCGCGCCCGGTTGACCGCCCAATCAAGTGGCAAAAGTCCGACCGGCTTTTCCATAGGCGCCTGGTTAAGTGCTGCAGCGAAGCGGCCCGGGGCCAGTGCCTGGAGAACACCTGTATAGCCTGGCCAGGTGAGATTGATCCAAGACCCCGCCGCGCCCCGGATCCGGACGGCCACAAGGTAGCGGCCGAGCCCCCGGTCCGGCCAATCGAGCACGCGGACAAGACGGGCTGTCCGCCCATCGGGATCGGGCCCAGCGTATGTGGTGCAGCCCCATTCGTAGCTCACATTAAGATAATGGACGCCGGCCCGGCCGATGTGATGCGCAATTGTGTCGATTTCGCTGGCGTGGGGATTACCACTGCGCACCAGCCAGCGCCGGGAGATGGCGTCGCCGAACTTCAAAATAACCGCCGGATAAAGACCGGTTGCGGCATCCAACAGAGTGTTGGCGCGCTTCGTTTCTTGGCGAAGGGCTGCGATAGGCCAATTCGCTCCCTCGAGTTCAAGGAGAGGAATTTCCGGCAGATGCGTATGGGAGGTGGAGCGCATCATTGGCGAACACACTCTAAACCGATCTCAAAAACATTACGAATGCTGACAGCATGAGCCCTATCGCCATTGGCTGGCGAGCCTCAAAATCAAAATATCTATTAGGGACACGACTCATCTGATAAGGTTAGCCCCAATGGGGTAAAACGAAACATAGTCCTTTTTTCCTTTGCGGTCGCATTCTTGTTTGCGGGCGCACGAGTAGCTGTTGCCGAGCCATCGCAATCTCTACGCTCCACTCAGGCACAACAGGAACGCAATGCAGCCGATGGCGTAAAGCGGCTCCCGTGTACATGCCTTTATCGCGGAATAAGACATAAGCTCGGAACGGTCGCTTGCATTCGGTCCGCAAAAGGCACGCCTTCACGCGCGCTTTGCAAAATGTCACTGAACAACACGATATGGAGTTTTACGGACGAGTCCTGCGAGCTGGCGGATCCCACGACCTAGAGACCTAGCGTACCAAAACTCCCATGGCAGAGATCGTATCGCGTGCAACAGGCGAATAGCATTCGTGATGATCTATTGCTCAAATGTGCTCGCCAAGACTTAACAACTCTGATTGACTTCACGGCAAACCTACGTATATTGCGCGGAAATCCGCGCCGGGATTGTGTCCGGCGCTAAAGGCGCTGCCCGAGGCCTCAACTCCGTAATCACGGTATTTATCGAAAGTCCGCGATTTGTTCGCGGCGCCGCAGGGCGCGGGAATCGAGAAGGATCAAGACCATGTACGCGGTGATACGCACCGGCGGCAAGCAATATAGAGTTGCCGCGCAAGATATCCTTGAAATCGAGAAAATACCTGGAAACGCTGGCGAAACAGTCCAGTTTTCTGATGTCCTTTTGGTCGGTGGCGACGGCGAGCCGAACATCGGGGCGCCATTGGTCGAAGGTGCATCGGTCGCCGCCGAAGTGATCGAACAAGGCCGCGGCGACAAAATCATCGTTTTCAAGAAAAAACGCCGCAAAAATTATCGGCGAAAATCAGGCCACCGTCAGGACCTGACGATCGTTCGCATTACGGAGATCCTCACCGGCGGCAAGAAACCGTCCAAGGCGAAAGCAGCCAAGACGAAGGACGAAAAGCCGGAGAAAAAAGCGGCCGAGGCTCCAGAGAGAAAGGCCGCCGCGAAAAAACCGGCAGCAAAGACCGAGGACAAATCCGAGGCGAAAGCTCTCTTCAAAACGCCAAAGGGCGAGCCGGACGATCTGAATAAGATTTCCGGCGTCGGCCCCGTTCTTGAGAAAAAACTTAACGCCCTCGGCATTACGAAATTTAAGCAAATTGCTGGTTTTTCTAAGGACGATATCGCCAAGGTCGACGAGGTGCTAAACTTCAAGGGCCGCATTGAGCGTGAAGATTGGCTCGGCCAAGCCGCGAAATTGGCAAAGGGCGAAGGCAAATAAGGTTACGACACCCCGGAGCCGGTTAATCCAGGTCCCGGTGATAAAGGATCGCATCATGGCACACAAAAAGGCAGGTGGCTCGTCGCGAAACGGCCGTGATTCGGCTGGGCGCCGTCTCGGCGTTAAGAAATTTGGCGGTGAGCGAGTCATCCCCGGCAATATTATTATTCGCCAGCGCGGCACGAAATGGCATCCCGGAGACGGTGTTGGCATCGGTAAGGATCACACCATTTTTGCGGTCCGCGACGGCAATGTAAAATTCGCCACGAAGAGTCGCGGCAAGGTTTTTGTCTCCGTGGAGCCGGCGAACGCGGCAAAATAGGGCGGTTCAATGTGGCAGCCGCCGGCCTTCCGCTCTGGCGGCTGATACTGGCGGCTGATCGTCGTGATTTCAGGGGAGATGGGAGGCCATCTCCCTTTTTGTTTATGGGCGACGGAGCCCAGACAGCGATGACTATTGAAACAGAACGGCTCATATTGCGACCACTTGCCAGCAGCGATGCGACGCGCCTTACGCAATTGGCCGGCGATATGGGAGTGGCGCGTATGACGATGCGTATGCCGCACCCCTACACGTTTGATAATGCAAGGTCATTTATCGGCGCTGCACGGAAATCGCCGGTATTTGCGATCACGCTCAGCAAGCGGATTATCGGCTGCATCGGCATTCATTCGGAAAATGCCATTCATCCCGAAAACGATGGAAACGCGGAATTGGGCTATTGGATCGGCAAAAGCTGGTGGGGCCAAGGCTTTGCCACGGAAGCGGTTCGCGAAATGGTCCGGCATGGTTTTTTCGACCTGCACTTAGATTGCGTCAAGGCCGGCCACTTTACCGATAATCCAGCCTCGGGCCGCGTCCTGCAGAAATGCGGATTTCGTATTGCTGGTCAAAGCCAGCGCTTTTGCGTTGCCCGCGACGCGGAGGTTGCTTGTGAAGATTATTTCCTCGACCGCGGCACTGCCGAGCGGCAGGGCCTAATTTGAGGCGCCAATGAAATTCCTCGACCAAGCACGCGTGTTTATCTGCTCCGGCGACGGTGGCAATGGCTGTCTCAGCTTTCGCCGCGAGAAATATATTGAGTTCGGCGGGCCCGATGGCGGTGATGGCGGCCGTGGCGGCGATGTCTGGGCGGAATGCGTCGCCAATCTGAACACGCTGGTCGATTTCCGTTATCAGCAGCATTTTATGGCCCGCAAAGGCGGCCAGGGTATGGGCAAGAATCGCTCCGGCGCAAAGGGTGATGATGCCGTTCTTAAAATCCCGCCAGGAACGCAGATTTTCGCCGAAGACAATGAGATATTGATTGCTGATCTCACCGTGCCTGGTGAGCGGGCCCTCCTGGCAAAAGGCGGCAATGGCGGTTTTGGCAACGCGCATTTTAAGTCTTCGACAAATCGGGCGCCGCGCCGCATCAATCCAGGAGAACCCGGTGAGGAGCTGACACTATGGCTGCGGCTGAAGCTCATTGCCGATGCCGGCGTGATTGGCCTTCCCAATGCCGGCAAGTCAACATTTCTTGCGGCGGTCTCTGCTGCCAAACCGAAAATTGCCGATTATCCCTTTACGACGATCCACCCCAATCTCGGCGTGGTGATTGCGGGTGACAAGGATTTCGTACTTGCTGATATTCCCGGTCTCATCGAAGGCGCCCATGAAGGCGCCGGGATTGGCGACAGGTTCCTCGGCCATATTGAGCGGTGCCGCGTTATCCTGCATTTGATCGATGTAACCGAAGCCGATCCCGTTAGCGCGTACAAGACCGTGAGCGCCGAGCTTGAAGCTTATGGCGCCGGACTGGAGGAAAAATTGGAAATTGTTGCGCTCTCTAAGTGCGATGCCATCTCCGAGAAAGAGATTCAGGAAAAATCCGAGAAACTTGCGGCATTGCTGGGCGAGCATCCCGCGCATCTCTCCGCCGTATCGCAACTCAATATGGATATGATCCGCTATAAAATCTCGGACGCCATTCAGGCGGCGAAAACCGACGAAAAGCAAAGCCAAGAAACAGAAGGCGGAGAGGTTAGCTGGCAGCCATGAGAAAAGAATGGCAAAGCGCGAAGCGCATCGTCGTTAAAATCGGCTCGTCGCGGCTGACTGAACCGGCGTCGGGAACGCTCAAGACAGACTGGCTGGCATCACTCGCCGAGGATATCGCGGCGTTGAAAAACGCCGGCAAGGAGGTCGTGATTGTCTCGTCCGGAGCGATTGCACTCGGCCGGCACGTTTTGAAATTGCCGTCCGGTCCCCTCAAGCTCGAGGACAGCCAGGCGGCCGCCGCTGTCGGTCAAATCGGCCTTGCCCATGGATATCAGGAGGTCTTCAATGCCTGTGGCCTCAGCGTCGCGCAAATTCTTCTCACGTTAGGAGACACGGAAGAGCGCCGCCGCTACCTGAACGCCCGCAATACAATTGCAACCATTTTGAAACATGGCGCGGTTCCAGTGGTCAACGAAAACGATTCCGTCGCCACAACCGAAATCCGCTACGGAGATAATGACCGTTTGGCTGCCCGCGTCGCCAGCATGATGAGTGCCGATTGCCTCGTGCTTCTGTCCGATGTCGATGGGCTGTACACAGTGCCTCCCGGAGCAGACGCGTCCGGCAGACGGCTCGGTCTTGTTACCGAGATCACAGCCGAAATCGAAGCCATGGCGGGCGATGCGGGTACGGAGCTTTCACGCGGCGGCATGGTGACGAAAATTGAAGCGGCCAAGGCCGCCATTGCCGCCGGTACTCATATGGTCATTGCCTCCGGCAAGGTCATGCATCCTTTGAAGCAACTCGAGGACGGCGCGCCGTGCACTTGGTTTATGGCGACGGCCAATCCCGTCACCTCGCGTAAAAGATGGATTGCCGGATCGTTGGAGCCCAAGGGCGCGATCATCATCGACAATGGTGCCGTTGACGCGCTAAAAGATGGGAAAAGCTTGCTGTCTGCCGGTATCGTTCGGTTAGAAGGCGAATTCAGCCGGGGCGACGCGGTCGTGATCCGGACACTCGAAGGCGAGGAAGTAGGCCGTGGATTAGCTGCCTATGGGCTACTGGACGCACAGAAGATTGCCGGTCATAAAAGCCGGGAGATCGAGGAAATACTTGGTTACCGTGGCCGCACCGAGTTCATCCATAGAGATGATATGACACTTAAGCGGAAGTAATGGCCGAAAAAATGACGATTGATGCCGCTGTAAATCACGTAACCGAACCGGATATCGCCGAGGAGGTTTTAGCGCTTGGGCGGAATGCCCGCCAGGCAGCGCGCGATCTCGCCAATCGGTCGTCCGAGGAAAAAGATTTTGCGTTGACCGCCATGGCGCGAATTGTCCGCACCCGGTCATCCGAAATCGTAGCCGCAAACGTGCGCGATATCGAAACTGCGCAAGAGGCTGGTCGACCCGCCGCGTTTATCGATCGATTATCTTTAACGCCCGAACGGGTCGAAGCCATGGCGGCCGGATTGGAAGAGATTTCCACCCTGCCCGATCCAGTCGGCGCTGTTCTGGCCGAATGGGACCGCCCCAATGGTTTGAGAATTCAACGGGTCCGGACACCGCTCGGTGTGATTGGAATGATTTACGAGAGCCGGCCGAATGTTACCGCGGACGCCGGTGGACTTTGCCTTAAAGCTGGGAACGCTATCGTGCTCCGGGGTGGGTCGGAAGCACACCACTCCAATTGGGCAATTCTAAACTGCTTAACAGAGGGATTGCGGGCTGCCGGTTTGCCGGAAAGCGCGATCCAAATGATCGCGACGACGGACCGATCCGCCGTTGGACTGATGCTCAAGGGCTTGGAAGGCGCGATTGACGTTATCATTCCGCGCGGCGGCAAAAGTCTCGTTGCTCGTGTACAAGATGAAGCGCGCGTGCCTGTCTTTGCCCATCTCGAAGGCATCTGCCATGTGTATGTCGACAAGGATGCCGATCTCGATATGGCGCGCGATATTGTGGTAAACGCTAAAATGCGCAGGACAGGCATCTGTGGCGCGGCCGAGACGCTTCTTGTCGATCGCGCCGCGGCCGAAACGCATCTTCAACCGATCATCGATGCGCTAATCCGTGCTGGAAGTGAGGTTCGCGGCGATGAAGACGCCGAGGCCGCTGAAGACCGTGTCACGGCGGCAACGGAAGAGGACTGGGCGACGGAATATCTGGAGGCCATTATTTCGGCAAAGGTCGTCGACGGTGTTGACGAGGCGATCGAACATATTGCGCGCTTTGGATCACAGCACACGGACTGCATCGTCACTGACAATGTGGCCACGGCTGAAAAATTCTTGACCCAAGTCGATAGTGCGATCGTGCTGCACAACGCCTCCACCCAATTCGCCGATGGTGGTGAATTTGGCATGGGCGCCGAAATCGGTATCGCAACGGGAAAAATGCATGCGCGCGGCCCGGTTGGTGTTGAACAGCTGACAAGTTTTAAATATGTGGTTCGCGGCACGGGGCAGACCCGTCCTGTTTAGAATTCACCAGCGGAATCCCGGCGCAAATTTTGCGGCGCGGCTTATTACCCTTCCATAACCGCCATGATCCGAACACCTCTTGCCACCGGCGCGATGACCATCGGTCTCCTCGGCGGCTCCTTTAACCCGCCGCATCTAGGTCACGTCCATATCAGTTTGGTCGCGCTCAAGCGTCTCAGATTGGATCGTCTGTGGTGGCTCGTCTCTCCGGGTAATCCCCTCAAGTCCCATGCCGGCCTCAAACCTCTCAAGGAGCGGCTCAGCCGGTCCCATGCGCTCGCGCGCCATCCACGGATCGATATCACTGCCTTTGAAGCCGGCTTGCCGACGCCTTACTCAAGCGAGGCGCTTGCGGCGCTCCGACGGCGCTATCCGCGAACACAATTTGTTTGGGTGATTGGCGCGGATATTCTGGTGAACTTCCATCTTTGGCGGAATTGGGAGCAAATATTTTCGACGGTTCCGATCGCGGTTATTGACCGGCCCGGCTACCGCTTTCGCGCCATGGCCTCCAAAGCGGCCCAAAAATATCGCCACTTCCGCATCGAGGAAACCGATGCCAGTGGTATTGGTATGCTGAAGCCGCCGGTCTGGACAATCATAACGGCGCCTCTTTCGCCTCTGTCATCAACGGAAATTCGCGAAAACTGGCGGAATCCATTGATGCAATCGGATCACAGTGGCAATTGGAATAATTAACGATGCCAAATAGGCGCGTTTCGGCACTATTGAACAGGCGCGCTGCCACCTGCTATAATTTCATCAGGCGGAAAGGGCAGAAAGATTTCTGCCGATAGGCGTGGCGCATCTTTACAATGGCGCTGCGGCATATGTGCCTTGAAAGGTATATGACGAAAGGATATCCACCAAAAAATGCGAATTTCGACCGAGGGTGCCGAACGCGGTACACCTCTCGCTGAGCCTGTGCCTGGGCATCAGAGCTCGGCTTGGCTGCTTGACGCTGTTCTCGAGGGTCTTGACGATGCCAAGGCAGAGGACGTCGTCTCCATCGATTTGCGCGGCAAAACATCCATTGGTGATGTGATGGTTGTCGCGTCCGGACGGTCGCACCGGCCTGTGGGCGCCATCGCAGACCAACTTTTGACAAAACTCAAAAA
>BFAS01000102.1 GCA_008974985.1 bacterium MnTg02
ATCTCTACGTACCTTATACCGTAGATCGGCAACGGCTCTATATTTCCGGCCAGCTTCCGATCGGCTCGGAAGGTCTTGCCTTTAAGGGCAAGCTCGGCGCCGATATCACGGTCGAGGCAGGTCAACATGCCGCGCGCCTCTGCGCAATTAATATTCTCGCTCAAGCGAATGCTGCTCTCGGTTCGCTCGACCGCATCGAACGTTGCCTCAAACTGGGTGGCTTCGTAAATGCCGTACCCGAATTTTCGGATCATCCGGCTGTGATTAATGGGGCTTCGGACCTGATGGTTGCCGTGTTTGGCGATATCGGCCGCCATGCGCGCTTCGCCATTGGTTGTGGCAGCCTGCCCTTTAATGCGGCGGTCGAGGTCGACGCGCTTTTTGCCATAACCTAACCGCATGCAGTCAACATGACGGATCTCGACTGGCTTTGCCGGCCCATCGCGCATCGTGGTCTGCATGATTCTCGACGCGGTATTATCGAAAATTCGGCATCGGCCATCGAAGCCGCGCTCGAAAATGATTACGCCATTGAAGTCGATCTGCGGCCTGAGCGCGACAATCGGCCCATTGTCTTTCACGATGCCGTTCTTGACCGGCTCACTGGCCAGGCAGGACCTTTAAGATCGCAATCCGTCCAGACATTGACAAATATTGGTTACAAAAATAGCGACGACCATCTGTTATCGTTCGCGGCGTTATTGGAGATCGTAAGTGGCCGGGTCCCACTCATAATTGAAGTCAAAAGCGATTGGTCCGGGAACCAATTGGAATTTGTGAAATCTATTGGTGCCGCTCTTGAATCCTATCGAGGTCACACGGCTATCATGTCGTTCGATCCGCGTCTTATGGCGGACTTTGCCAAATTTTTTCCCAAAATTCCACGCGGTCTTGTGGCGGAACGTTTTCGCGACCCGCACGATAAGAGTATGCTCACTTGGCGGCAACGTTTTCTGTTTCGCCACCTCTTAAAGAGCGGAATCGCAAAACCAGGGTTCATCGCATACGATATCAGTGGGTTGCCTGCGTTCGCCCCCCTCGTTGCGCGGCACGTTTTTGGTCTCAAGCTCCTGACCTGGACGATCCGCACCAAGGACGAACGCAAGCGAGCCGCAAAGTGGGCCGATGCAATTATTTTCGAGGACTTCCGACCCTGACTCGAACTGCTCGAAGCAGTAATATTCGGCAAATTGTGAAGAAATAGAGTGCTTCCGGATAAAGTGGAAACCGATTTTCCGATAAGAAGCACGTAAAATCAAAAAACTAGGGTCTGTTTTTGAGTCAATCAAAAACGAAAAGACGCTAGGGTGAGTGGTGTTGCAGGTATGAGTGAATCTCACGACCGGATCATTCGCGTCGAGTCAAACATCGCATCGATCAATCCCGAAGCCTGGGACGCCTGCGCGAACCCGGATCAGGCGACTTATAACCCTTTCATATCGCACGCTTTTCTCTCAGCACTCGAGGACTCGGGCAGTGTGAGCCCGCGCGCCGGCTGGAGCCCTCAACATCTGGTACTCGAAGACGATGCGGGCAATATTGAAGGCGTCATGCCCTACTATCTGAAATCCCATAGTCGCGGTGAATATATTTTCGACCATGGCTGGGCTGACGCTTATGAGCAGGCTGGCGGTGCCTATTACCCGAAGCTCCTATCGGTGGTCCCCTTCACGCCGGTCAATGGCAGGCGTTTGCTCGTGCCACCTTCGGAAGATTTTGAGCACCGCGAACAATTACTTCTGAGTGGCGCGCTGGAACTTTGCAACCGCACAGAGACATCCTCCATACATTTAAACTTCTTGACCGAGCCGGAGTGGAAGCGTCTCGGCGATTATGGGTTTCTGCAACGCACCGACCAGCAGTTTCACTGGCACAATCAGGGTTTTGATTGTTTCGCACAGTTTCTCGAAACATTGACCTCAAGAAAGCGCAAGACAATTCGTAAAGAACGCCGGGAGGTCGATACTCACAATATTTCCATTCGGTGGATCACAGGATCGGATCTCACTGAGAAGCATTGGGATACTTTCTTCGGCTTCTATATAGACACCGGAGCCCGCAAATGGGGCAGCCCCTATCTCAACAGGGAATTTTTCAGCCTTCTCGGCGAACGCATGGCCGACCGCATTTTGCTCGTTGTTTGCCAGAGGAACGAGCGCATCATCGCCGGCGCCCTCAACCTTATCGGTGGCGATACGCTTTATGGCCGCTATTGGGGCTGCGTCGAGGACCACAAATTCCTGCACTTCGAAGCTTGCTACTACCAGGCCATGGACTATGCAATCGCCAATGGTCTCAAACATGTCGAAGCGGGCGCTCAGGGTCCTCATAAGCTGGCCCGCGGATACACACCACGCACCATCTATAGCGCGCACTATATTGCGGATCCGCGTTTTCGCGCCGCCGTGGCGGACTTTCTAAAGCACGAACGCAGCTATAGCGACATGGAGGCTGAGGCTCTGGCAGGCCTTTCACCTTACCGCAAAGCTCGATAGGACAGTTTGGCTCGAAGGGTCATATACCAAAGAGGGAACCATTCAATGGCTTACGACCAGGATAATATCTTTGCCAAAATTCTTCGCGGAGAAATGCCATGTCACAAAATCTATGAGGATACGAACACATTCGCCTTTTTGGACATTATGCCACGCGCCGACGGACATACGCTTATCATCCCAAAATCGCCATCCCGCAATCTTCTCGACGCCTCCGATGGGGATCTCGCGACGACAATCGCCGTCGTCAAAACGATCGGCCGGGCAGCCATGACAGCTTTCGACGCTCCGGGTCTACTCGTCCAGCAATTCAATGAAGCCGAAGCTGGGCAGATTGTCTTTCACTTGCATTTCCATATTCTGCCTCGACATGACGGAGTTCCGCTTCGCCCGCCCGGTCAGATGGGCGACAATGACGTGCTTGTAATACATGCGGAGAAAATTCGCGCGGCGCTCGCGATGAGCTAAGCTGGATCGGTTCGTTGCCTCATTCCATACTGCCTAGCCAGCAGTGGTGAGCCAAGCACAGGAGATCCGCCATTCATGGCACGCCTGCTCATTATCGGCGCAAGCCGGGGTATTGGTTTGGAAGCGGTCAAGATCGGCCTCGAAGCGGGACATCAGATCCGCGCCTTCGCCCGCTCGGCAAATGACATTGCGATTACACATCCCTCTCTTGAAAAAATATCGGCGAGTGCTCTCGACCGGCAAGCGGTCGATGAAGCTGTCGAAAATATCGATGCGGTGATTACGACACTTGGAACGCCACCAACTTTACAACATGTGCATCTCTTTTCGGGAACAGCACGGACCGTTACCGAGGTTATGAAAGCCAAAGGCGTCCGGAAACTTATCGCCGTCACAGGAATTGGAGCGGGAGATAGCCGTGGCACTGGCGGGCCCCTCTATAGCCGCCTCTTTCAACCCCTGTTCCTTGGCACGATTTACGAGGACAAGGATTTGGAAGAAAAGATAATCCAGGCAAGCGGCCTCGACTGGGTGATCGTTCGCCCCGGCTATTTGACAAGGCTGCCGAAAACCGGGACCTACCGCGCATTGATCAATCCAAAGGACTGGCAGGGAGGTTTCATCACCCGAACGGATGTGGCGGATTTTCTGATCAAACAGGTTGATCGCGATGAATTTGTCGGCAAGACGCCACTTCTCATTAGTTCTTAGGATGCTGTTCAATTACGAAATCCGTACCTCCTTCAGGGGATGTCTTAAAATGGATTTTAAGTAATTTCCGGCCGTGGCAATTCTGAAGTGCCCAACCTTCTTCCCAAATCGTGCTAGCCCCGCTCTTTTTCTGATGGAGAAGAACAGCACTTAAGAGCCGCACTTTGTCCGATTTGGAACATCCTGACCTCTGTGCAACTGCTCGCTCCGACAAAATGACAGAACGAACGACGTCCCGCTGCAAAATGGCGTCAGTGCGGCTAATGCTTTTACCGAGAAGCAGGGGGAAGTAGCGGAGTTCACCCTCGACAATCATAACCAAGATATTGCGGGGAAATGGATCGTCGCATCCCGTAATTTTCACGACTTCCAGCCATTGCGGCGGCACCCCATGGTCTGAAATGGTCGTTGCAAACGAAGCACGCCCAACATTCAAACGGCCGGCAAATTCAGGCGTCGCGCAGGGACCATATTTCCGTTCATAGTTCAGAGCGTGCTCACGAAGCGCCGTCATATAGTCACCGCTGGCAAGGAACGTCTGAAAAGGCATTCCTTTAAAACGCTCAGGCGGATCGCCCGGTTTTTGAACATCTGGATGATTTTCCGCAACGGCCGCGATCGGCGCGAACAAAGGTCCGATCGCCAATAGGAGACCTATTATCAGCGCCAGCGACCAGCAATCAGCCACGGATCTATATGTGAAAGAGGTCCTCTCCATTGAGCACGCTAGAGCCCTTCTAAAGAATACCGAGCCATTCTGACGGAGCAATTTTGCGCCAATTCGAGAGCATAATTGATGAACTTCAGTTCACCAAATATGCTCTTGTTCTTTGTTTCCACTCATTTTTTTTGGGCGGAAAACCGCACACACTTTTCCTGAAAATGCTCTGGCACAACTAAATCTCACGCGCTTATTGAATATATTGGCCTAGAAATATCGCGCCGGCACCCAAAGCAACGCCTATTATCATGGTCTGACGAAACAAGAAGAACCCAAGAGCGCCAATCGCGAAGGCAGAAAGTCTCAGAAGTAACGGCACTTCCGCGAGAGCTCCGGCGGGAAACAAAAGCATCCGCGCCACCAATCCCGCGACCAACGCAGTCGATACGGCCCGCACCCATTTCAGAATCTCACTTTCGATATCAACGCGGCGCGCCAGAAATACGCCTAGATACCGCCAGGGCTCCGTTGCAAGAAATCCTATGCCCAACAGGAAAACATAGGGCCAAATTCCAGTCCCCAAATCTAGTCCCGCTTGCCCGCCCATCGTGCGCCTCCATAGGCTAACGTTCCACCAACCAGGCCTGCGAGTAGCAAATCAAATCCAGGCATCAAGAAGAAGAAAATCGGACCAAGTATGAGACCCAATATGATTGCCGCTTTGTCCATATGGGTTTGGACAACAATGATAAGGGATAAGAAAAAGTAGATTGGCGTCAAAAAAAGCAGAACAGCGGCGAGTGACGTTGGTACGTTTGCGGACAGCGAATAACCGAGGACAGTCCCAAGCAGCGTCGCCGCCATAAGCGCCAAACCAAAACCGAAAAAATATGGGACTCTGAGGTTGGAGGGAATTTGTGGAAGGCGCCTCATGGATTCGACCCAAACCGTGATGGCAATAAAATGCGCCATCAGTGGCAAGCGCCACTTCAGACTGGCGCGTTCCGCGTTGAGAAGCGGCATCAACGATACCGTCAAAGGCAAGAGCCTAACGCCGGCGAGCAATACGGCGAAGAATGCGGTCGCGAGCGTTGCACCATGAGCTATCTGATCGACGAGAACCACTTGGTTTGGCAAGGCAAACATAATGAAATTAAGGAAAGCGGCCTGACCCAGCGTCAATCCAGTCTCACGGGCAAGCGCTCCAAAGCCGATAAAGGTGCATATGACAACCAAAACCGGGGTCGATGGCAGCCGCTTTACGCCCTGAAAAAATGCTTGCCCCCACCCGGCTCCGCGCGCCCAAGCAGGAGCGGATAGATTATCGGGACCACCTGTCAATGACAGCGCCTATTTCTTGGGCGGAAGCGGGACCTTTGGAACAGGGCTCTCGCCTTTTTTGCTGCTGCTACGCGGCCTCCTGCCCCCGACCACGCCGGCTTCAGCGACCGCTTTTGCCTTGGGTTTGGACTTGGGCTTGGGCTTCTTTTTTGGTGTTTGCTTTTGGCGGGGCGTCGGGGCCACGAATTCGAAATCGAGAGCTTTCGCCCCATCCTTCTCCTTCACGACTACGCGAACCGTCCCACCGCCATCCAGTTTGCCAAATAGCAATTCTTCTGCAAGCGGCTTCTTGACATACTCTTGAATGACACGTGCAAGCGGGCGCGCACCAAAGCGCTCATCGTAACCCTTGTCGGCTAGCCATGCGTTCGCCTCGTCGGAAAGCTCAATCGTCACATTGCGATCCTGCAATTGAGCTTCAAGCTGGAAGATAAACTTCTCAACCACCTTGGCGATAACTTCGGTCGGCAGGCTGGCGAACGGCACGACGGCATCCAAGCGATTACGAAATTCTGGATTGAAGAGCTTGTTTATCGCTTCCTCATCGTCGCCTTCACGCTTGGACCGGTTAAAGCCAATCGGCGCCTTGACCATATCGGCGGCACCCGCATTGGTGGTCATGATTAAGATGACATTGCGAAAATCGATACTCTTGCCGTTGTGATCGGTGAGCTTGCCGTGATCCATGACCTGCAACAAGATATTGAAGAGGTCGGGATGCGCTTTCTCAACCTCGTCAAGCAGCAACACGCAATAAGGATGCTGATCAACGCCATCGGTTAAAAGTCCGCCCTGATCGAAGCCGACATAACCCGGAGGCGCGCCTATCAAACGGGAAACTGTATGGCGCTCCATATATTCCGACATATCAAAACGGAGAAGCTCGACACCGAGGGAGTTCGCCAACTGCCGGGCAACCTCCGTCTTACCCACACCGGTGGGGCCCGAGAACAGATAGCAGCCGATCGGTTTTTCCGGCTCCCGCAATCCGGCGCGCGACAATTTGATCGCGGACGACAGCGCATCGATGGCTTGGTCCTGACCAAACACGACCCGTTTCAGATCTAGAGCAAGATTTCGTAAGACCTCTGAATCCGACCTAGAAATCGTTTTCGGTGGAATGCGGGCCATCGTGGCGATCGTCGACTCGACTTCCTTGACACCGATCGTCTTCTTTCTGCGCGACTCCGGAACGAGCATTTGCGATGCGCCCGTCTCATCGATCACGTCAATGGCTTTGTCCGGCAATTTGCGATCATGAATATATTTAGCGGACAATTCGACAGCCGATTTGATTGCTTGATTGGTGTACCGGATTTTGTGGAAGTCCTCGAAATAAGGTTTTAGCCCTTTGAGAATCTCAATTGCATCCGGAACCGTCGGTTCCTTGATGTCAATTTTCTGGAAACGTCGAACCAGCGCCCGGTCCTTCTCAAAGTGTTGACGATATTCTTTATAGGTTGTCGACCCGATGCATCTGAGCACCCCGGCTTGCAATGCCGGCTTCAGCAAATTTGATGCATCCATGGCGCCGCCGGAGGTCGCACCGGCGCCGATCACCGTATGAATTTCGTCGATAAATAAAATCCCGCCGGGATGGGCTTCGATTTCCCGCATGACCGCCTTCAGCCGTTCCTCGAAATCACCGCGATAGCGGGTCCCGGCAAGAAGAGCACCCATATCGAGCGCGAAAATCGTCGACTCTTCCAGAACCGTGGGGACTTCCCGATGAACAATTTTGCGCGCCAATCCTTCGGCGATTGCGGTTTTTCCGACACCCGGTTCGCCGACAAAGAGTGGGTTGTTCTTTTGCCGGCGGCACAAAACTTGGATCGTTCTCATAATTTCGTCGTGCCTGCCGATCAGCGGGTCGATACGCCCCTCGCGCGCCTTTTGGTTGAGGTCAACGCAATATGATTCCAAGGCGTCGGCACTGCGCTTTTTGTCCTCACCGCCTTCGACTGTCGCTGCATCATCATCGACGCCGCGAACAGCCTTCGGCTCGGACATGCCTGACCGCTTGGCGATGCCGTGAGAGATATACTGAACGGCGTCAAAGCGCGTCATATCCTGCTCTTGCAGGAAGAAGGCGGCGTGACTTTCACGCTCCGCGAATATGGCAACAAGCACGTTTGCGCCTGTCACTTCCTCCCGGCCAGATGATTGCACATGAATAACGGCACGGTGGATCACTCTCTGAAAGCCAGCTGTCGGTTGCGCCTCGGAATCTTCATCAACTGTGAGATTATCGAGTTCGGTATCGACATAATCGAGCAGCTTTTCCCTGAGCACGTCGATATCGACATTACAGGCACGCATGACCGCGGAAGCATCGCGATCATCAATCAGCGAAAGCAAAAGATGCTCGAGCGTCGCATACTCATGGCTGCGCTCATTGGCATACTCGAGCGCGCGATGAAGAGCTTCTTCAAGACTGGACGAGAATGATGGCACGGGGGGTATTACTCCTTCTCCATAGTGCATTGTAGCGGATGCTGATGCTGTCTTGCAGAACTCATCACTTGCGCAACCTTCGTCTCAGCGACTTCATATGTAAACACGCCACACACACCCACGCCTTTATTGTGGACATGAAGCATAATCCTTGTCGCGTCCTCGGGGCCTTTGTTAAAGAAGCGTTCGAGAACATAAACGACGAATTCCATCGGCGTATAGTCGTCGTTCAGGAGCAGTACCTTGTAAAGACTCGGCTTCTTCGTTTTGGTCCGAGTTTTTGTGATGATCCCCGTACCAGCATCGCCGTCGCCGTCCTTATTATCATCATCTGACAGTCTTGGCCTGATCATCGTCTCCCAAACTCCAAAGTCTTAATCTCTGCGTCCGGACTCCAAGGGCTTCGCAGATCGTCTATTTTACAACAAACTCCCAAACATTCGTGTAATGACGACGCACATTGTAGCGCCAGGATAGCCAGCGCGGCAAATCATTGACACGTATCGAATCGAACATAAGGCTTCATGGGGCAGCAAAACGACACCCAAACAAAAATAAGGTTTTAGGCCCCAAAAAAAAGGCCCAGTCGCAAGACCGGGCCTTCAATCAGTTCAGAAAAATGTGAGGGGCTTATGACTACCGTGCGTTCTTGCTGATCGCTTTTTCGACCGGTTTATAAGCGTCTTTTGCTAGACCCGTGTAAAGTTCGCCGATCTTCGTCAGTCCAGTAACATAATCCTCGTATGCTTGCTTGGCATACTCTGTCTGGATTTCAACGGCTTGGTCCAGTGTACGAGCGCCGAGAAGCTTCTCAAACACTGCCGTTCCGTCCTCAAAAGCCTTCTTGCTGTAGCCGCTTACTTCGGTGGCAACCGCTTGCATGCCCTTATTAACCTCGCCAAAGCTCTTTATCGAGGCGTCGAAACCTGTCTTGCCAAGTTTCTGCATATCATCAAAATTATTCATAGCTTGCATTCCTTCATCTAAGGCCGCACGAATTCAGCCAACACCTTATCCGTCTTCATTTCTATGTTGCAGTGCAATATATATATGCGCTGCACAATTTTTGTCAAGATTCTTTTTGCATCGCACCATTTGAGTGTCCGTGTAGGTTAACGGGTTCCTAACGGGCTCGCGCTAATCTCACTTATCGTCGCTCGCCGTGCGATAAAAAGGGGCATGTCAAAAATCCGCCAAAGTAGAATGATTTAGACAGGTCTGCTCTGAACCGCGGTGGGGCCGCATTAATTCGGCTGAGCAATTTTAAGCGTTGGAAACCCGCAAATACTGCGGCTGAAAGATATTGGGTAAATTATTGAAAATGCGGAAAAGTGCGGTGGACCATACTTCTCTTCTGTTGCGTATTAAGCCCTTTGTTCATTGGACTCTTTTAGCGGTCCTTTTAAGCGTCGGTTTAGGAAGTGGACCAAGTGGCCAAGTTCAGGCGGCGCCCGCCTATGCCGCGATTGTTATCGATAAGCATACGGGCAAGGTTCTCTATTCCCGAAACGCCGACCGGCAACGCTATCCGGCGTCCCTTACAAAAGCGATGACGCTGTATCTTCTTTTTGAGGAGTTGAAAGCGGGAACCATCGGCTTGAAAACTGAATTTATCGTAACGGCCAACGCCTCCAATCAGGCGCCTTCCCGTCTCGGTCTGAAGGCGGGTGATCGCATTCGCGTCATAGACGCGATACGTGCTCTTGTCACGAAATCGGCGAATGATGTGGCGGTTGCGGTGGCTGAAAATTTAGCGGGTACCGAACAAGCATTTGCCCGGGCGATGACCGTCAAAGCCCATAAGATGGGCATGAAGCGCACCCAGTTCCGCAATGCATCCGGTTTGCCAAATAGCAAGCAAGTGACGACAGCGCGCGACATGGCAACGCTCTCAATACGGCTCATGACGGATTTCCCGTCCTATTACGGTTTCTTTGCAACGCGCACTTTCACCTATCGCGGACGCAAATATAAAAACCACAATCGGCTTCTTTTCAAATACAGAGGAACGGACGGCATCAAGACCGGTTACACCCGCGCCTCTGGTTTCAATTTGGCGGCCTCCGTTCGCCGCAAGCGCAAACATCTCATAGCCGTTGTGCTCGGTGGAAAATCGGCTAAAAAACGTGACGTGAATATGATGAACCTGTTGTCACGTTCCTTCAGGAAAGCGGTCTCCTACAATCCAAAGAAACAGCCTCCCGCCAAAGTCGCGCGGCGGCAAGCGCCGGCTGCCTATAAGCCATCGCCACGCCAACCCATACGCATCGCAGCGCCGAAAACAAAGACCCGTGCGAAACGCCTCGCGGCGGAAGGCTCCCGGGACGGGACGACTGGAGACAAGAGGCCGCCAGCCCGGAAACTCAAAGCAGCGACCGCCGCCGCTGCAACAGGGCCATACCACGTTCAGATTGGCGCTTACGGCGATGCAACCCTGGCGCGGGAAAAATTGCAGCTCATATTATCGAAAGCCGGGGATCTTCTGCAGGGGCATCCGTCGATTACAATTCGTCATTCCGACCCCACGATTAAACTGATCCGCGCACGGTTCGTGGCATTTACAGAGACCCAAGCACGCACGACCTGCGCTAAGCTTAAAAAGCGCGCTATCGCGTGCTTTATTTCGCGGGTCAATTAATCGCAAAGGGTCTCATCGCAAACCTAATTCATAAGATCGAGCAATAGATCCTTGGCTTGATTGATTTTTGCGGCGAGATAGGTTGATCCGCCCTGATCCGGATGCACCTTTTTCATAAGTGCCCGGTGCGCTTTTTGAATATCGGCGTGGCTTGCTTCGTGCGTTAGTCCTAAAATGTCATAGGCTTCGTCAACCGTCATCCGTCCGCTACCGGCAGCCGCTGACGACCCAGCATTTTCCTGCTCATCGTCAGAGAAGTACCCGACCTTTTCCCGCCAACCAGCATGGTTTTGGTCGAGATAGGCCTCGATCAGCCGTGCGCTTTGTTGATCTTGCCCCCGCCAATCCTGCCAGAGGGATAAAATTACGGTGAGAGAAAGCTCCGAAAGGTCCTTATTCTGATGACGGCCTTTAAGAATACGCCCATTCATAGTGCCGGAATCGTGATCGAGAATCATTTCCAAAAATTCCGTCCGTACCCGGGAGCGCTGGCCCGGCGACTTAGGCCCGCTGCCTGGAAAAGGAAATCCGGCAAACACCCCTTTTTTTAGCAATCCCAACCCAAAAATCGCGAGCGGAACTGCTGCTATAAATTTCCCGGTAAAGGAGAACAACACAGCCCCCATAAGGGCCAGGATGCCGCCAATCTTTCTAATGCTATTCGCCAACGTTGCGGGATTGGCCTTTGCAAAAGACCGCCTCACAACCAGAAACAGCACCAGCGCTGCAAGACCAAGAAGAATATAGGGCATTGCTCGGCCTTGGATTAATCGAGTTGTTCTAGCAAAAGCCGGGACGATCCGCCCTGCTCGCGACTATAATCTCTAAGCGCCTTTTGCCCCCCGGCCGCATAGACCGCGACGGCCGTCAAAAGATCTCTGAGTTCCGCGGCCGACCCCGGCCCGAAGCGACAATAAGCGCCATGGGTGAGCCGGGCAATCTCTCGAAACGCTGCTTCCGCATGGGGCTCGTATCCTTCCTGAAATAGAAATACGGGAACCTTTAGAAGGGCAAGCTCACCGGCGCTCTGAGCGACATCATCGATGTCTTCTTCCATACAATCGCCAACATAGACCATGGCGCCGATCTGCTCCTCTTCTGCTTCCTGGCGTGCATGGCTCAGAACTCTGCCGATTTGAGTATGTCCGCCGCGGCAACTGACCTGGGTCATAAGGCTGGCAAGCGCTTCTGGATCATCGACCCATTTGCTAGCGCGGCATTCGCCGAAACCGCGAAAATAAACAAGCTGCACATCAAGTCCACCGATGGCTTTGACTTGCCGGAACATGTCCGCCTGCATGCCGAGCGCCATATCCCATGTCGGCTGCCGGCTCATCGTGGCGTCCATGGCGAATATTAAACGGCCTCTGGCACCAGACGTTGCGGCTGGCGTCATGGCCTGGACCCTTCGCAGAAAAACGTCCACGTCGGAGGCCTCAGACGGAGCATCGGCAACGTCTTGGTCTTGCTCGTCTTGCTTTGTAGGCGTTTTGCGATCGCTGCTCATTAAGAATGCGAAAAACCGCTCCTCAAAATATTCCGGCCCAAGCATAGTTGATGCCCATCAATAGGGCCAATGCCGACCTTGCTTTATAAAATGGTCTTTACGCCACGGCTCTGCAATCCCAACACTAACAGATCCTTCTGCACAATTATGGGGCAGACGCCAATTTGGAGGACGCTATCCGGAGGACTCCGTCATATCCGGCCGCAATGAGAGCAAAGTCGCGTTTCCGCCGGAAGCGGTCAAATCCTCGCTGCGCACACGCTCGACAGCAAACCGTTGCAAATAATTTGGGCCTCCCGCCTTCGGTCCCGTTCCCGATAGGCCTTCACCGCCAAAGGGCTGCACGCCGACCACGGCGCCAATTTGGTTGCGATTGACATAGATATTGCCGACATGCATCCGCTCTGCAATGAAATCAACGGTCGAGGCTATCCGGCTGTGTACTCCAAGCGTCAAACCATAGCCCAGCGCATTAACCGCCTCGCATACACCGCCCAGATCTTCCGGCCGGTACCTCGTCACATGCAGGATCGGCCCGAACACTTCTTCCTTTAAAACTCCTATCTCTTCAATTTCGTAAAGCGCCGGTCCGACAAAGGCACCGTGCGCGCAGGCTTCCGGGACACTTAGATTTATCAGCTCCTGTCCAATGCCACGCATATGGCTCTTATGCTGTTCGAGATGTGCCGCCGCCTCATCATCAATCACCGGACCAATATCAGTCGCGTAATCCATCGGATCGCCGAGCTGAAGCTCCTGCATCGCGCCGATCAGCATTTCCAACATGCGATCCGCGATGTCCTCCTGCAGCAGAAGAAGGCGGAGCGCGGAGCAGCGCTGCCCGGCGCCGTCAAATGCCGACGCCACCGCATCGCGGACAACTTGTTCCGGCAGCGCCGTCGAGTCGACAATCATTGCGTTTATGCCACCGGTCTCGGCGATGAGGGGAACAAGCGGACCGGTCCGCTCAGCAAGCGCTACGTTGATGGCTTTTGCCGTCACCGTAGAGCCCGTGAAAGCCACGCCGGATAGTTGATGGTTACTGACAAGCCGCGCACCGACAACATCTCCAGGGCCCGGCAGGAACTGAAGGACCTCGGCAGGCACACCCGCCTCATGCAGCAACTGTACAGCGAGAGCCCCGATTAACGGCGTTTGTTCAGCTGGCTTCGCGGCAACTCCATTGCCAGCCGCCAGAGCCGCCGCGATTTGACCGGTAAAAATCGCCAGGGGGAAATTCCACGGCGAGATACAGGCGAAAACGCCTCTTGCGTGCAGCGTTAAACTATTCCGTTCGCCCGTTGGCCCGCCAAGATCTTCCGCAGCCGTGAAGTTTACTCTCGCTTCGGCGGCATAATAGCGCAAGAAATCCACGGCCTCGCGAACTTCGCTCAAGGCGTTCGCCAACGTCTTTCCTGCTTCCCTCACGAGCAGCGACATCAGCCTTGGCCGGTTGGTCTCATAAAGATCCGCCGCTGTCTCCAATATATTCGCACGGCTCTCACCGCCAAGGCGGTCCCAGCGCTCGCCAGCTTGCAACGCCGATCGCACCGCGTTGTCAACAAGGCCGGGATCCGTGGAAGCGCATTGCCCGATTATTATCCGCCGGTCATAGGGTGCTCGCCGCATGTCACCCCCTTCGTTCATCACGACGCCATCGATAATGGGTCCCGCCTCAATCGCCCGATCCGCCCAAGCCTCCATTTCGGCGGCAAGTTGACCGCGAAGCTCGTTCTGCCAAAGCGGCAGCCCCTGACTGTTTTGGCGCGATGGCGCGAAGAGATCCGGCGGTGACGGGATATGCGGATGGGCCTTTTCCTCGTCGCCTGCAATGCGGTGCACCGGATCGCGGATGATGGCGCCAATCGGCGCTTCATCATCGGCAATGCGATGGACGAAGGAGGCATTGGCGCCATTTTCGAGAAGGCGGCGAACGAGATAGGCCAACAGATCCTCATGCCCGCCCACCGGCGCATAGATACGGCAAGGTTGGCCATAGGCATTCTCGGGAGCAATCTCGTTATAGAGCCCCTCCCCCATGCCATGAAGCCGTTGAAACTCGTAGGTCCCTTTCTCCGGTGCGAGAGCCAGCACGGTCGCGACCGAGCGGGCATTGTGGGTTGCAAATTGCGGGTAGATGGTTTTGGACTGATCGAGCAGATAGCGCGTGGCCGCGATATAGGAAATATCCGTATTCACTTTGCGCGTGAACACGGGATAGCCATCGAGACCCTGCTCTTGCGCGAACTTAATCTCGCTATCCCAATAAGCGCCCTTTACAAGCCGCACCGGAATCCGGCGGCCGGCAGCCGCTGCAAGGGCATCAAGCCACTCCAACACCGGCAGCGTGCGTTTGCCATAGGCTTGCACGGCGATGCCCAATCCATCCCATCCATCGAGGGAGGGATCGGCGAAGGCATCCGCCAAAATCTGAAGGGTGAGGTCTAGGCGGTCTGCCTCCTCGGCGTCAATGGTCAGAGCGAGCCAATGATCCCGGCAGGTATGGGCGAGTTTTAACAACCTTGGAAGAACCTCTCGGCGAACACGAACTTCCTTGGCTGGTTCGAAACGGGGATGAAGAGCCGACAGTTTGACCGAAATGCTGGGCCGCACCATGAGTGTGCGAAAATCCCGCTGCACCGGCGCGCCGGCTGCCGAAGCAATTTCCTCAAGAGCGTCCTGGTATCGGACAAAATAGCGTTTTGCGTCCGCCGCCGTCCAAGCGGCCTCGCCTAACATATCGTAGGAAAATCGGTAGCCGCGCTTTTCATAGGCGCGCGCCTTGCCGATCGCTTCCTTGATCGTCCTGCCAAGCACAAACTGATCGCCGAGAATCCGCATGGCATGACGCATCGCCTCGCGGATGATCGGTTCACCACTCCGCCCGACAAGCCTTTTAATCAGACCTGCGGCGTCGCCCGTCTCAGTGCGCCGCAAATCGATAAGCCGTCCGGTAAGCATCAATCCCCACGTTGAGGCATTTACGAAAAGCGAGTCAGAGCGGCCCAAATGACCGGCCCAATCCCCCTCTGAGATCTTATCGGCAATGAGCTGATCGGCGGTTCCCGCGTCGGGGATGCGCAACAGCGCTTCCGCCAGACACATCATGATGATGCCTTCTTCCGTCGTCAGCCCATATTCATGAATAAAGGCATCGATCCCGCCAAACCGGCGCCGCCCCACCCGAACGGCCTGAACGAGCTGGCGGGCAATATCTTCAACCTTGCGGTTTTCGGCTCTGCTCAGCCGGGCTTTCTCAATGAGCGCATTTACGAGCGCCGTTTCGTCTGTGAGATAGTGGGCGGTGATATTGCTGCGCCCTGAAAATTGGGATCGGTGTTGGTCTGTCTTGCTCTGCGCCGCTTCAGTGCTCATAGGCACGCTCGCTCATTCGATAAGCCGACCATGTGGCTCTATATTTCCGACTCTAAGCACGCGGACAAGCTTACCTCAATAGTGCGCATATGTATCACCATTGGAAACTGAAGCGCCACGCACGAACAGATCGTCGCATGACTGTTTATGCCGTCAAATATCCCCTCCGAACCTGGCATTACATTTCCGAGAAGCCAGTTGGCACCATCATTAAATATTCACAGATCAAATATGTTATAGGACTTATCCGCGAATAGTTTGGATATTGCCTGGGTGGCTTGGCTTGCACCGAAATTCCGTTCACTACGGGCGAATTCTGGATGGTTCTCTATGACATCGTCGAGAGCGCCGAAAACCAGCCGAATTTGTCGCCTAGATTAAGTTGCGTACCGCTCCTAGCTCAACTGGATAGAGCATCGGGCTTCGAACCCGAAGGTTGCAGGTTCGAACCCTGTGGAGCGGGCCAATTAATTCAAAGACTTAGCCGTTTTCTCGTCGCTGTATAAAGCACCAAAATCTCTCGGGGTGTCATAGGGGTAACACTACAGACTTTTTTTGTTGGGCTGTTGGCGCTGGGGCTGTAGAGCCTCCAATGTCGCCCAATTTGTGAGAATTGCCCGGCGTTCCGCCGTTAATGCGCGCGAAAGCGAATCAGTTAAACCTGTTGGATATCAAACGGCCCATGCCAGCGTTATGAGCACCGGCACGGGTCTGACCACAACCCCAATTGAAAAGGGAATTGGAATCATGGCTACCAAATCGAATACCACAACACGATCAAAGAAAGCAGCGCCGAAGAAGGCAAAGGCCGTTCCATTGGCCGCGGCCGCTGACAAGATTTCAGAACCTATCCCCTTAGTTTTGATCAAAGACGATAAAGCGGAACGGATCGACTTTCGTTCTGAAATGAAAAAGCTTGATCATGCGGTCAACCAACTTGGCTGCGACAGCGAGAAAGTCGACTGGGGGGCGAATATGGTGTCCAAATTCATATGTGATTTAGACGACGCGGATTCCGATGGGGAATTGTTTTCTCGTTTTGAGGAGCAACTCATGGTAATGGAATTTTATCTTGAGAGTTGCGCCGAGCGAATCCGCAAGAACGCCGATTGCGCAATAGACGCCGAGATGAAAATTAGACGCTTAATTCCGAAAGCGCTCCGATAGCAAAAAGGGCGGCGATCACCTAGATCAGCCGCCCATTGCGCTCCTGCATGCGTTAAAACCCACTGGCGCGTCATGCAATAGGGGGTGCTGTCCTAATTAGAGGGTGAGTGTCCTAGTTCGCCCCAATGTTTCTCAATTCCGCCATGATTTTATCAGAACGGTAAGTGACTAATGTTGCCAGTCCATTTGAAAGAAGCACCACAAATGGGCACTGAAAAAGATCGCCCCATAAAGCGAAAAGATGATTGGGCGGCTTAGTCTACTGTAGAGCATCTGATAAGTTGAAAGATGGGGTAAGTGCGATGCCAAACAACAGACTGATGATGATAGTGGGAGCCGCAGCTCTTCTGGCGATCGTCACATTCTATTTTTTGACGTCTGGCGACGCTCCAATGGAAGCACCAGCCCCAGCAGTGGCACCTGAAACGGCGCCAAAACCGGTTCCGAAATGATGTCTGCTGTCCTTGCTGTCGGTGATGAGCAAGAAAGATTAAAGCGTGTACGCCGGCAACCATTATCGGCAATTTAGCCGTCCTGATGGCCTGAAGAAGGTTCCTTATCATCGGCGCTCTTTGCCATAGCTGGCGTAACGCGAAGGGTCTTGTGGATACGCACGAATTTGTATCCCAAGCGTTTGCCCCTGAGCACCTTAAAAGCTTACTGAAGTGTCACACGATCAGGCGCGCTTGATAATTCAACTCCTAAATATCTGACGGTTCCACCCCGGCGCTCTTTCCGGTAGCCAAGATCCACCATGGCGCGGCCAAACTTCGTTTGATTGACCGGGTGTATGTCGGCCTCTTTAGCCCAATTTCTAAACGCCTCATAAAGGTTTTTCGCTGTGACTTCCGCCCGCTTTTTGGTCTGGATATGGGTGACGGTGAAGCGCTCAATAGGGCAGACCGGCAGGCCGTCCGGGCTCGGCAACAAGTCCTTTCCGAGACGTGGCGCGCTATAGGCGGGCAGCGGTGAAATGCACGTTTCCGGCCTGGCCTGTGTCAAATGCTTGTCAATGGGCTTTTTGGGTATTCCAGAGCGCTCTCGACGGCTGGCGCCACCCGTGACAACCCATAATCCCAGACCGCTTCCAAACTCAATCAGGACGGCCACGAGCGCCGCCAATGCGGTTCTGACGGCTTCGGGACTGTATCCAGTCAGTTTCGCCAGGGCTTCAGATTGTGGATCCGCAGAACGGAGGACCTTAGACAAATCCATGCCGCCGATTTTCGCCGAAACGGCCAAAAGACGTTTGCGCAAGTCTTGAGCTTCGCGTGCTGTAGCCAGTTCGCCATTCAATCGTGCGTACTGATCGCAGAATGCACGCGATTTGGTTGCCGTGATTTCTCTTGGCGAACACCCCTTGGTGGTGGCGTATCGCTTATTCGCTTTCCCCGCTGCGATATCGCCTTCGACTTCGCCAACCGTCCGGGTTTGCCCGAGCTTGTCCAGCCGGCTCTTAATGCGGTCCCCTTCTTCCTTGGCAATTGCGTATGTGGCCTTGCCCGCATTCGCGGTGCCGACCGAATTTGCCCGGCTCAATGAGTAGAGCCCCAGCGCGCTTGTCAGGCTGTAAGCCGAGAAAATCAGGAACAAGGACAGTCCTGCTATGGCCCGTCCCTTCTGTCCTGCCAACCATGTCGCTGTGATGGCCAAGGGCAGGATAGTTTTCAAACCGTCCGCAATCCCTCCTAATGCGCCATAGACCTGACCTTCA
>BFAS01000103.1 GCA_008974985.1 bacterium MnTg02
TGCGCATCGAGATGGCGGCACGCGGTGCCTGGGCCAACATCAAGCCGATGCCTGGTCGCAAACGCAAACCTGCCTTCAGCGCCTTCCTCTATCGATACAGAAACCTCGTTGAGCGTTTTTTCAACAAACTCAAACACTTCCGCGCCGTCGCCACACGATACGACAAGCGCGACGACAATTTCCTCGCCTCCGTGCAACTCGCTTCAATCCGTATCTGGATCAGATTTAATGAGTCTGTGGCCTAGTTCGCGCGGGTCAGAATGATTTTGGCTGCAAAGGCACTGAAAATTCCCGCGAACAGCCAATCGATCCCCTTCATAACGCGCGGGTTAGCTTTCAACGCGGCGGCAAACCTGTCAGCGGTGAGAATCATCAGGATGGTAATCGGAATCGCCAAAACCATGAAGTAGAGCCCGAGAAAGATCAGCTTGCCCTGGGCTTGGGGGTCGCCCGCTGAGATGAACTGCGGAAGAAAGGTGACGAAGAAAAGCACAATCTTTGGATTGAGAAGATTGATGCCGAGACCTGTCAGCCAATGTTGCGCGAATGAGCGCCGTTTGCTTAATCCCGCATTCAGTGTCAGCACCGAACCGCGACGAACCGCTTGAACAGCGAGCCAAATGAGATAAGCCGCGCCTGCGAGCTTCACCATGAAAAACAATTGAGCGGAAGCGGCCAAAAGCGCAGAGAGACCAAATGCGGCCGCCATGGTGTGCACGACGATACCGCTAAAGGCACCCAACATGCAGGCAAAGCCCGCAGCCCTGCCATCCCTTATCGCCCGGCTCAGAAAGAGGGACATGTCCGGCCCGGGCGTGATTGTGAGAACAAGCGCCGCCGCGCTAAACGCAAGCAGGGCTCCAGCCGATGGTATCGCAAGCAATATTAATTCCTTCGCGCCGGTTTCGACCGGTTGGCGTTGGCCGGCGCAGTATCAGGCTTTTCTTATTTGCAGACCATTTTATTTTGCAAAATATTGTAATGCTTATTTTGGCGATATCCGTAATTTTTCATCACGATATTCGTGCATTTGCGGAACCCGCCTCGTGGATTTCTGGCGCGATAGATTGAGCAAGCACGCGTCGCGAGCTCGATGCCTTCGTGACATGATCGTGGCTTGCCCACGCAGTAGAAATCTTTGAGGTCCAAAAGCCGGTAGGAGTCTCGGAACTTGAACCTGAGGATCGCCATCCGATAGATCACGCAATCCTGAAATTTTTGAACCGTGTTGGCGCGTCTGTCATTGCAATGAAATTGAAACGCTCGCAAAGCTTCGCCACACGAAGTGTAGGTCTCCTCTAAAGATTTCGGGCCGGCAGTCGCAGGCGTTGCGGCGATCACTCCGGCTACAGTGAGGATTGCCATATTCAATGGTTTCATCATTTTAATACATAAACGATGTTCACCCGGCTTCGCCCGTGAATCTTATAACGCATGCCGGTTGCGGACGCGGCGCATAATTGCGCGCCGATCGCCCCGGATCAATGTTTTAAATGCGCACAACTCTCGCACCTTGACATCCCGTTAAAAGCCGACTACCTCCGCCAGTGGGACACCCCTCCCCAACGAGGGGCAGCTATCTGTAAGGGTAGAGCGCTATGACCATGATCGAACGGCCGGCCAGGCGGCCGGAAAACAATCTTTTTTCATCCGGCCCCTGTAGCAAACATCCGGGCTGGTCTCTGGAAAATCTTAAAGAGGCTTGTCTGGGCCGCTCCCACCGGTCCAAAGACGGCAAAGCTAAGCTCAAACTGGCCATCGATAAAACCCGTGCGCTGCTTGGCGTGCCGGATGGGCACCTCATTGCCATTGTGCCGGCCTCCGATACGGGCGCCATGGAAATGGCGCTCTGGTCATTGCTCGGCGCTCGCGGCGTCGACATGCTGGCTTGGGAAAGTTTCGGTAAAGGCTGGGTCACGGATGCCGTCAAGCAGCTCCGCCTCGACGATGTGCGCGTGATCGATGCGCCGTATGGCCAGTTGCCGGATCTCGCCCAAGTCGACTGTTCCCGCGATATCGTTTTTACCTGGAACGGAACGACATCCGGCGTTCGCGTTACAGACGCTGATTGGATCGCCGCGACACGCGAAGGACTTACCATTTGCGATGCGACGTCAGCCGTTTTCGCCCAGCGGCTCGATTGGCGGAAACTCGATGCCGTCACCTATTCCTGGCAGAAGGTTCTTGGGGGCGAAGCCGCTCATGGCATGCTCATCCTGTCTCCCCGGGCCGTAGACCGGCTGGAAAGCTATACGCCGCCATGGCCAATGCCGAAAATTTTCCGCATGACAAAAGACGGTAAGCTCATCAAGGCTATTTTCGAGGGCGCGACCATCAACACACCATCCATGCTGTGCGTTGAGGATTATCTCGATGCTCTCGGTTGGGCGGAACGGATCGGCGGTCTGGACGCACTGATCGCGCGCGCCGATGCCAATTCGCTAATCATCGCTGATTGGGTGGCGCGGACCGATTGGATTGATTACCTGGCTTTGGATCCCTTGACGCGGTCCAATACCTCGATTTGCCTCAAAATTATCGATCCAGACATTGACTCCCGATCACTTGCGGACCAGACGGCGTTCGCCAAACGGCTGGCTCAGTTGCTTGAGGCGGAAGGCGTGGCGCTGGATATCGGCGCTCACCGCGACGCACCGCCGGGTTTGAGGATTTGGGCCGGCTCCACGATCGAGAAACAGGATCTCATCGATTTAACGCCTTGGCTGGATTGGGCCTATCACACCGCCAAAGGCGAACTGGTGCAAGCCGCTTAGGGCTCAAGCCGGCTGACTTCCAACTCGTTTCACGAAAAGGATGAGAAGATGGCGCCACGTGTGCTGATTTCCGACAAGCTTAGCCCTCATGCCCAAACTGTTTTCGAGGGGAGGGGCGTTGACATTGATATCAAGGTTGGCCTTGAGCGCGACGAGCTGATCGAAATCATTGGAGATTATGATGGGCTGGCCGTCCGCTCGGCGACCAAAGCGACGGAGAAAGTGATCGCCGCGGCCGATAAGCTCAAGGTGATCGGCCGGGCCGGTATTGGTGTCGATAATATCGATATCAAAGCCGCGACCACGCGGGGCATCATCGTCATGAACACCCCGTTCGGTAACTCCATCACCACCGCCGAACATACGATTTCGCTTATGCTGGCATTGGCGCGCCAGCTTCCCTCCGCCAACGCGTCGACACATGCGGGAAAATGGGAAAAGTCGAAATTCATGGGTGTCGAGGTAACCGGCAAGACGCTGGGCATCATTGGCTGTGGCAATATCGGGTCGATCGTCGCGGATCGGGCGCTTGGTCTGAAAATGAAGATTGTCGCCTATGACCCGTTTCTGTCGCCGGAACGCGCCGCCGATTTAGCCATCGAAAAAGTGGAGTTGGACGATCTGTTCGCGCGCGCGGATTTCATCTCCCTGCATACGCCGCTGACGGACAAAACGAAAAATATCATCGATGCCGGTGCGCTGGCGAAGACGAAGCCCGGTGTGCACATCATAAACTGCGCCCGTGGCGGACTGATTGTCGAGCCGGCGCTGAAGCAAGCGATTGAATCAGGTCATGTCGCGGGCGCGGCGCTCGATGTTTTTTCCGACGAGCCGGCGACGGATAATGTTCTCTTCAACGTACCAAACGTGATCTGCACGCCTCATCTTGGCGCCGCGACGAAGGAAGCGCAGGAAAATGTCGCCATTCAAGTGGCGGAACAAATGTCGGACTATCTGTTGACGGGCGCAATTTCAAACGCTGTCAATTTCCCCTCCATTTCCGCCGAGGAAGCACCGAAACTCAAACCATTTATTAAATTGGCCGAGCAGTTGGGCTCTTTCGCCGGCCAACTCACCGAAAGCGGATTAATAGGCGTTCGTGTGGAATATGCTGGTGAAATTGCCGAGATGAATACGCGTGCACTAACGGCCGCGGCGCTCTCTGGTATCTTGCGGCCCATCCTGCAGGACGCCAACATGGTCAGCGCACCGGTGCTGGCCAAGGAGCGGGGAATTGCTCTGGAGGAAGTGACGCGCGGACAAGAGGGGGCGTATGAAACCTATTTGCGTTTGACGGTGATCACGGAACGCCAGGAGCGCTCGGTTGCGGGAACGGTCTTTTCCGATGGCAAGCCGCGGATCATTCAGGTGAAGGGCATCGAGCTGGAAGCCGAACTTGGCGCCAACATGATTTACACCACCAATGCCGACAAACCGGGGTTCATAGGAGCGATTGGAAGTTTGTTCGGGGATAACAATGTCAACGTAGCCACGTTCAACCTTGGCCGCGACGAGCCGGGCGGCAACGCCATAGCCCTCATTGAAATCGATGAACCGATTTCCGATGAGGTGCTCGATCAGGTGACGAAATTACCCCATGTCGTGCAGGCGAAATCTTTGCACTTTTAGAGTGCTTCCGGAAAAGTGGGAACCGGTTTTCCGATAAGAAGCACGGTAAAACAAAAAATACGCTACAGAGCTTCCAATTGTGAAATTTTATTCACGGGACTTCGGTTCACGCCGGCGGCTTTTGCGACGCCAGCCAAACACCGGCAAGGATGAGAGCGAAGCCGGTCAAATGAAACAGCCGTAATTGTTCGCCGAGAAGTCCGATAGAGAGAACGGTGCCGAACAGCGGAACCAAATGCATAAATACGCCGGCGCGGGTGCTGCCGATAAGCTGTACGCCACGATTGAAGAAGACGTAGGCCAGAAGGCCCGGAAAGATCGCAACATAGCTCACGGCAAGTAGCGTCGTCATGGTCGGCTGGATTTGACGCACTGCGACATGTTCAAAAATATAGAACGGGGTCACGACCAGCGCGCCGATCCAGAATGTGACCGCCGTGTAACTCAGCCAGTGAATATCCGGCCGCTTTCTGAGAAAGGCCGTGTACAGCGCCCAAAACGCCATGGCCGTGAGAATCAAGCCGTCGCCCATATTGAGCGCCAGCGTTGCGAGAACACCGAAATCGCCTTGCACGATGACGACCAATACCCCAACAAGGGAGATTGCGATTCCGGCGACTTGTCCCCAGGTGAGCTGGTCGCGGAACAGCACGTAAGAGGCCAGCGCAATGAGAACGGGTCCGCTCGACTGGACCACCAGAGCATTGATCGCCGTCGTATAGTTCAAACCCAGATAAGCCAGTGAGTTGAAGCTTCCGACACCGACAGCGCCCAAAAAGAAGAGGATCGGAAGATGGTTCTTAATCACCGGCCAATCGCGGCGAACGTAGGGCCAGGCAATGGGCGCAATGATGATCCCGGCCATAAGCCAACGCCACCACGACAGGGCAATCGGCGGAATATGCTCATGAACGCCGCGTCCAAGCACGAAGTTGCCCGACCAAAACAGCATGTTGAGGACGAGCAGCAGATAGGCGTTGCGATAGGCGGCGGATGCCAGTTGGCGCAGCATGGACAGCCTGTATTTGAATGAAGACCGGCGTTGCAGATGGGTGCTTAGGGTATTGGCCGTCCTTGGTAATGGAGAGATTTCCTGCCGAATGGAGATGACCCATACCAATGGTCCTTGAGCTAAGCTCAATGACCATTGGCAAGCGCGACTGCGTGGCCCGCGCCTTATGGCGGTTAAGCCTGCGTGGCGCTTGAACGCCCATCTGTCATTTCCAATGACCGGTGGTGTTATTTGGAACAATCAGCAATATGATACCTAACTTGCACTCGCTTAGCATTAGAACAGGCGTTATAAGATAGAAAAGCCCCGGCATGGCATTCCGGGGCTCTTTCTTTTTCAAGCATTTGACGGGGAAGATATGGCAAATGTCGTGGTTGTCGGATCGCAATGGGGCGATGAAGGCAAGGGTAAAATTGTCGATTGGCTGAGCGAACGCGCGGACATCGTCGTGCGTTTTCAAGGCGGTCATAATGCCGGCCATACGCTCGTTATTGACGGCACAACATACAAACTTTCGCTTTTGCCCTCAGGCGTTGTGCGTCCGGGAAAACTCGCGGTCATCGGCAACGGTGTCGTCATCGACCCCTGGGCGCTTGTTGAGGAAATCAAGACGCTTCGCGCGCAGAATGTCGAGATTAGCCGGGACAATCTGCGCATCGCCGAGAATGCCACGCTGATTTTGCCATTGCATCGCGAGCTGGACGCGCTCCGGGAAGCCGCGGCTGGAGCCGGAAAGATTGGCACCACCAAACGCGGCATCGGTCCGGCATATGAGGATAAGGTCGGCCGCCGCGCGATACGGGTCATGGATCTGCAGAATCTGCAGAGCCTGAAGGCAAAAATTGAGCGTATTCTGACCCATCACAATGCGCTCCGGCGCGGCTTAAGCGAACCGGAAATATCGGCTGAAGAATTGCACGCACAACTCGCCGAGATCGCGCCGAAAATTTTGCCCTTTATAGAAACGGTGTGGTTGTTGCTCGATCGCCGCAGGCGCGAGGGCGCGAGAATTTTATTTGAGGGTGCGCAAGGCGCGCTTCTCGATATCGATCATGGCACCTATCCCTTTGTGACCTCGTCAAACACTGTCGCGGCGCAAGCCGCCACCGGGTCCGGTATCGGTCCAAGTGCGATCGGCTATGTGCTGGGAATTACCAAAGCCTATACGACGCGGGTCGGGTCGGGCCCCTTTCCAACAGAACTCGAAGACGAGGTTGGCCAGCGTCTCGGCGAGCGCGGTCATGAGTTCGGTACGGTGACGGGCCGCGCGCGCCGCTGCGGCTGGTTCGATGCGTGCCTTGTCCGCCAAACGCTTAAAGTCGCGGGCGTGATGGGCATAGCGCTCACCAAGCTCGATGTCTTGGACGGTTTCGAGGAGCTAAAAGTCTGCGTCGGCTATCGTCTTGATGGCCAATCGGTTGACCACTTGCCGGCGGCACAGGGTGCCCAAGCGCGGGTTCAACCCATTTACGAAGTGCTCGAAGGCTGGTCGGAATCAACGCGAGGTGCGCGAAGCTGGGCGGACCTTCCCGCGAGCTGCATCAAATATATCCGCCGCGTCGAGGAGTTCATCGAAGTCCCCGTCGCCTTGCTGTCGACCAGCCCGGAGCGGGAGGATACAATTCTCGTCCATGATCCTTTCGAGGACTAACGGTGCAGTAGCAATAGCGCTTTAAAAATCATGACCCAGTCACGCAGCCGATGGAACCTATCGAGACGGCAACTCTTATCAGGCGTTGCCGCCGGCGCGGTTGCGAACTTTATGCCGTCCCTGACAGCCCCCGCTTTGGCTGGCACGCCTGATTACACGCTCAAAACAAAGCTGAGTAGCGTGCAACTTCTCGATCCAGGTGAGCCCAAAACGGATGTTTGGAGCTATCAGGGGCTTTCGCCTGGCCCTATTCTGCGCGCCAAGCAGGGCGAGCCTTTCTGGGTTAAACTGCAAAATGAACTCAGCGAGCCGACGACCATCCATTGGCACGGTATCCGGATCGATAACGCCATGGACGGCGTTCCGGATCTTACTCAGGCCGCCGTTCCTCCCGGTGGCACTTTTGATTATCGCTACACGCCTAAGGATGCGGGCACCTATTGGTATCACTCGCACTATCGGGGATATGAGCAGGTCGCGCGCGGCCTAAATGGTGTCCTCATTGTCGAGGAACGAGAGCCGCCAATGGTCGATCAGGATATCGTTCTGGCTTTTGACGATTGGCGGTTGAAAGATAGCGGCGAAATTCATGACGAAAGCTTCGGTTCGCTCATGGACCGAAGCCACGCCGGACGGCTCGGCAATATTTTGACATTGAATGGCGCCCCGCTTTTTGACGTGCCCGTGCGCTCCGGTGAACGCGTGCGATTGCGCCTTGCCAATGTCGCCACCGCGCGTGTTTTCAATATCTCTTTTCCCGGACATGCCCCGAAAATTATTGCGCTGGACGGACAGCCCGTTGCGCCATTTGACGCCGGCAAGGAGGATTTGCTTTTAGGGCCGGGGCAACGCATTGACGTGATCATGGATATGATTTCCGCACCGGGGCAGAAAACACCGATCCAAGTCGATACGGGCCGGGAAACGCTCATCGCCGGACATATCGTCTATAAGGCTGGTGCGCCGCCGAAACAGCAGGTTAGGAAGAGTTTCGATGGGTTGCCGGCAAACCCGCTTCCGGAAAATGTCAATCTCAGCCAAGCCCTGGACGTAGATATCGTCATGACAGGCGGCGCGATGAGCTCTTTCGAGCAGGCGGTTTACCGGGGCAAGAATTTTCCAGCCCGCCAGCTTGCCCGCGAACATGGGCAGGTCTGGGCATTGAACGGTGTCGCCGGCATGCCAAAGGCGCCTTTGTTCAGTGCCGCGCGTGGGCGCGTTGTCCGGATCAAAATGTCCAATAAAACACGCTGGCCCCATGCCATGCATTTTCACGGTCATCATGTGCGGGAAGTTGCCCGGAGCCAGGGCACCGTCCGCCCCCATTGGCGCGATACTGTTCATATGGAACCGGATGAGGATATTACCGTCGCCTTCATTGCCGACAATCCGGGAAAATGGCTGATTCACTGCCATATGCTGGCCCATCAACTCGGCGGAATGATCACCTGGTTCGAGGTCGGCTAGAACATTTTCAGGCAAAGCATGCCCTCTGATTTGATCGGTGGGTGTGGGCGGTTTTCCGCCCGGAAAATGCGTGGCAACCAAGAACTAGAACATATTTACCCCATTAAGTTGTATGCGAGTAAAAATGCAAGTATTAGTAGAATTATGCTAGAATAGATACAATCCCAGATCAAAAAACCCAGATTTGCCGCAAAAATAGGCAGTTGTTTCGCAATGCTAAGAGTCTGTTAACGATCGTATATATAACTGCAACTCCGCATATTGTTGTTTCTTGTCGGGGTTGGGACTGGAATGCACAAGCTTACAATTACTGAACGCCTATTTTTATTCGCCGCAATTCCATTGCTCGCAATGGTTTATTTTGTGGCTGACACAACGATTGAAAAGCAGAGGATTGCATCCCGGCTGGAGCAGATTGCGCCTGTCGTTCGCGCGTTGACGCGCATAAGCGGGCTTATTGGCGAATTGCAGAATGAGCGGAGTGTCTCTGTCGGCCTGTTATCGAGTTACGGAATTGACAGATTTCGGACGCTGGTTGCAGATCAGAGACAGCGCACGAATAAGTCTCTCGGGAAGTACCAGGACACGGTGCGACATATTGAGGCGTTGCTGGAGAAAGATGCTCAGCGGCTGATAAAGCGCGCATCGGACAATCTGAAAAACCTCTCCGCTCACCGCAAAATAATCGATCAACTGCAAACGAATATTGACGGCAATGTTCGATACTACACAGCCATCATTGAGGATTTGCTCAATATGGTCGGCATGCTGTCGAGGCTAACCGAGAACCGTTCCCTTATGAGCGATATCTTGGCCTACCGCTATCTGATTTGGGTCAAGGAGATGGCCGGTCTTGAACGGGCGATCGGCATCGCTGTCTTAAATGCCGATACTTACGATGGTGCGCTTCACGCAAAATATTTGTCGTACGTTGCCCGCCAGAACGCCTATCTGTCGGAATTTGAAACGATGTCCAGTCCCGAGTTACGGCTCTTGTTCAAGAAAAAACTAAGTGGGCCAGAGTCGGAAAAGGTCATGACCTGGCGCAAGGCCATTCTCGAAATGTCCGAGACGAAGCCGGTTGACGGTATCGATGGCAGTGATTGGTTGCAGCAAACGACTACGCGCATCAACCGTCTAAAAGACATCGAGAATCAGATAGCGGCACAAATTCAAAGCGATACACAAGCGCTTATCAGAGCGTCAAATAGCGAGATCCTGTTTGCAGCGATTTTGAGCCTTCTCGTTATTATCGTTTCAATGTTAGCCGCCTACATCATTGCGCGTTCGATTACCGGCCCGTTGCAACAAATAAGCAAAGTGATCCGAAGCGTGTCCGAAGGCCATACGGATGTCGAGATTCCCACCGGTTACCCGACACGCACATTTATCGGACAATTGGCGCACGCTACCCAGGCTTTTGTTGTCACTGTAGAAAGTCGAAACAAGCTCACCGCAGAAAAGAAACAGGCGGAATTACGCGCTATCGAGAGCCAGCGCAATTCGCTTAAAGCGATGGCTCATCAGGTCGAAAGTGAAACCGAGGAGGGAATTTTTAAGGTTATCGAATCCGCGCATTCCCTCACGGACAAGGCAGCAGAGATGCAAAGTGTAATGCACAATGCCAGTACAGCGATGCAAGAAATGTCCGATTTGGCGGTTGAAGCCGAGGCAATGGGCGAACAGGCGTCCGGACTTGCCCAGGACATGATAAGCGCAATTTCAGAAGTGGCGGCGCAAACGTCAACCGGCCGGGACCTTACGATTTCCGCCGTGGATCGGTCAAACCAATCGCGTGTAACTATTGCAGAACTCGCTAGCGCGGCAGAAAGTATCGGAGAATTTGTATCCATTATCAGCGGTATAGCGGATCAAACAAACTTGCTGGCTCTAAACGCGACCATAGAAGCCGCGCGTGCCGGGGACGCGGGCAAAGGATTTGCCGTGGTTGCGGCCGAGGTCAAAAATTTGGCCGAACAAACCAATAGGTCGGCCGAAGAGATTTCAGCGCAAGTGGAAGCGATCCAATCTACGACACATGGCGCCGTGGCATCAATCGAAGACATTATCGAGAGCATTGAAAAGCTCAGCGAAATCTCAGCTTCGGTCGCCGCAGCAATGGAGGAACAGCAGCGGACGACGGAGAACTTCTATTCAATCCTCGGATCAAATCGCCAGGCGGTGAATGATATGACCGGACGGATTTCGGAAGTTACGGCCATGACCAATGAATCGAATAGCTTCGCCGCCAGCGTCAGTGATATCGCCAAAGGTTTTGTCGTTTCCTCGGAACATATTCGTGACGAAGTGCCGCGCATTATAAGAGAGGCTGTCGATCAATCAGAACGCCGGCGCCATCCCAGGATCAAATCCGACATATACGTGTCGGTCACATGTTCAGGGAAAAATTTGAGCGTGCAGCTTGCAGATATCTCCCGGTGCGGTGTCGGTTTGCGAGAAGGTGCAGGGCTACTGCTTGCATCAAACGTGACCCTGATGTTTCCGAATGGCGCGGCCGTTGCGGGTCATACAGTTTGGGAAGAAAATGGGCAATGCGGTATCTATTTCGAGAACCTTCTGCCGCATGATTTCAGCCATTTAGACAGTTAGCATTGGGTGGCAGCCACGTTCATTCCGGTTCTGGGCATTCTTACAGGGCTCCGGTCTATGGATGGTGTGCGCCTCCCTCAGCGCCGGAGACTTGGCACCGTCTTCAAACTCAGGCCCGTCGCCAAGGAATTCTTACCGCGCGCCGCCGAACGCGCCTTTCACGATGAAAAACAGAATGATGGCTGGAATTGCCAGGCCGAGCGCGCCGAGGGGCATGGCCGCCTGTTCAACGATACCGGTTTCAAGAATGAGCCGGCTTGCCAATCCTTGACCGGCCGCGAGAATGTCGAAATTCAGCGGGGCATCGGCTGCGGCGCCGACCAAATTAACGCCCGCAATTGTCGCCGAAAATGCCGCTAACGCGAGAATAAGGGCAATCAAACTGACCATTGGAACGCTCCAGACTTAAAGAACACGCTCGGGGATTATAGGGAACATTCGAGCGAAACTGCGTTCAAAAAGCGTCGAAAAAGGTTTAAGAAAACGTCAGAAACAGTTGAAAACTATTGAAAAATAACGCCTACAATGATGGTTTATATAATTTATGCTGCACCGCTATCAGCATTCCGGACCCTAAGATCACGCGCTTAAAATAATGGTGGTATTCAGCAAAATGTGTCTTTAAGGCATGGTGGAAATTACGGAAAAGGGTTGCCCGCGAACCCGCGAGCGGGCCATCTGTTTGCGGACCGCGGTTTGATTTTGCTGGAGCCGGGCTGGCCGGATCGCAGCGGAACGGGCAAAAGAGAATAATCTGGGAGAGCAGTATGCGTATGTTGACGATTGCGGTGGGACTGATCGCAGGCGTTTTGATCCTTTTCGGTAAGCCAAGCAGTGTTCGTGCGCAAACGCCTGTACCGAGCGTCGCGGTCGTGAAACAGGTGCTTAAACTATCCAGAAACCAATGGATACAATTCCGCAATTATAATGGCCGCCAACTGGTCTATTTTACGTTGTTCGTCACCTACAAGTGCGGGCTCAAGGAAATTCGTTATTCCGTGAATTCAGAGGATCTCGACAAGCAGTTCCCCTTAGCCGAATGTGTTCCGTTCGTTCCTTACAATATTGGCCCGAATGATAAAGTCTATTTAACCTTCGAGCCTGGCACGGCGAAGACGGTCAGTGTTCAGCTTGTCTTTGATGACGACACAAAAAGTGTAGTCCGCACTTTTAAGCCCTGCAAAGTTGCGGGCGATGTCACGTGCGGCGTGCCAGTGAAACAGCCGTAAAACTTCAATCCGGCCTGTCTAACCAGCCAAGAAAATTGAGGGATCGCGGCGATCTCTCAATTGCAAACAATCGAGCCACTGGGCGCGTTCAATATTGGTTGCCTACTTGCCGCACATTGCGGCGCTTCACATAAACCCCAAGATAAAGTCGTTGACCTCATTCCAAGGCGCACTTTATTTCACCGGATTTCCAGGTCGAGCCGGCGGCCAAGGTGCATGCCAGCCTATTCTGTATGAACTTTGTTGTTTGGAAGCCCGAGGCTCATTTTTTCCAACGACATTAAGATGTGAAGCGTCATGTAGGCTCCTGAAACGGCATGAAGCTTGGTGAAGATATTAGTTGGAAAGGATCATGTGCTGACGATGACGGTAATATTCTTTTGCCCCATAATGTAGGGAACCGGAGACCTGTTACCGAGCAGCACCCGGCCATTTTTAACAACCCGAACATAAAGGCCGCAAACATTAGGTTTTCGGCAGGCAATTAAGTTGGCGCGATCCGCTGGCAGCGAAATGCGTACACCCTGATCAGGTTGCGAAAGACGGATTGTATCGCCAACCAAAGGTCGCGGATTTTGCAAGCCGCCCGAAATATCCGCAAGCGTTATCACAATCTCGCTGCCCTCCGGAAACAGAGTCTGCCCTCTCGTGGAAACGGTCACGGAAATGGTTGCATCACCCGTGCTGACGCTTGGGGCAGGCTGGAGCATTGACATTCCGCTAGGACCGCAAGCAACAAGAAATGCAACAAGGCACGTGCAAATACAGAGTTTGGCTATGGCCATAGGGCTTATACAAATGGTCCTTGGGTTTTGCTCACGAACGATTGGCGACGATTGGCAAGCGCGACCGTGTGGCCCGCGCCTGATAGTGCGTGAGCCTGCGTGGCGTGTGAACGCCCATAGGTCATTCCCAATGACCGATGGTATTATGTGGCGGCAAGTCATGACCGGCATCTATCCGCCGTCGGCGTCCATTCTGTGGCGAAGCGCGATTTCATGTGTTTGTCTATATCCGAGATCGAAGAATAAACGTCGAGATTCTCGCCCGCTAGAGACCTCATATTAGGATTTTATTCACTCTCCTCACCCATGGTTTCCCTAAATTCTACAACCTCCGGTAGATGGGCGAGAGCAATGTCATCATTAGCTATGACTTCTGACGGTGTTCCGAGCACCGTTCAGGATACGTTTGATAAGACAAAACAGGAAATTAACGATCTCCAATCACAAATCGAGCGGGTGGCAGGTGTCGCAACGCAGATTAGCGCGATTACCAGGCAGACCCATTTGCTTGCTCTCAATGCGACGATCGAGGCGGCACGTGCCGGAGACGCCGGACGCGGTTTTGCTGTTGTTGCCGGAGAAGTCAAGGTGCTCGCGGGGCAAACCGCCCAAGCAACCGAAGAAATTAGCCAGATTTTGACAACGTTGAATCATCACGCCGATCAGCTCTCGATAAATAGTACCAAGCTAGCCGAACATCTAACGGCGTCATATGGCACCGCAGAGAGCTTCGTGAGTGGACCGCAGCCCGACCCATACGACATGCCGGTTGCGGATCCGGCTCCGATGGAATACGCCGAGCCTCCGTGCGATCCGGCGGGACCAACCGAGGATCACATCCGGCTCGTGCAAGAATCTTTCGCGCTGGTGTTGCCTATTGCCGATCAAGCGGCCGAGCTTTTCTACAACCGGCTCTTCGAGATTGCGCCTGAGCTTCGTTCGATGTTTCCGGACGATATTACCGAGCAGAAGAAAAAATTGATGGCCGTTCTGAAGCTCGCCGTGAACGGCCTAAAAAATCCGGACAAGCTCATACCCGTGGTTCAGGAATTAGGGGTGCGGCACAAAAATTATGGTGTCGTCGATGACCATTATGGCATCGTTGGAGAAGCTCTGCTGTGGACCCTCGAACAGGGACTTGGCGACGCGTTCTCGCCGGAAGTCCATGAGGCTTGGGTCGAAGTTTACGGCTTGCTGGCGACTGTCATGAAGGAAGCCGCTGCTTCTGCCTAGCGATAATTTCTTCGCACGAACTGCGCAATATCTCAGCCGGTCCATTGGCTGATCTCGACGCCCACATTAAGACGAGGGCGCCAGACGAAGAGGCCGGCAGCCGCGAATCCTAAGCCGGCGACGTCTATCTGTAGATCCTACATCAAAATTTGAGAACGTCGCATCGAGGTAATTCAGCTTGCGATGGACAAGCCGTCTTTTGACGGCTTTAAAGACGCAAAAGGATACAAGTGACTATGCCGACGATTAAAGCCGCCATCGTGACTGTCACGCCGCTTCAGCAAAATTGCACGCTGATTTGGGACGAGGAGTCGAAGAAGGGTGCCGTCATTGACCCAGGTGGCGACGTTGCGCGCATCCGGGATGTGATCGGCGAAGCGGGTATGGAGCCCGAGAAAATTTTGCTCACCCATGGTCATATCGACCATGCCGGCGGCGCGGCGGAACTTAAGCAAATGTTGGGTATCCCGATCGAAGGCCCGCACAGAGCAGACAAATTCTTACTCGACTCGCTGGCCGAAACGGGGGCGGACTATGGTATCGCGAACGCCCGCAATGTCGAAACTGATCTCTGGCTCGACGAGGGTGATCGCGTGATGATCGGACCATTTGCCTTCGACGTAGCGCATTGTCCCGGCCATACGCCCGGTCATGTCGTGTTTATCAATTCGGAACTCGGCATCGCCCAGGTCGGTGACGTGCTCTTCAAGGGATCCATCGGGCGAACCGATTTTCCCTATGGTGATCAGGATGCGCTGATTGAGGCGATTAAATCGAAACTCTTGCCGCTCAAGGACGAGCTGGCGTTTATTTGCGGGCATGGACCACCAAGCACGATCGGCGAGGAGCGGGCAGGCAATCCGTTTCTGGTTTAGGCCGCGGCATCAAATTGCCGGTCAATTCTTAGTTGAAGAGATTTCGGTAAACCGGTCGACGGCCCCGGAGGTGTCGATAAGGAGAGCCGCCGACCGACCAGTCTAGCAAGGAGGGTGCGTGTTAGCCGTCAGACTTCACGCATTTCTTCATTGCCTCGTCCCATTTCTCCCCCTCTTTGCATTTGTCCTGGCCGTAAACCAGTCCGCTATTTGAGAGTGAGAGGTTGGGGCTCGGAGTGGCCCAGGATTGAGTTGCCAATCCAAATGCAAATGCTGCTGTCGCAAGCATGAGCGTTGCATTTTTCATAGCTATGCTCCTGTTGTTGTTATGAGGCGTCTTCCACATCGATGGGTTGATGCTGCGTCTCGATCGTTTAGTTGGAGCTTGAACTTGGTGTGATCATGTTGCGACCGAGGCAACATTAAGAATAATAAAATAAACACATCACATGTTTGAAATATTAATAAAAATATATCACTTCTGTGTAAGTGTTATGTAAAATAATCCCATATTATGTAAATAAATACTGTATTATGACAAATACAATTCTCCGTTTTTGGCGTTCCCTGGCTGTGGCGTCCCATTGACACTTCCATGCGTCCAATTTGATCCTTCGGTGGACACGCGTGGAGCACCCCAGTGCAATCCTTACCGGGCGGTAATCTCTTTGCACTATCTTGTTCTTGCTTCCCTATCGAGAAGGCAACGCTCAGGGTCATCATGCGGATAGAACGGCAATC
>BFAS01000104.1 GCA_008974985.1 bacterium MnTg02
GGCGAAGAGGAGGGCGATGGGGAAATAATGTCGGAGGCCGAGAAGGCGCTAAAAGCCCTCCGCCGGGTGGCGCAAAAGCGTGAGGTCGAGACACTTTTGTCGGGCGAAGCCGATGGCAACGACACCTATATCGAGATCCATGCCGGCGCCGGCGGGACCGAGAGCCAGGATTGGGCGCAAATGCTCATGCGCATGTATGTGCGCTGGGCTGAGGCGCGCGGCTATAAAGTCGAGATCATTGGTACGAGCCCCGGGGAAGAAGCAGGCATCAAATCGGCAACCCTCCTTATTGAGGGGCTAAACGCTTACGGCTGGGCGCGGACGGAGTCCGGTGTGCATCGGCTGGTCCGCATTTCGCCGTTCGATTCCAATGCCCGCCGGCACACAAGTTTTGCGTCCGTCTGGGTCTACCCGGCCATTGATGATGCGATTGAAATCGAAGTTGCGGAAAGTGATTGCCGGATCGACACCTACCGAGCCAGCGGAGCAGGCGGCCAGCATGTCAACACAACGGACAGCGCGGTTCGTATTACTCATGAGCCGACGGGAATCGTGGTGCAATGCCAAAACCAGCGTTCACAGCACAAGAACCGGGCAACCGCATGGCAAATGCTCCGGGCGCGTCTCTATGAGCTGGAGATGAAGAAACGCGAGGAGGAGGCGCAGGCTCAGGCCGCGCAAAAATCTGAAATTGGATGGGGACACCAAATCCGCTCTTATATCTTGCAGCCTTATCAACTGGTCAAGGACCTCAGAACCGGTGTCGAGAACACCAATCCGGCGGCGGTTTTAGATGGCGAAATTGATGGCTTCATCGAAGCGGCGCTGGCGCATCAGGTCGGTGACGGAAATGCCGATCCGATAAAAGATCTTGACTAAAGCATCTCAGACAATGCGAGCAGCGGAGAGAGGGTTTCCAATGAAAGGCCGGACGCCCGCTCCAAAGCCCGGCTAGCGCCTCCTCAAGCTTGTTTTTGAAACGGCGCGCGCGAGGCGCAGCAAATTTGGTTCGAACAATCCGGATGGCGATGCATCCAACATGCAGACGAACTTGCGCTTTTCCGCACCCCGCCAACGCAAAAACACTCAAGGCCGTTTATTGGAAGCGCTTCATTCTCCTGCGTGGCATTGGCGTCACCACACCGTCCGCTGACGGAATTCTCGTATTGAGATCTAAATTGGACGATTGACCGATTGGATTGTCGGTGCGCCTTATCTTGCCCTCGAAAAAAGCGCCTTGCTCAATCGCCAAGCCGGTATGAATGATGTCACCTTCGACATGTGAGCTGGCGCGCAGACTGACATTGATGCCGCGGACCACGCCGATCACTCTGCCCTGGACGACAATCTCTTCGGCCACCACGCCCCCGATTATGTAGCCATTTTCGCCGACAGTGAGTGTAACGCAGTGAACATCTCCATGGATCTCGCCTTCGATTTGAATTTTGCCCTTGGAAATCACATTACCCGTCACGGATAGACCTGGTCCAATAATTGACGGCTTCATCGTTTGTCACCTTTTATTTGATCCCTACCCAATAGGCCACGCTCAGCGTTTGCCTGCCGGGTAAGCGATCATGACTTACCAGAGCCGGGTAATGGTCCCGTGAAACACCCATGATGGTCATGTTACCCATTACCGCCCGCCCTATTCAAGGGGTGACGTCTTTAGAGCCTAACTGTTTGAAACCCTACGAAGGGCAACGAACAACCGCACCCGAGATTGCCGTACCCACGGCAAGAGATACATTCAGGTGCTGGTGATACGTTTCACGATTGCGCATCTTTAGCCCCGCTCGACCGCCATAAATTGTCAGCGGCCCGTCACACCTATGCATTATGTTCAAGGGAATGGTGCGCCCCGCCGATGCGGAATCGCTTCAACGCTGGCTTTACCCCACTTACCCCGCAACCCCTAACCGTTACCCGACATGACCGAGGGCGGCAAGGGGTTTGTAAAAGCCCGGTGTAAGACCGGCTTCGGAGCGTGCCTTATCGTTAAAGGGAGGCTTGATTTTGCCACGGAAATGGCGCCGGACAAGAGTGTGGAAAGTTGGCTCGGGGGCCAACCCTTCGCGCGCGCAAAGATAGCGAAACCATTTGCAACCAAAAGCGACGTGCCGCTTCTCGTCATTGTAGATGATCGACAAAATACGCGCCGAATCCGTATCACCATGCCTGGTTATTTTCTCGATCATTGCCGGGCTGACGTCCAGACCGCGGGCTTCCAGGACCAAAGGAACAATGGCAATGCGCGCCAGCAAGCTGTCACCCGTCTCTTGAGCAGCTTGCCAAAGACCATCATGCGCCGGAAGATCGCCATAAGCGGCGCCAAGGTCATTAAGGCGGCGCGACAGTAATTCGAAATGTTTGGCTTCCTCGACGCCCACCCGGACCCAATCATCAAAAAAAGACCGTGGCAGGTTTTCCCAAACAAAGCGGCCGATCAAGTCCCATGTCATATCGATGGCGTTAAGTTCGATATGTGCAAGCGAATGCAGAAGCGCGATGCGTCCGCGAAGCCCGGCTGTTGTGCGCTTGGGCATCTTGCGGGGCGGCAGAAGGACGGGTTTGCTCGGCCGGCCTGGTCTCTCCGGCATGGGCGGGTCCGCACTGCGAACACCGAGCGAGAGTTTGCGATGATGCCAGGCGCGGGCCGCACTTTTGGCGAGTGCGACTTTTTCGCCGAGGTCCGGTGTGACGACAATCATACGGGAATAGGCAGCAAGGCTGGTTGGACGCGTCTGTAACATGGTGAAATAGAGCAATTCGACGTTGAACAAAGTTGTGGAGAAATGTCTTAGCCTTGGGTTATTCGGCTAAGCCGCGAGATCTTGAACAGCTTCAAGAACCTTCTCAGCATGACCCGGGACCTTTACTTTGCGCCATACGCCGGCGATTTTTCCTTTCGGATCAACAAGGAAGGTCGCGCGCTCGACACCCATATATTTGCGGCCATACATGTTTTTCTCGACCCACACACCATAGGCTTGGGCAAGCGTTTTTTCCTCGTCCGCAACCAATGTCACGCTGAGCTTGTGCTTGGCCTTAAAGGTCTCATGGCTCGCAACGCTGTCCGGTGAGACGCCTATAATTTCCACGCCAAACTTGGAAAATTCGCCATTGAGTCCGGAGAAAGAGATGGCCTCCTTGGTGCAGCCGCTGGTGTCATCCTTCGGATAAAAATAAAGAATGACCGGCTTGCCTTTCAGTTTGCTGAGCGTGACTTGTTCACCGCCGTCGGCGGGAAGCGAGAAACCTGGGGCTTTATCGCCTACGTCAAGCATGATTGCCGCCTTCCTTTCGTCTCTTTTGTCCTTTGAATTGACTAATCCACGGCTTAGGGACTGGGATCGTACCGGAATTTGGGGGCAAAGACGTACTGCAAATCGCGCCGGCGCGCGGTTCAGTGGAAACGAATCATCTCGACAACTGGCATGTCCGCGTCTTTTGCCGCCGGGAACAAGGGTGAACAAATGACCGGCGAACATTTTCTCGGCATTGGCAAACTTTTCCTTGGGCGTTGCGTAGTTCTTTGAGCACAATAACAAAGTGATTCATTTTACATAAGGTATGATGGAGGCGACCGGCTAACGTCAATGGTGCAGCATCGAAACGGCCGAGCACAACGCGGACGGGCTCTCATGAACCTTCCTGCCCGCGGGCGTGAGCTTATCAAGCGGATCCCGGAACCGATACAGCTAGAGATGCGCCGCCTGTCGCGCCGGACTTTGATCTTATCTTTTGAGATCTTCGCGGGTTTTCTGGTCGTCGGATTGGTCGGTGTGCTGCTGGTCCATCAGCGGCTTGCTGAAGGTCCCATATCGCTCACATATCTCGTGGAGCCCATCGAAAGCGCGATTAATCGCGAGCTTGACGGTCTTCGTGTTCGCATTGACGACGCGGTCGTGAGCCGGGCCCCGAATGGCGAGGTTCGGTTTCGTTTGAAAAATCTACGCCTTATCGATCAGCAAAACTCTGTTGTCGCGCAAGCACCACAAGCGGCGGTCGGTTTGAGTGGCCGCGCTCTTCTGCGTGGCCGAATTGCGCCGGGCCGTGTCGATTTCATCGGTCCCCGCCTGCTGCTGTTTTACAATCCGGAATCGGGACTGTCGCTGACATTTTCGCGCTCCGACGGAAACGGATCGCAAGAACGCGCACCAGAAGCCGAGCTATCCGACGGCACAGCGCCTGCATTCACCCAACGTCTTGGCAAAACCATCGCGGCGGCTCAGGCGCAGCAGATCGATTTGGTCCAGGCGACGTATCAGGCGTTGCAACAGGCAAGAAAGAAGAGGGGCGTTTCCTCATATCTTGCGAATTTCGGTGTCCGCGATGCCGTGGTCATTTTCGATCATGCGGGACAGCAAAACTTTTGGCGCGTTCCGAATATCTCGATCAATCTCACCCATAAGAAGAAGCGCAGCATTATTTTGGGTAAGGCGGAGATTCTATCCTCCGAAGGAACCTGGTCGTTTGGTTTCCGCACCGAGCAATTGCAAAAGAAAAAGCAGCTGAATTTCACGGCGTTTTTTTCCGACGTCATTCCGAAGGGGCTTGCGGCTGATATTCCAGGGCTGGCGGCCCTGCAGGCGATGGATATGCCTGTCAACGGCAATATTAAGCTCCGGCTGTCACAGAACGGCGCTCTTCTCGGAGCTGAAGCGAAAATTGTCTTATCCGCCGGACACATTAAGGTTCCATGGAATGATGAAGGGGCGATGCTTATCGATGAGGGCGTGCTGCACGTCCGATATGATAGGGCGGATGGCCCTATTCGAATCTTGCCTTCATCTCTGCAATGGGGCGAAAGCCGCATCAAGCTCAGCGGCGAATTTCGTCCGTTGGTGGCCGAAGACGGCGTGCAGAAGGCTTGGAGCTTT
>BFAS01000105.1 GCA_008974985.1 bacterium MnTg02
TCGTGAATACACGCTTGGCGCGGTCAGGAAACTCAGCACGAAGCCACTCCTCGAAGAGGTCGCGAACGTCAAGCGGTAACCGCAGAAGAATGTAGCCGGCTTCCGTTACGCCGACGCCGGCGGCCGCTTCGAGGAGTGCTTCAATCTCTGAATCGTTGATGGCGGGTATGACGGGTGCGACCATGATAGCCGTTGGAACGCCAGCGTCGCTTAGACGTTTCAAAGCCTCTAGACGCTTGGCCGGTGTGCTCGCGCGCGGTTCCATCTTACGGGCAAGAGAGCGGTCAAGTGTCGTCACCGATAGGGCAACTTTCACCAGCCCACGTTCCGCCATGGGCGCCAAAATGTCGATGTCTCGGGTAACCAGAGCTGATTTGGTGATGATGGCCGCCGGATGGTTGGCCCTCTCAAGCAGTTCGAGAATTTGACGGGTGATCCGATATTTCTTCTCTATCGGCTGGTAGGGATCGGTATTTGTGCCGAGGGCAATCGTTTTTGGCACATATTTCGGGTTTGCAAGCTCACGCTCCAGCAGTTCAGCCGCATTCGTCTTAGCAAACAATTTGGTTTCAAAATCGAGTCCTGGAGAGAGCCCCATAAAGGCGTGTGTTGGTCTCGCGTAGCAATAGCTGCAGCCATGTTCGCAACCGCGATAGGGATTGATCGATTGATCAAAGCTGATGTCTGGCGATTTGTTCGTTGTTATGATGCGGCGCGCGTGCTCGATTTGTACATTCGTCTTAAGTCCATCGAGTGTGCCGAGACTTTCCCATCCATCATCGAAATCCTGCCGGGTGAGCGGCTCGAAACGGCCGGATTGATTGGACTGGGCACTACGCCCTTTCGTTCGGTCTCGTCCGGTAATTTTCTCTGACAAATTTGACATCGGGACACCCGCCAAGCTGAATTCGAGAGATTGGAAGGTTACAATTTGAACAAGAACATAGCAAGAACATTCGTCTCGGATAACGATCGGCCTCCCTTGTCCAGGCCTGATAGGCCATGATAGGTCTGGGGCATGATCAGTGTTGTTATTCCTACGCTTAATCCCGATAGTCGGCTTGTAGCCACTATGACTGCTCTTGTTCCGGCGGTGGTGAAAGGGGTGGTTCGTGAGGTCATCATTGTCGATGGCGGATCGAGCAACGGAAATGCAGCACGCTTTGCCGATTTGGCTGGTGCTGAATTTATCCGTGCGCCGCGTGGACGCGGGAGCCAACTCGCAGCAGGCGCCGAGGCGGCGCGGAGCGAATGGCTGCTCTTCCTTCATGACGATACCGTGCTCGAACCTGGTTGGGAGCGTGAGGTTTCTTCATTTATTGATCGAATAGAATTAGGCGGGTTGCGCGATGCGGCGGGCGCGTTCCGGTACGCGGTCGACGATTTTGGAGTCTTTCCGCGTTTTTTAGAAAACCTGGTGGCGCTTAGATGCGCTCTATTTTCCCTCCCCTATGGAGATCAAGGTTTGCTGATCTCCAAGCGTCTTTATCGCAATCTTGGTGGTTTCCGCTCAATCCCGCTGATGGAGGATGTGGACATCGTCAGGCGTCTTGGGCGGCGGCAGCTTTTTATGTTTCGCACCAAAGCTGTAACGAGCGCCATCCGCTATAAGACCGACGGCTACATGTTGCGGATATTTCGCAATTTATCTTGTCTGTTTCTCTACTATCTAAGAGTTCCGCCGCGCTATCTGGTGCGGCTTTACGGTTGATCTAGAGCATTTTCAGGAAAAGTGTGTGCGGTTTTCCGCCCGGAAAATGCTTAAAAACAAAGGGCTCTAAGTGAAACAGGAAAACGTCCGATCCGGGCGATTTCGCCCTAAGCTGGTCATCATGGTGAAAGCGCCCGTGGCCGGCGCAGTCAAAACCCGATTGGCCCAATCCGTGGGCGGTACCGCGGCAACCTCTTTTTACCGGCATGTGGCGGCCAGAGTGATTTCGCGTCTCTCAAAGGAAACTCGCTGGGAGACGTGTCTGGCGATCGCGCCGGATAACGCCATCCGCGCACCCATTTGGCCACAAGCGATCGCTAAGCAGCCGCAGGGCGCCGGAGATCTCGGCAGCCGGATGCAAAGAGTTTTCGACCTGGCGCCGCCGGGTCCGGTTGTCATTATCGGAACAGATATTCCGGAAATCAGGCCGCGGCATATCGCCGATGCTTTTAAATCTCTTGGCAATCATGATGCCGTATTTGGACCAGCCGATGATGGCGGCTATTGGCTCGTTGGCCTTAAACGTTTTCCAATGATCATATCGATATTTGCCAATGTGCGATGGTCCAGCGAATACACACTTCGCGATACGCTCGCCAATCTGGAGGGACGGTCCGTGGCCATGCTGGAAATGCTCGACGATGTCGACGAAATGAGCAGCTACCGGCGCCTGTCAGGCGCCAGTGGCCGCCTTGTGCTCCGTTAAGGAGAAACAAATGTCGGCAAGGAATACCAATGGCCCTTGAGGCAACTCAAGGGCCATTGGCAAGCGCGACTGCGCGTCGCACCTTATGGTGCGTAAGCCTGCGTGGCGCTTGAACGCCGATAAGTCATTCCTAATGACCGTTCGTATAATATCTACAGATCGAGCTGGTAACTCGCCGGCACCCAGCGGTAGCCGGAGCCTTGTTTTTCCACATAGCCGACCGCCGGGAAGGGCATGTGATAGCCCGCGGACGGAATCTTGTCGGCTGAAATCATGTCGAGGATCTTCTTGCGCGTGACGACTGCGGTTTCCGCGTCCATATCGAAAGCGCAATGCCAATCCGGCTTCGCCAATGACGCCACATAGTGGTTCGTCGTATCGGCGAAGATCAAGAAGCGCTTGCCGGCGCTTTCGATGTGATAGCACATGTGGCCCGGTGTATGGCCGTAGGCCTGAACCGACGTGATGCCCGTTACGACATCCGTGCCTGGCTTGATGAATTTCATTTTATCCGCAAGCGGCACGACATTGCTGTGCACGGCCTTAGCGCGGCGCACCATGCCCTTGTTGGTGCTCTCAAGATGTTCTTTCTTGGACCAGAAATTGTACTCGATATCTCCCGCGACATAGCGCGCATTCGGGTAGACGGTCTTGTCACCTTCTTTCAGTCCGCTGACATGATCGGGATGGCAATGCGTAATGGCGACAACGTCGATCTGATCCGGCGAGAAGCCGGCGGTCGCAAGGGTCGCCGCCATCTTTCCGGCGCCCTTCGCGCGCCGCTCTTCGCCATATCCGGAATCGAACATGACAATTTCCTTGCCGGTATTCACGATCACCGGCGTGAAAGAGATCGTCATCTTATCGGTCGGCAGATGGTTTTCCGTCATATAGGCCTTGACGTCTTCGATCTTCTGGTTCTTCCCGAAAATCGGATGGACCTTTGGGATCGCGAGCGCGCCGTCGAAGATGGTTGTGATTTCAAAGTCGCCGACTTTGAAGCGGTAATGCGTGGGGCGCGAATTGCCCAGCATAGGCGCCGCGGCATGGGCCTCGGGGATGAAGCGATTGAGCGCGGTAGCGGCAACTGCCGTCCCGGCGCTTGCAAGCAGAAGATCTCTTCTGGAAAATTTATGGGGGGTTTTAGACATGATCTGCACTCCCTGGAGTCGTAACTGGATTGGGAAAGTATAGACAACAATATCTCCAATTGATGGCAGGGTTACACCAATCTGGAGAAAAACTATCTATCTCCGGTGCTTCTAATAAAAACTCATGAAATGCGGTGACCGGCGCGAATAGGCTGTCAGTATCATTGACCCGTAGGCACCCGCTCAATCGGCAGAAGCCTTCTCCAAATGCTCTTGGAGGCGCGGCATGATCTCGACGAAATTGCAAGGCCGGTGCCGATTGTCGAGTTGGTATTTGAGAATACCCTGCCATGCGTCCTTGCACGCGCCGGGCGATCCGGGTACGCAGAAAATATAGGTTCCGCCCGCGACGCCGCCGCAGGCGCGTGATTGTATTGTCGAGGTTCCGACTTTTTCAAAACTCAGCATGTGAAAGAGGGTTGAAAAGCCTTCGATTTCCTTTTCGAAGATTGGGCGCACCGCTTCCGGCGTGACATCGCGGCCGGTAAATCCCGTGCCGCCTGTGGTGATAACCACATCAATCTCCGGGTCGTCCACCCAGCCTTGAACTTTTGCGCGAATGGCGGGCACATCATCCTTCTCGATGGCATGTTCGGCAAGGTGATGCCCGTCCTCCTGCAGCATGTTCGCCAGGAGTGTTCCAGACTTGTCCTCTTTCAAAGTCCGTGTGTCGGATACGGTTAGAACCGCGATCCGGACGGGAAGGAAAGGGCGGCTTTCGTCAATTTTGGGCATCTTAGCGTTCTCGCAATCGTCAAAGAGAGATCGTTCGTTCTGGCTAGTCTAGATTAAAACCCTTGGCGCGAACAAAGGCGCCAAAATTTTTACGCTCAGGCTTCGAATATTGCCGCGCCTTGTCCTCGGACCAGCCATACGTATCGCTCTGGCCATAGTCACTGGCAAATCGTTGCTTTTCATAGGGCTGGATACCGGTTCTGCGCTGGTCATAGGTTTCAACCGCTTCACGAAGATTACTTGCCTCATAACGGTCCGTGTGGACGGAGACGCTGAGCGGCAGCCTCAGGCTTATTTCACCATCCTCGGATGGCCATCCAAGCGCAAGGCCGGCGATCGGAAAGACGAAGTCCGGCAGGTTCAGAAGCGCGCTCACTTCCGCCGCTTCATTGCGGATCGCGCTCACGGGGCAACAGCCAAGACCGGCGGCCTCAGCCGCCAGGACGAACGTCGCGAGCGCTATGCCCGCATCCACGGACGCATTGAAAAAAGCATCGAGATGATCATTTTCAAACGCGCGTCCGCGCCAATCATGGAGGAGTCTTTGCCGGTGATTATTGCCGCAGAACACCAAAAAGGCAGGGGCTTTGGCGACCCAAGCCTGACCCGCGAGCAATTCATTCAGTTTGCCCCTGACGCCGCTATCGGAAATGATGAAGATGTCTCTCTGTTGAAGGTCGCTTTTCGTGGGCGATGAAAGGGCGAGGGCGCAAAGTGTTTGGATGAGCGCGGCGTCGACGGGGTCCGGGCGGAACGAACGGATAGAGCGTCTGTTCGCGAGTTGTTGCCAAAAAGGTTGGCTTTGAAGGTCTTGCCGAACGCCGGGCAATGGGGCGCCGAACCGGTGGGCAAGGGCTTCGTTCACATTCTGCATTGCAACTCCACTCCACAATTTCCAGTGCCGGGAACCAATCATCTTATCATCACGAGCGGTTATTCAGCGTCGAGCGCCAATTTGATTGCGAGCATGTCCCGCCATGCGTGCCGCTTTGCCGCCGGTGTCCGCAATAGGTAGGCGGGATGGAGCGTGGCAATCGCCCGATAATCATGTTCACCCGTGGAATAGGTTCGCCATTTCCCGCGCAGGCGCATAATTCCATCTGTTGTGTCGAACATCTGTTTGGCGGCAGCCCCACCCAGAAAGACAATGATCTTGGGATCGACAAGCTCAATCTGACGCTCAAGAAAGGGGCGGCAAACTTGCGATTCCTGTGGTGTCGGTGTGCGGTTTCCGGGCGGCCGCCAATAGACGATATTGGTGATATAGGCGTTGTCCTCGCTCATGCCGATTGCGGCAAGCATCTTGTCAAGAAGCTGGCCGGCCCGGCCAACAAACGGCAGTCCTTGGAGATCCTCGTCGCGTCCGGGCGCTTCGCCAATAAGCATAATTTGCGCTTCGGCATTGCCGCGTGCGAAGCACATATTTTTGGCTGTCGCCTTCAAACCGCAACCTTCAAACTTGGCGAGCGATTCGCGAAGGTCGTCGAGGGAAGCCGCTGACTTGGCATTTTCGCGCGCCGTCATGACGGCGGCGTCCGGCGCCATCGGTGTTTCGGAGCCCGAGCGGGACGATGTTTTGGCTATTTGCGCGCGTTGTGGAGGCGCCGTATCGTTTCGTTGCCGAATTTGGCGATTATCCGAAAACGGGGAGGGCTTGGGTCTTTCCGATCGCGCGAACCAATCCGCGGGTGTGTCCGACGTGGCTGTATCGACCCCCATATCGATATACCATCTCAAGAGTTGCAGTGCCGCCGGCCGATGCCCAATCTCGCGTGTCATTCGTTTGACCACATGGATAAGAGGGATGAATTATGGAATCGAATGTGTCTTGGTATCGCTGGAATATCGTTGGTCCCGATGATCAAAACAGATCAGCGCGGCAATTTATCCTCTGATTGGCGGATATAGCAAATGGAGAAGGCGATGGATACGCGGTCTGAGCCGCTTCCCGAGCGGGAATCCATGGAATTTGATATCGTCATCGTGGGTGCCGGACCCGCAGGTCTTTCGGCGGCCATAAGGCTGAAGCAGCTTGCCGAAGAGCGGGAGATGGATCTCAGCGTCGTTGTTTTGGAGAAGGGCTCGGAAGTTGGGGCGCATATCCTCTCTGGCGCTGTCATCGATCCGATTGCACTCAATGACCTCATTCCCGAATGGCGGTCGCTGGGTGCGCCGCTTGAGACGGCCGTGACTTCCGACCGGTTTCTTTATTTGGGCCCGTCATGGCAAATGCCGCTCCCGCAGATATTGTTTCCACCTCTCATGAAAAACCACGGAAACTATATTGCGAGCCTGGGAAATCTTTGCCGATGGTTGGCGGGTAAGGCAGAGGAGCTTGGCGTTGAAATTTATCCAGGTTTTGCGGCGACGGAAATTCTCTATGACGGCGAGGGAGCGGTGATAGGTGTCGCGACCGGGGATATGGGTGTGGCGCGCGATGGCACCATAAAAGACTCATTTATGCGCGGCATGGAGCTGCGCGGAAAATACACTTTGATCGGTGAAGGCGTGCGGGGCTCGCTGGCAAAGCAACTGATCGCCAGGTTCAAACTGGACGAGGCGAGCGAGCCGCAGAAATTTGGCATTGGCCTCAAGGAATTATGGGAGGTGTCTGCCGACGTTCATCAACCTGGGCTGGTTCAGCATACGATCGGCTGGCCCCTTGACAACGGAACCGGCGGCGGTTCGTTCCTTTATCATTTCGGTGAAAATCTCATATCGGTCGGCTTTGTGCTTCACCTCAATTATGAGAACCCCTATTTGTCGCCTTATGACGAGTTTCAGCGTTTTAAAACTCATCCGGCAATTCGAGGCCATTTTACCGGCGGCAAGCGGATTTCTTATGGTGCCCGCGCCATTACGGAAGGTGGCTGGCAATCCGTACCGCGGTTGGTTTTTCCAGGAGGTGCGCTAATTGGATGTTCCGCCGGGTTCGTGAATCTGCCTCGGATAAAGGGAACGCATAATGCAATGGCATCGGGAATGATGGCGGCCGAGGCAGCCATTGAGGCGATTGGCGCGGAGAGACACGGTGACAGACTTAACGCGTATCAATCGGCCTATCAGTCCAGCGTTATCTCCGAGGATCTGAAACGGGTTCGAAACGCAAAGCCGCTATGGTCGCGATTTGGAACGCTGGCAGGGCTGATATTGGGCGGTATCGATATGTGGCTCAATACGCTCTTTCCGTTTTTGAATCATACTTTGAAGCACGGTAAGCCGGATCATGACTGTTTGCGCCCGGCCGCCGGCTTTGAGCCCATCGATTATCCGAGGCCGGACGGGATCTTGACGTTCGATAAGCTGACATCCGTTTCCCTGTCGGGAACCAATCATGAAGAGGATCAGCCGGTTCACCTGTGTTTGGCGGATCCGGACATTCCAATTTCGAAGAATTTGCCGCGCTTTGCAGAACCGGCGGAACGATATTGCCCGGCTGGTGTTTATGAAATTGTTCAAGATTCCGAGGGACGCCAAAAGTTTCAAATCAACGCGCAAAATTGCGTTCATTGTAAAACATGCGATATTAAGGACCCCGCACAGAACATTACGTGGGTGCCGCCGGAGGGCAGTGGGGGGCCAAACTATCCAAATATGTAAGGCAGCCAGATAGTTGCGGACGTTAAACCTGTTTATCGACGGACGATCGCAGGACAGAACGCCCGATCCAACTTGTTAATAGCCAAAACAATCGAGAGGGATCGCTTGTTGATAATCGCGAAAATTTGACCGATAAGCTGGGCGTTACCAATTACATCTTATGTGCATCAAGCATATTGGATATCGTGGAGGCCCTAATTTTATTGCAGCTCAAAGCGAATAGGGCCATTCTGGCCAAAAGCCTCATGTCCTCGCGAGAGCAGGATAGAAAGCGTAAGCGCATGAAATTGTTTTGGCCGCATCTTTCCAAAGCTGGACTGATAGCGATAGCAACGCTCGCAATTATCAGTGTTGCCGCACTCTCGTCAGCTTCGGCAAAAGACCAAGATGGCTTGAAAGCTGACGGCACGCTCCTTGGCAACTATCTTGCCGGACGATTTGCTCGCGGTCAGCGCGATACGCGGGTCGCCGTGAGATTTTATCAAAATGCTCTGCAAAAGGATCCAGCGAACAAGATTATTTTGGAGCAAGCCTTTCTGTTGGCTGCGACAGCCGGTGATTGGTCGCGAGCTGAGGAGCTAGCTGAACAGGTCATTTTGCGCGAGCCTTCGCATCGCATCGCAAGGCTTTTTCTGGGCATTAAAGCGGTCCGGAGCGGCGATTATGACACAGCCCATCTCCAACTCACGTCCGCGGGCAAAGGGCCAATCGCGGAATTGACGATTACGCTGTTGCGGGCCTGG
>BFAS01000106.1 GCA_008974985.1 bacterium MnTg02
GCGACCTCTCCGTCTCGCACATCAAGATCGGCGAAGTGCTGGTTGCCCGGGGCAACTTCGCGCAAGCGCTCGCGGCCTATCAGGCCGCGCTGGCCATAGCTGAGCGCCTGGCCCAGGCCGACCCCGGGAATGCCGTATGGCAGCGCGGCCTCTCCGTCTCGCATAACAAGATCGGCGACGTGCTGCGGGCTCAGGGCAACCTTGCGCAAGCGCTCGCCGCCTACCAGGCCGCGCTGGCCATCAGAGAACGCCTGGCCCAGGCCGATCCCGGTAATGCCGTATGGCAGCGCGATCCTTCCGTCTCGCAGGAAAGGATCGGCGACGTGCTCGTTGCCCAGGGCAACCTCATCGACGCGCTTGCCGCCTACGAGGTCTCGCTGGCCATCAGAGAACGTCTGGCCCAGGCCGACCCCGGGAATGCTGGATGGCAGCGCGATCTCTCCGTCGCGCAGGAAAGGATCGGCAGCGTGTTCGTTAAACAAGGCAACCTCACCGGCGCACTCGCCGCCTTCCAGTCCTCACACAATATCTTCGGACGCCTGGCCCAGGCCGACCCAGGAAATGCCGTATGGCAGGCGGATCTCGCGGCGAGCTATGGGAAGCTTGGACAGCTTCATATTGCACTGGGCGACACGTCGGAGGCGCTGAGGCTCTTCAAGTCAGGGCGTGCGATCGTGGCGCCGCTGGCAGAGCAATCGGGGCACCAAGTCTGGCGAAGTAATCTCGAAAGCTTCGACCAGCACATTGCTGCGCTAGAAGGATAGCGGACGCTGTGGGGTCCGGGCGGCGGAACGGCCTCGCAGGGTTGGAGGCCATTGTCGCGGAGCTTGAGCCGTGAGTAGGTTCCAGATTTCGGACTGTTGCGCCGGCTCTGTTAGGCCACGCCCTCAAGCCTGTCCAAGGCCTGGCGCAGTTTGTTCGCCGTCGCTTCGGCGTCGGCTTTTCGCTCCCGCTGCTCCTCGACCACATGTTCCGGCGCGCGGGCGACAAACTTCTCATTTGCGAGCTTGGTGTCGAGTTTTTGGATTTCGGCGCCGACTTTCTCAATCTCACGATTAAGCCGGTCGCATTCGGCGGCGATATCGATAACGCCTTCGAGCGGCAAAGCGATTGTCGCTTCATTGAGGATCATTTGGACCGCGCCGTGCGGTATGTCGTTGTCGAAGCGAAGCGCGTCAAGGCGCGCGAGACGTTTGATCGTATCCTCATGATACGTGGCGCGCTTCTTGGTCTGGTCATTGGCGCCGGCGATGATCAGGGGAATGCGCGCTCCGGGCGGGACATTCATCTCTGAGCGCACGGAGCGAACCTCGGTGACAAGCTGCATGACCCAGCCGATCTCGGCATCCGCGGCTTCGTTCTGGAGCCCATCAAGCGCCGGCCAATCGGAGAGAATGAGCATGTTGTGACGCGCCAGTCCATGCTCCGCCATGCGCGCCCAAAGCTCCTCGGTGATAAAGGGCATGAAGGGATGCAGCAGGATCAGGATCTGGTCGAAGACCCAAGCCGCCGTGGCGCGGGTCTCGGACTGCGCCTCGCGATCGCCCTCATTGAGAAGCGGCTTTATCAGCTCCAAATACCAGTCGCAGAAAATATGCCAGACGAAATGATAAAGGGCATTGGCCGCATCATTGTAGCGATGGGCCTCAATTCCTTGGGTCACGGCTTCGGTTGCCCGTTCCGTCTCGCCGGCGATCCAGCGATTGACGGTTTGGCGGACCTGGCCGGCATCGAAATCGGCGGCGCTGACGCATTCGTTCATCTCCGCGAAGCGCGCCGCATTCCAAAGCTTGGTCGCGAAGTTGCGATATCCTTCGATGCGCGATGTGGAGAGTTTTATATCTCGTCCTTGGGCCGCCATCGCCGCCAGCGTGAAGCGCACCGCATCGGCGCCATAAACATCGGCCAGCTCCAGGGGGTCGATGACATTGCCCAAGGTCTTCGACATTTTCTGCCCCTTCTCATCGCGAACAAGGGCATGGATATAGACCGTGTGAAAGGGAACCTCCTTCATGAAATGGAGACCCATCATCATCATCCGCGCGACCCAAAAGAAAATGATGTCGAAGCCTGTGACGAGCACATCGGTCTTGTAATAGCGCTGAAGCTCGGGCGTTTCATCCGGCCAGCCGAGGGTGGAGAATGGCCAAAGGGCTGAGGAAAACCACGTGTCGAGCACGTCCTCATCGCGCTTAAGCTTGGTGGCACCGCCATAGTGCTTTTTAGCAAGCGCGTTCGCTTCGGCTTCGTCAAATGCGACGAAAATCTCGCCGTCCGGCCCGTACCAGGCCGGGATCTGATGCCCCCACCAAAGTTGGCGCGAAATACACCAAGGCTGAATATTTCGCATCCACTCGAAATAGGTCTTATCCCAGTTCTTCGGAACGAAGACGGTGTCGCCGTCCTCGACAGCCTTGATGGCCGGACGCGCCAGGGTTTCGGCGTCGACATACCATTGATCGGTGAGCCACGGCTCTATGACCTCATTGGACCGGTCCCCGTAAGGCACCGTGTGAGCATGGTCGTCGATCTTTTCGACCAGCCCCTCTTTCTCAAGGTCCGCAACAACCCTTTTTCGCGCCTCGTACCGATCGAGCCCCTGATAGGCCTCAGGTGCATTTTCATTGAGTACGGCATGCTCATCAAAAATATTGATCAGTTCCAGATCGTGCCGCCGGCCGACCTCAAAGTCATTGAAATCGTGGGCCGGCGTGATCTTGACCGCGCCGGAGCCCTGCTCGGGGTCGGCATAGTCGTCGGCGATGATCGGAATTTCGCGGCCGACGAGCGGCAGGATGCACGTCTTGCCGACATAGTTTTTCCAGCGCTTATCGTCCGGGTGGACGGCGACGGCGGTATCGCCGAGCATGGTCTCGGGCCGTGTGGTCGCCACCACGATGTATTTCTTCTTGCCGGGCTGCTTGATCGGATATTTGAAATGCCAAAGATGACCCTTGGTCTCGACCTGCTGGACCTCCAGATCCGAGATCGCGGTCAGGAGTTTTGGATCCCAATTGACGAGACGTTTGTCTTTATAGATGAGCCCGTCACGATAGAGTTCGACAAATACCTTCACCACCGCGCGCGACAGTCCATCGTCCAGGGTGAAGCGCTCACGGCTCCAATCGCAAGAGGCGCCCAACCGCTTTAGCTGATTGATGATCGTGCCGCCGGATTCTTTCTTCCACTGCCAAACCCGTTTGACGAAAGCCTCGCGCCCCATGGTGCGGCGATCAGGCTGCTGCGTCTCCATAAGTTGCCGCT
>BFAS01000107.1 GCA_008974985.1 bacterium MnTg02
GGATCGTTCGCCGCTCGAACAGTCTCGTATGGTAAGAGAAACTCCCCAAGTGAACCGTCAAAGCGCGCTCCATCAGGTTCGACCGGCTGGTCCTTGAAGCCATTCGGCTGGGAATAGGCGTAAGAATAGAACATTGCCTCATCCACGCCATTGCCACCTGGCCAGAACCCAGCAGATGAAACCTCGTGGCTGTAGGCCTCCTGGGTCACTTCATCAGGCAGGTTCGGGATACCTCCTGGGTGCAATGGCGCGGGGCGGCCTGAAAAACGCGTCACCGCCAAATCAAAAGAACCCCAAAACAAATGGACAGGGCTGACTTTGCCAACAAAGCTTGTGCGGAAATGTTCAAACACCTGATCGATTCTTAAAAGCGCCTGATGAAACCGTTGTACGGCTTCGGCGTTGTAGGGCCGCTTTTGGGTATCCTTGGCAAACGGGATGGGGTCGCTCACCTCATTGGGCGCACCGTGCATTGTTGGTGTCCCGCCCACAGCAGAAATCATCCGCTTTGTGCGTTCGTAGAAGTCGGCCACGCTCATGGCTTCGAGTGCAAAGCTCTCCCTCGCGCCATCATTAGCCTGTGCGACAAGGCAATGGTTACGGAAGTCAAATTCCAGATCGATCTGAGCAGCAGGGTCAGGAATTGGACCAGTTGTTAGTCCTCTTAGCGTAACATAGAGCGTGGCGTGCCAGGAATGATTGATCCATGGAGTATGTGCAAGACGATACTTGCCGGCAATTTGCGACCATAGATGCAACGCTTCCCCGGTCTGACGCCACTCATCATAGTCCAGAACGGGCCATTCGTTTTGCGATACCTTATTGTTGTCGCGCATCCGTCTGCCTCCGTGTTCGGCCGCTTGAGTGCAGCATATATAGCTTCGTCCGCGCCATAGTAGTATGGAGCTGCATTAGCGCAGGATAGCTGCTTACGGACATGGGCGTTTGATCCAGTCATTGGCTAGGTTCTGTATGCTCGAAAATATGTTCCTCTCAGCAGAGTGACTCTGTCGGTCCGGGCAATTGAGAAATGATAACCGTGCCGGCAAGTTGGTTCTCGCTGCCGGGAGGATGGATCAGCGGTCCTCATTCAGGAAGGCGCGACGCAACTTATGTCCGCTTGTGATGCTGTGGACGGCTCCTCCACCGGCATCGGGAACTTCCGGTTATGGCACCGAACGGACCAATGGCTTTACGGCCGGCGTGTTCCGTTATCCGGCCCTTAGCCGACATAATAATGTCGACGTCTGCTTTCTCCAGGTTTTCGTCTGTTCAGGGATGGTCAACGGACTCGTCGGTCAGCAGGCTGAAAGGACCGTAGTTGACCCATCTCGGACATTGCAACTGTCGCAGGTGGTCGAGCACTGGTCACTAACCAGCCTCAGAAAGAAGCTCGTCAAGATCGGAGCAAATGTCGCCACGCACGGCGGGTACGTCGCTTTGCAGATGGCGGAGGTCGCCGTGCCCCGCGACCTGTTTCGGGAAATCCTGTGCTAATCGATGGATTGCGGCCGCCACCACACCAGCTTGAACGTCGGATTGGTCGCGATGGAGAGAACCAGAGGAGAGGCATGTTCGCAAGTGAAGAAATGCCCTGAAATTGGGACGAAGAGAACAGCTCAAACGGTCCGCCTCGTCACCAACCGCACCCAAAACAGTCACCGATTTCCCCAATGGGCTCGATTGGCTACGATCGCTCAAATCTCCAAAGGCATCTGGGAAAGATCGGCTAACGATGTGGGGTCATTCTTTCAGTGATTGGTGTCGTCAAATCTTTTTTCCAGGATAAATGTGGAAACGATGCAAGGGAGAGGGTTAGACTATCGCCATTGTCGGCAGCACCGCCGTGAATGCAGCCAACGGATGTTGGCTCAAAACAAGGTGTTTATAAGTGATTGGGAGGATACAATGAATAGGTTCATCAGAGCGCTGCTGACATCAGCAGCGGCCGCCGCCATATTCGCGGCGTCGCCCGCGGTCGCAGCAGATATTCCCTGTAGTACAGCCAAGCTCATCGTGCCGTGGAAGGCCGGGGGCGGCACCCATGTGATCTTCTCGATATTCGAGAAGACCATTCAAAATCTCGACGTAAAGCCCAAAATCAAAGTCGTGACCATTCCCGGCCAGGGCGGAAACAAAGGCGCCAAGGAAGCCGCTAAAGCCAAGCCAGACGGCTGCACGCTCTTCGCCATCCATCAGAGCGCCATTACCAGTTACTTGAATGGACGCATCGATTTTCAGTTCGATGGATTTGAAACAGTCTCGCTCCTGACCTCAACGCCGGATATCATCGGCGCATCCGGGAAAGCAACCTGGAACAGCTTAAAAGAGCTGAAAAAGGCGGCCATGGCTAGTCCGGGCAGCATCAAAACCGGTGCTACGTTTGGGTCGACCAGCCAATTTATGTGGCTCATCCTTGAAGATTTGACGGGCATGAAGTTCAAATATATCCCCTATGATGGAACGCGAGAGCGGATGACGGCGCTGCTTTCAAACGCCATCACGCTTGGGACATTGAATGTTGCGTCGGGCCGCAAATATTTGGAATCCGGCGAATTAAAAGCTTATGCCATCGCGGCGGAAGAACGCTCCAAGCATTTGCCGAACCTGCCGACGCTGAAGGAGCTCGGCGTTGATTTGGTCTATGCCCTTAAGCGCGGCATTGTTGTGCCGAAGGGAACGCCCAAAGATGTCATCGAGGCTTGGTCGCAAATCTTCAAGAAAGCGGCCGAGAATCCGGATCTCATGAAGCAGATGGATGCCAAGGGCACCGATGTTCAGTGGGTTGGCCCTGCCGATTACGGCAAATGGGCTAAGGATACGTTTGCGACCCACGAGAAGGTCGCTATCAAAATCGGCATGTGGAAGAAGAAATAGGTTGAGCGGCTAACGTCAAGCGGTCCGGGCCTTTTACATCTGGTCCGGGCCGTTTTCGCTGACCAGGCTCTCAGAGGTGTTCATGGTACGCATCAACCGTGATGTGGTCGTCGCTGTCGTTTTGTTGTTGATATGCGGCATATTCTTTTGGGCGAGCTTCGATATCCGCCAACCGGATTACGGCTCCCTGAAGCCGTCGACCTGGCCTCGCGCAATCCTCGCCGTTCTGGCGCTGCTTTCACTGATTTACCTGGCTCAATCCCTAAAGGGTGGCGAGGATCAAGCCGAAATTGATGATGACAAACCGCGCGACGTGCGCGGCTGGTTTTCCTACTGGCGAAATATATTTTGGTGTTTCGCGCTGTTCTTCGCCTACCTCGCGTCGATACCGATGCTTGGTATGCTGATCAGCGGCGTGCTCTTCGTCTTCCTGCTCCTTAGCGTGCTCGGAGGCTGGACATGGCGAAATGTCATCCTTCACGCCGGTGTGGCGCTACTCACGGTCGGCGGAATGTGGAGTCTCTTCACCTTCGGCCTTGGAGTGCTCCTGCCGCCGGGTGAGATCTTAACTCCGTTCTAGAGACCATTCGATGAACCCCGGTTCATCGAATGGTCTCTATCTCTTTGTTTTTAAGCATTTTCCGGGCGGAAAACCGCCCACACTTTTCCTGAAAATGCTCTAGGGTCTGGATGCGCCAAGGTGATTATCGAAAACATTTTATTGGCTTTTGCCGAAATCACGACAATCAAGACCCTTATTTTCATGATGGTCGGCGTTGCCGCGGGTCTTATCGCCGGCGCTATACCAGGCTTTACCATCGCCATGGCCGTCGTGCTGACGTTGCCATTTACCTTCGGCATGCCTGCGTCGCAAGGCTTGGCCACGATGGTCAGCGTTCTCGTGGGCGGCCTCTCCGGCGGGCTCATGGCCGGTATTTTGACGGGCATTCCAGGAACGCCTTCCTCGGTCGCCACAACTTTTGACGGTTTTCCCATGGCACGCAACGGCGAGCCGGGGCTGGCGCTGGGGATAGGTGTGTGGTCGTCATTTATAGGCGGCATGATTAGCGCCGTCCTGTTGGTGACCTTGGCGCCGCAGCTTGCGCGCATTGGTTTGGAATTCCATCCCTGGGATTATTTCATGCTGGTCATGTTCGCATTGACCATCACCGCCAGCCTGGCAGGAAAAAACCTCGTGAAAGGATTGATTGCCGGAGCGCTCGGTTTGCTCATTCGCACGGTCGGAGAAGATGAAGCCATCGGCATGGCCCGGTTCAACTTCGGCAACGACGCCTTACTGCAAGGGTTTGATTTCATTGCCGTGCTTATCGGCCTTTTTGCCTTCAGTCAGCTGTTGAGTGATATCCGCGATCCGGCAATGGCGCGCCGGTCGCTGGCGGAACGGGGAACCGTTCATGCCAAGATTGAACATGTCCGGGCGCTCAAGGAGATTGGCAAGCGCTGGACGCTCGCGCTTCGCTCGGCCTTAATCGGTGTCTTCACGGGAATTTTGCCGGGGGCCGGAGGATCGATCGCGAATATTTTGGCCTACGACCAAGCCAAGAAAACCTCCAAATATCCCGAAAAATTCGGCACAGGGATTCCCGACGGGATCATCGCTCCGGAATGTTCCAATAATGCGGTGGAAGGCGGCGCGTTGATTGTCTTGATGGCGCTCGGCATTCCCGGTGACGTCACGGCCGCCATCATGCTCGGCGCGCTGCTCATGAACGATGTCGTGCCCAGCCCGTCCTTCATTAGCGACGAGCCGGTGTTGGCTTATTCCATCTTCATCGCCTTCTTTCTAGCGACCTTTATGATGGTGGCATTGCAATCCTTCATGCTCCGGGTCTTCGTGCTCGTCATCCGCGTGCGCATGTATGTCTTGGCAAGCGTGATCCTCGGGCTTTGCGGCATCGGCGTGTTCGCGATTAACAATGTCGAGTTCGATATCTGGACGCTGTTTTGGTTCGGAATTCTCGGTTTTCTCATGCGCCAATTCGGTTTTCCCCTGGCGCCAATGATACTGGGTGTGGTGCTCGGCAATATCGCCGAGCTGAATCTGGCCCGCGCATTTGCCATGACCTCGGATCTAACCCCCTTCGTGACCCGGCCATGGTCCTTGTTCTTCCTCATCATTTCCGTGTTTTCAGCCATGTACCCCTGGTATCAGGCCGTGTCCGGAAAAAGGGCATGGACACGGTATTATGGCGCCGTTCTTTCGATCTGCTTATCGCTGCCGATGTTTATGATGGGCGGTATTGTACGGCCTATAATCGGGACAGCGCTCCTTCTGCTCGGAGGCTTCTTCACCGTAAAGGCGATTCAGAAGCAAGCTGTTGCTTGACGCCAGGCTGGGCTAACGCGACCTGGGTCGGTTCCTGTTAGTTGGCGGGGATCGACCGTTGGATGGCCCGGATCAAAGCCGGACCGTGATGTTTACAGATTCAACGCTAAGCGGATGTATTCGATAGGCAGTTAGTAAGCGCACGAAACCGATTGACGTCTTCAGCAGCTTGATTTTGGCAGATATTCCGCGCACTCGGCACATCATTAACGGTTGGTTTATCAACGTCTAATAGCCTTTCAATTAACGGGTAATTAATGTGTCCAGTATATTTACAGCGCTAGAATAATTTTGGGTTGTCACGTCCCATTCCGCCAATCCTGTCTCAAAGCCGGATCATCCTAAGAATTAGTTTTTTTGGTAAGGACTCATGTCGGTTCAACGGCAAACGGAAGCAAAAATCCGCGATTTGGGCGAACGGTCCAAGGACATAAAAACCGTCCTTATTATCGATGATGATCCGATCCTGCGGGTGGTTGCTGAATCCTATTTTAAAAGCCGTGGCTCTGAGCGTATTGAAAGTGCTGCAAACGGTGCGGAAGCACTGAAAATCATCGACGCACGCGGTGCTGGTATTGACTTCATCTTGTGCGATCTGAACATGCCGGAATTGGATGGCGTCCAATTCCTCCGGCTCTTGAAGGAACGCGACTATCGCGGCCCCATTGCGATTTTAAGCGGCGAGCATGAAGCCGTCGTCGTGCTTGCGGAGAACCTTGCAACAAAGCACGAACTCAACCTCGTTGGCGCGCTTCGCAAACCGTTAAATTTCGAACAGTTGGATCAGCTTGTTAGAAAGTCAGAGGACCATCTCCAAGAGTATGACAAAACGAGTCTCTCCGATTTTAAGGAATGTGACCTGAAAGCAGCCCTTTCCGGCGGCCAGATCAGAGTCTTTTACCAGCCCAAGATCGAAACAGCGACAGGCAGGATCGCGGGCGCGGAAGCCCTTGTCCGATGGGACCATCCGGAACGCGGCATCGTCAGACCACAACATTTTGTTCCGTTAGCTGAGAGCAGTTCGCTCATTGAAGAACTCACAAATCAAGTGATCCAAACTGCCATCGAGGATGCCGCCCGCTGGCGAAAATTGAAAATCAACTTCAAAGTGGCCATCAATCTCAGCGTCGACGTCTTGTATAATCTTAATCTCCCCGACGAGATCGCGGCGCGTGTCGATGCCAGCGAACTCGACAGATCGCAGTTCATATTCGAAATCACGGAGAGCCGGCTTCTGGAGCAAGATACAGTTCCGATGGAAGTCTTGGCGCGCCTTCGAATGATGGGGTTTGATCTCTCGATAGACGATTTTGGCACGGGCTATTCCAACTTAGAGCATCTTAAAGAGTTTCCATTTACCGAACTCAAAATCGACCAGTCCTTTGTCGCCCACGCCACCACGGACCATCGTGCAAAGGCAAGCGTCGAAGCCAGCGTGTCACTCGGCAAAAAATTGGGGTTGCGGCTTGTCGCCGAGGGTGTTGAGACGGCGGCGGACTGGGGGTTCATCGCCAAAATGGGTGTGGACCAAGCGCAGGGCTATCTGATCGCCAAGCCGATGCCGATGGATGCGCTTCTAGAATGGTATTTTGAATATCGCGCGAAATGTGTAAACGGACGCCCGCATTTTATTTAGTTGCTGAAAAATTCAGGAATGAATTGTTCGGCTGAGTCCCGTCAGCCGGCGGCCGAAGTTTGCACCTTGGGCGGCGAATTCGCGCCACTGCCGATTTCGTCAATTCGCTTGAAGACCAGCTTCAATTCAGCGTCGAGCTGAGCGAGTACATCGGTCGCCTGCAAGGACGTCTCCTCTTTCGCCTGTTGTTCCAAGCGGCCGCAACAGTTTGCCAGGCGGCGGGCGCCAATATTGTTGCTCATCGATTTCAAGGCGTGGGCGGCATTGGCGAGTGGAGCGTACTCCGACGCACGCAAATGCAATTCAATGGTTTTAACAGCGTCCGGCGCGTGCTCACGGAAAAGGCCAAATAACCGGTTGATCAGCTCCATTCCGTCGCCGGACTGGAATTCCCGGATCGAGTCGAGAACGTCCACGTCGATGACCGGCGCGTCCTGGCTCAAACGGTCACGTGCTGATTTGTCTTCGACGGTCAAGTCATTGGCCGCGTTTGTATCTTCTCCGGCGTGACGAACATAGCCCGGGATCAATTTCCGCATCACATTGGCGAGGTCGGCAAGGCGGAAGGGTTTGGTGAGGTACTCGTCCATACCCACTTTGCGCCATTCGTCCGCCGGGAGGCCGGCCACATGCGCCGTTAAGGCGACAATAGGGGTTCGCGGCTTGCCTTCAGCTTGCTCCCACTCGCGGATCCGCAATGTTGCTTCAAAGCCGTCCATGACCGGCATGCTGGCGTCCATGAAAATGAAGTCGAAGGATTCGCGCGTCGCCACGTCGAAAGCCATTTGTCCATTTTCGACGACATGACCTGTTACATCGAGCCGCTTCAACGCTTCCAGAACAACCTCGCGATTAACGGCGCTGTCGTCGGCCACCAGAATGCGGGCGCCGGTAAATTTCGGAAGTTCGTTTTTGAAAGTTGACTGGGCTCGCAACGCTTGGAGCCCGGCTGGGCGTCCGGAGTTCAGCCGTTCTATCAATCGATAAATTGCGTTGCGCGTCAGGGGCCGCATCACCTGGTCGTCGGCGCGGCGCGCCTCAAGCAGGAGATCCGTTAGATTGTCACCCATTTGCGAAAGACAAACGACATAGGGGAGCTGGCCGGATGTCCGCGCTTTGCTGATCTCCGGCGCTTTAGCCAGCAGATCGGGATCGAGCAGCACCAATTCCAAATTGGCAAGGTCCGCGGTTGGGAGGTCCTCCGGTTTATAGATCTTGGCTTCTATACCGTGGTCGCGCAGATAGCGATCGAGCGTCTCGCTGGTTGCGGAGCCCCGTGTCGCGATTATGGCCCGTTTCAGCCGGCGTGCTTCCGCTGGGACGTCCTGGCGAACGGAATCGCGCTCAAAGACCGTCTTGATTGAAAAGAAGAATGCCGAACCGTTGCCGACTGTGCTCTCAGCAGTGATATTCCCGTCCATCGCTTCGACCAAACGCCGGCAGATGGACAATCCAAGTCCGGTGCCGCCAAACTTCCTGGTTGTGGACTGATCTTCCTGAGAGAAGGCTTCGAATATTGTTTCCAGCTTATCGGGCGTGATGCCGATGCCCGTATCGGTGACGCGAAACTCAAGCCTGTCTCTGCCTTTGTCGTCAACCTGCGGACACTTGACCGATACGAGGATATGGCCGGTTGAGGTAAACTTTAAGGCATTGTTCACCAGATTGGTGAGGATCTGATTGAGCCGGACAGGGTCGGCGAGCACCTCGTTTGGCACGTCGGGAGCAATATAAGCCGCGAGATCAATGCCCTTGCCCGCCGCCTTTTCCCAAAAAAGGTTGAGAATATCATCGATGATTTCGGCTGGGTCGCACTTGACGTGTTCAAGCTCCAACTTGCCGGACTCGATCTTCGAAAAATCCAGGATATCGTTGATGATGCTTAACAGACTCTGACCGGATTTTACGACAATATCGGCATAACGTTGATAGCGGGGAACCAGCTCTGATGAGGCCAGCAATTCCGCCATGACCAACATGCCGTTCATGGGCGTGCGAATTTCATGGCTCATGGTTGCCAGAAAATCCGATTTTGCGGCATTGGCCTGTTCGGCGGTATCCTTGGCGATGACCAGCTCGTGCGTGCGTTTCTCGACCTCGTTCTCCAAATTATCAAGGTGCTCGGCCAAGCGTTCGTCGCGCTTGCGGATCTGTTGCATCATGTCGTTGAAGGATTGAATGAGAACGCCGGTTTCGTCGTCCGACGTCAACGATAGGGTTTGGCGGAAATCGTGGGTTCTCCGTACCTCGGCCATGGCTTCGGTGAGGTGCCTTAAGGGATCGGTAATCTTCTTTTGCAGCCGGTAGGCGATCGCGACACCGATTCCGGCCGCCACGAAGGCCACGAAAATGGCCGTCATCAGGCCTTCCACTAAATGGTCGAAAATGTCTGAAGTTTTCGCGACCAGCGCCAATTTTCCGATCGTTTGTCCATTCTTAACCACGTCGACCTGGACACCGATCGTGTTGCGAAGATAAATCGGTAAGGCATATTCGCTCTTCAGCATTACCGCCTGGCCAAGCTCGGCGAAGACTTTGCCGTTGGTATCCTCGACGCGGATATATTGAAAAGCCGGTATCTTGGCGATGGCCCGCAAAGCGCGAAGCGCTCCTGTCCGGTCCGATGCGTGTAAAGGGTCCGCTACCGCTGACGAAAAAACATATGCGGTGCCTAGGATCTCCTGGGTCTTCGCTTCGATATATTGCGACGACTCCCGGAAAGCGGACATGATTGTTGTCCCGAGCGCCGTTATCGAGATGCCGATGAGAACCACGACAATAAGCTTGCGCAGGACTGAGCGGCGAACCGCGTAATCTTGATCAGTGGTTTTTTGTTTCACGGCGG
>BFAS01000108.1 GCA_008974985.1 bacterium MnTg02
CTCAATTTGCGCGATTCAGGCATTGGCGAAATTGCTGTCGCGCTCAGAGAGGGGTCCGGTTCGGCAAAAAAGGCTGAGGGCGAGGGTTTTAAGGTGATGACCTCCGCTGATGCTGCCAAGTGGGCCGACGTCATGATGATGCTGACCCCCGACGAGTTGCAAGGCGACATTTATACGGACCATCTGAAAGACAATATGAACGAAGGAGCGGCGCTTTTGTTCGCTCACGGCCTTAACATTCATTTCAACCTTATCGAACCTCGCGGGGATCTCGATATTTGCATGGTGGCGCCAAAGGGTCCCGGCCATACGGTCCGCTCGGAATATAGCCGTGGCGCCGGCGTTCCTTGTCTGATGGCGATCGCGCAGGACGCTTCAGGCAATGCGCATGATCTGACGCTTTCGTATGCCTCGGCAATCGGCGGTGGCCGGGCCGGGATCATAGAGACGACGTTTAAGGAGGAATGTGAAACCGATCTGTTCGGTGAGCAGGCGGTCCTTTGCGGCGGCTTAGTCGAGTTGATGCGGGCCGGCTATGAGACGCTGGTTGATGCCGGTTATGCGCCAGAGATGGCCTATTTCGAATGCGTTCATGAGGTGAAGCTGATTGTCGATCTCATATATGAGGGCGGCATCGCCAATATGAATTATTCCGTGTCGAATACGGCGGAATATGGCGAATATGTCTCGGGCCCCAAAGTAGTCGGCAAAGCGAGCCGGGCGGCGATGAAGAAGGTGCTTGCGGACATTCAGTCAGGCCGTTTCACCAAGGACTGGATGCTCGAGAATAAGGTCAATCAAACGAGCTTCAAGGCGTTGCGCAATCGCTGCGATACGCATCCGATCGAGGAAGTCGGGGCTCGGTTGCGCGCCATGATGCCCTGGATCACCGAGGGCGCGCTGGTGGATAAAACCAAGAACTAAGACCAAAGGGAAATTATGATTGACCCATAATTTCCTTTGGCAAGCGCGACCGCGCGTCGCGCCTTATGGCGCGTGAGCCTGTGTGGCGCTTGAACGCCCATCGGTCATTCCCAATGACCGTTGGTATACCGGTCAGGCGGTCTGCGTTTTAACGGGTTCGCTTACCCAATCATGGACAGAAAACGCAGTTAGCGCTTTTCGGTTTTGACTGTTGTGCTGTCAACAGCCGCTTTCACCGCTTCGGCACGGGTTGCGAGGCGGTGGTTCTCGGGTAGCGGGTCCAGTACGCCTAGGCTATCGAGCGTTTGTAGTGCCTTGCCGTCTAGGCCGGAAACATAAACATTTCCGCCGGTTGCCTCATAAGTTTGTTCAATCAGCTCCTCAACGGCAAGCGCTGCGCTGGTATCGATATGGGCGGCATCGGTGAAGTCATACACAACCGCGCGATGGCCTGCGGCCTCGGCGCCAATTCGGCGTGTCATTTCCCGTGCCGAGGCGTAGGAGAAGGACCCCCGGAGCATAACAACGACCACTGTGCCATCAGCTTTTCTGAGTTCGCCGCGCTCGGATTCCGATAGTGGATTGTCTCCCTTTGCCAAGGCCAGCAAGGTGATGCCTTTGAGTTGTTCTTCCTCCTGCCATTTCGCCGTCACGAAGGCTGCCAGCACGATGCCGACGGCGACAGCCGTGATCAAATCCACAAATACAGTCAGCGTCAGCGTCACGAGCATCACCACGACCTTATCGCGCGGGGCCCGGGCAATGCGCCGTAAATAGCCCCAGTCGATGATGTCCCAGCCGACTTTCAGAAGAATGCCGGCAAGAACGGCATGGGGCACCTGTTCGGCCAAGGGACCGAGCCCCAGGACAAGGGCAAGGAGTATCAGCGCGTGAAGCGCACCGGAGAGCGGTGTGCGGCCGCCAGCGCGCACATTGACGACGGTGCGCATGGTCGCTCCGGCTCCGGGGAGGCCGCCGATCAGGCCGGCAACCATATTTCCGATACCCTGGCCGACAAGCTCGCGGTCGGAATCATGCTTTGTGCGGGTGATGGAGTCTGCGACAAGGGAGGTCAGCAGACTATCAATGGAACCCAGCAAGGCCAGGATGAGCGCTGCTTGAATAATCGCCGGAATGTTTCCGGAAGAAAATATGGGAAGATAAAGATCAGGCAGACCCGTTGGTATATGCCCAATCAGGGGCGCTGAAGTCAGAAAAATCACAGATAAGAGCGTACCGATCAGCAATGCAGCGAGGGGCGGCGGCAGAGCGGTTTGCAGGCGCTTTGGCCAGAAAATCATGACGGCGAGTGAGACAAGTGCAATCGCAACGGCATGAAGGTTCCAAGCCTCCGGTATTAACGGCCAGGATTGAATGGCGCCGGCAGGGCCGCCGGTTGCCGCCGGCAGACCGAAAAACGGCAGGGTTTGGATCAAAATAATGATGATGCCAATCCCGGACATGAAGCCAGAGACAACGGAATAGGGTGTATAGGAGACGTAGCGTCCGACCTTCAGGATGCCGAAGAACACTTGCAGCGTGCCACCCAAAAAGACGATGGCGAACGCTTCCGACAAATTACCGGCATATTGCGCAACGATTGCGCCCATAACGACGGTCATAGGACCGGTAGGGCCCGAAATCTGAGATGGCGTGCCGCCAAAGACAGAGGCAAAAAAGCCGGTGGCAATGGCGCCATAAAGACCGGCGATCGCGCCTGCGCCAGAGGCGACGCCGAAAGCGAGCGCCAGAGGCAGCGCGACGACGGCCGCGGTGACGCCACCAAAAATATCGCCCTTGAGTGTCTGCACGTTGAATTTGAACATAGGCCCTCCAATGGGCGACACCCCAGACAGATACTGAGTTTGTATTGTAAGCGGTTACCTAGAAATCCGGCGGCCGGACTGTCATGAATCGCGGCTCAGATGACGAAGAAGCCGTTCGGCTCCGCGTGCCGCGTGGGCATAGGTGCTATCACAATGGGCGGCGATCTCAAATGTGAATGCACATCCCATGGCGCAAGAGGTTTGCGGCATCGTTGACCAGCAAACTCAAGATGCGCTTTTCAGAGAATTTGTTCGGTAGGAATATCGCAAAGTCGAAATGAAGAACCCCCAGACGTCGGGTGGGGTGGGAGCTCTGTGGACGTTATCGCCCAGGGGCTCTTCATACGAAAGGAGCGGCGGGGAGCGGGGTGCCCCGCCGCTCCTAACTAGAGGGCACCTTGAGGGGGCCACTGCTAGGTAGATTTTGGGAGAACTGCGGCCAATCGGCCTACATGTTCAGTTTTCACGGCGCGTCTTGGTGATCCCTTTGCCCTCATTTGGCTTTCGCCAAACGGAGGTCCATCGGTACTCCCAGACTTAGCGCCGCGGGGTTGGCGCCATTGCCGACGAAATCAAGGCTCTTTTCTGCTGCTGATCCCTAAGCTCTGAAACGAAATTGCTTAGCAATGTCGTTGGCAGCGCCTGAATAGCAACGGTCAAGCCTTAGCTGAACACTGTGTGCCCTCCCAATTAGGTCGGATACGCAAGCTCTTCTAAAATGAGAGGTCTTTTGCGTATCGCTCGATTATCATTTGACTTTTCAAATAAGGCGGTTGCATGGAACGCTTTTGTCGAAAACAGGGCAATTCTCCTGAAGGGCATCACGAATCACTAAGTTTTGCAAAATTTGTCAAGTTTGTTCACGATTATTACCTATTATTGCAGAATGTTACCTGATTTCTACGGTTATCGCTGCACTCGCCTGCGGTTTTCGAAATTTGCGTGATAAATTAGTATTGAACAATAGAATTAGACTGCATTGCGCAGGCCTGTGGATAGCGGTCATGAGGTTTCTTGACGGGCTAAGAGCGGCCGAGGGTGCATGTTCGCAGCGAGTTCGCAGCGTGTTGGCACCCGTGAAAAAGCGTCCGGCATTGCGGAGCGAATGGCTGAATTTTCGTCTCGGAGGCGAGGTCTAGGCCGGCAATCTGGTATGAGATGACACTTGCGGTCGCACCGGCGTTAGCTTAAATGTCCAAGACGACCACCGGGAATTGGCGTTCCAAGGGTTAACCATTCCCTCGGCTGCACCCGGAATAAAAGATCGATGCGTGTTTACAATGCGCAGATGAAAGGTTTGGACAGCGGATCATGCCGACGATCTGGCATATACCTCGTAGCAGCGGTACCGATGGTGGCGGCCAAAGGCCTTGCCCCATTGAGGGATTGCTGATGGGTGGTGCGAACCTCTTGCCGAACCGCGCTGGCGGCCAACAAGCCAAGACCCGGCTCCTTCTCCTTATTAGCCCCTAGGTACAGGCGGTCCCGCCGATGCTGGGGCGCGTGCTTAGGGGATTAAATCTCAAACTTAGACCGGGATATGGGGGCCAACCGTGCCAAGGCTGGCCCGTAAGCGAGAAGGAAAAACCAAATGTCTGACAACGCGCAAAGTAGCGAGATGGATCGCCGGGAGCGCAACGACGCTGACCAGATCCATATATTCGATACAACGTTGCGGGACGGCGAACAGTCACCGGGCGCATCAATGACGTTGGCTGAAAAGCTGCAAGTGGCGGAGCTGCTCGATGAGATGGGCGTTGATATCATCGAGGCCGGCTTTCCCATTGCCTCGAATGGCGACTTTGAGGCTGTCTCCGAAATTGCGAAAATAGCCAAGAACGCGGTCATTTGCGGTCTGGCCCGGGCGAGCTCCAAGGATATCGACCGGGCGGGAGATGCGCTCCGCCATGCCAAGCGGCCGCGCATTCACACCTTTATTTCAACCAGTCCCGTGCACATGAAATATAAGCTCCAGATGGAGCCCGAAGAGGTGTTGGCGGCTGTGACGTCGAGCGTCCAGCGGGCGCGCCAATATACGGACAATGTGGAATGGTCGGCTGAGGACGCAACGCGCACCGATCATGATTATCTCTGCCGTTGTGTCGAAGCGGCCATCAAGGCGGGCGCCGGGACGATTAATATCCCGGATACGGTCGGCTATACGGTGCCAGAGGAATATAATCATGTGATCGAGATGCTGCGGGAGCGCGTACCCGGTGGGGACACGGTCATTTTCTCAACCCATTGCCACAACGACCTCGGCATGGCGGTTGCCAACTCACTGGCCGGTGTGAAAGCAGGCGCGCGGCAGGTCGAGTGCACGATCAATGGCATGGGCGAGCGGGCCGGCAACGCGGCGCTTGAGGAAATCGTCATGGCGATCAATACGCGCAATGACGTCCTTCCTTATTGGACGGGCATCGACACGACCATGATCACGCGCGCTTCGAAACTTGTGTCGGCTGTAACGTCTTTTCCGGTCCAATATAATAAGGCGATTGTCGGACAGAACGCCTTTGCGCATGAATCGGGCATTCACCAGGATGGCATGCTGAAGCACAATGAGACCTATGAAATCATGACGCCGGAAAGCGTTGGCCTGAAGGAATCTTCTCTGGTGATGGGCAAGCATTCCGGCCGCCACGCCTTCCGGGAGAAGCTCAAGGATTTGGGCTATGAGCTGGGTGACAATGCGTTTCAGGACGCCTTTGTCCGGTTCAAGGAATTGGCTGACAAGAAGAAGAAAATTTTCGATGAGGATATCGAAGCGCTTGCCGGTGATGAAGTCGCGCATGCCAACGATCGCATTCAGGTCGAGGCGCTGACCGTCATCGCAGGAACCGGCGGGCCGCAAAAGGCGACGCTGACGCTGGATATCGATGGACGCCATGTGACCAAGGAAGCGACCGGAAACGGTCCCGTCGATGCCCTGTTCAACGCCATTCATGCCCTGGTGCCGCATGACGCGAATTTGCAGCTTTATCAGGTCCATGCGGTCACGGAAGGCACGGATGCCCAGGCGGAAGTTTCGGTTCGTCTTGAAGAAGACGGCAAAACCGTTACCGCGAGAGGCGCCGATGTGGATACGCTGGTTGCCTCGGCGAAGGCTTATGTGTCGGCGTTGAATAAGCTCATCGTGAAGCGCGAGAAAACCGCGCCGGGCGAGATGCTGGCCTCTTGACGATTGCGTTTTGACGATTGCGCTTAAAACCGCCCGCCCGGATCTCTGCACACGCGGCGATCCGGGCTGGCGACGCTATCCTCTCGTTATTCCAAAGGAAATTATGATCGACTCATAATTTGCTTTGGCAAGCGCGACCGCGTGGCCAGCACCTTATGGTGGTCAAGCCCGCGTGGCGCTTGAACGCCCATAAGTCATTTCCAATGACCGGATGGTATCACGCGCGAACTCGTGACCGTATCAGCGCCATATTGCCGAACTACAGACCTGCATGGATCGGCCTTCAACAAACTGACCAAATAAGATGCTTAGAAAATGGGGTCTCCGCCTGGCTTTCGCCACGGCCTTGCTCGCCGGGTCTCTCCTTGTCTTGCGACTTAGCGGCTTCGAAACGTCCATAGCGCTTCAACGAGCCTATAGTGCGGTCGTTTCGGAAGGTGGCGTCTTGATTGAGCGTGGGGCCGAATATGGCCCGCATCGCCGCCACAAGCTCGATATCTACCGGCCTCAAACCGGTGACGGTACCGGGCCGATCGCCGTTTTTCTTTACGGTGGAGGATGGAAAAGAGGCAGCCGCGAGACTTACGGTTTCGTCGGTGCCGCGCTCGCCTCCCGCGGCATTACGACTGTCATTCCCGATTACCGGCTTTACCCTGAAGTCTCGTTTCCGGCGTTTGTCGAGGACGCGGCTCTCGCCTACGCCTGGATATGGCGCCATCTTGCGGCGGGCAAAGAGGGATCGCGGCCGATCATATTATTCGGCCATTCAGCCGGCCCCCATATCGCCGCGTTGCTTGCACTTGATCCCAATTACCTGAA
>BFAS01000109.1 GCA_008974985.1 bacterium MnTg02
CGATTTGGCGCGTCTCGGCAAGAATTCCGAGATCGGTCTGGTCACCATCTCCGGCTCGCGCATCGTCACCTTTCAGCTTAATCAAAAGCGCGTCGCTGCATTCCGCGACCGCCGGGTGCGCCAAGCCATTGTCCATGCCATCAACAATGCCGGCATCGCCGAGAAAATCATGAAAGGGTTTGCGACCGCCGCCGGGCAGCAAAGTCCGCCCGGCTATCCGGGGCATGATCCGGCGCTCAAGCCGCGCTATGATTTGGCGAAAGCAAAGGCGTTGATGAAAGAGGCGGGACACGAAAAGGGCTTCCGGGTCACCATGATGGCGCCGTCGAACCGCTATGTGGCCGATTATAAGATCGCCGAGGCGGCCGCCGCGATGCTCGCCAAAATCAATATCAAGGTCGATCTGAAGACGTTGCCGAAGGCGCAATATTGGCCGAAATTTGATGAACGCGCCGCCGATATCATGATGATCGGCTGGCATTCGGATACGGAGGATTCGGCGAACTTCTCCGAGTTCCTAGTGATGACGCCGGACAAGGAAACCGGCTATGGGCAATATAATTCCGGCAACTATTCCAACCCGGAAGTGGATCGCCTGGTGCTCAAGAGCCAATCCATGACGGATCCCGCCGCGCGCGTGGACGTGCTCAAAAAGGTTGAACGCATCCTGCATGAGGACGCGGCTTTCGTGCCGCTCCATTGGCCGCATCTCGCCTGGGCCGCGCGCAAAGGCGTGGCCATCGCCCCCATCGTGAACGTGATGAACTTCCCCTATCTCGGTGATTTGGTGATGGAGTGAGGGTGGCGCCTCGCGCCTATGCTCGTCATCCCCACATGCGTCATCCCCCACCCCCTTGTCATCCCCCGGCTTGACCGGGGGACCCAGTATCCGCCGATTCGCAAGGGGACCAAGGACCCGCACCGTTTAGTGGATTGTCCGGCTGAACCGGGCAATGACGATGGATGGAATAACCGGAGAGCTGACGTCCTTGCCCCTTCCGTCATTCCCGCAACCCCTTCGTCATTCCCGCGAAGGCGGGAACCCATTAGCATTTGCGAATGAGCAAAGACCATACGTCTCTATCCTCGCAAGCCGGAAACACGGCACGCTCCCCTCACGCGCCAAGAGCAAATCAAGAAACGGAGCCACGCCAGGAAAAACAGGCTGATCGAGCGGGCTAATCCGGAGTGGCGTGACTTAAGTGTCGATATGAAATGCAACCGCTGGTGGTTTCCCGCCTTCGCGGGAATGACGAAAGAGGGTGAGGCACCGCGCCAGCCGAGACGAACTGCGGACTTGATTGGACCAGAATTGGAACTTAATAATGGGTTCCGTATGTTGAAAGAGTGAGGCAAATTATTAGGGAATTATCCGCTAATAAACTATCTTGACAAGATAATTAAGTGATTCGTATTGGCTCGATTCCTATTAAGAATCACGCGAGGGAAAGATGACCAAGCATCATTTGAATCGTATTGCCCGAGACTTAGCAGTAGAGCAGAGTCTTGACGCTGCAATTGAGATTGTTGAAGTATTAAAAGGAAAGCGATCCGATTCACCAGCGCTGGCCGAGCTAGTATCTATGCTTTCAGGTCAAGTGCAAAATCGGTCAGTCACGCATGATTTGCTCAGTAATTCGCAGACAGCAAGTTTGTATCATCGCGCATTTGCTTTTTCTGGAAAAAAGTATGAGACCGCAGCCGATCTTAGCGATGCTGTTTCGATTCTTATAACTGTTGAATCGGACAATCTTTCAAAATATAATTCAGAAGAATTGTCATTCTTACGAGATTTTTGTCTTGGTCTTAATAAGGAACTTGTGTCCGAAGCATGCCATCGCGTGCCGGAACCACCTTTAGCACGTAAAAAACATAAGGACCTTGCGATGGCCAATGAGTATTGAGTTCAATACGCGCGAGAAATTGCGAGCAGTTATTGGTCAAATTGATCGACTTTTGTTATCGGATTTTCCTCACACAGCCAGTGAGGAAGCGCTCAAGCGATTGAAGAAATTTTTCGAAGGGCAAGCAAACCGTTTAAAACGAGCTATAGCCACAAATCATATTCCAACAATTGTAGGTGCGTGCTCAACTGCAAATGAGCGAATTTACGATTATCTTCCTATTCTTGGATTTCTACTCAGATCGACCAATGTTCGAAACAGTTTTGAGGCATACTATAGCCTATTGAGCTTAGCGCGGGCTCTGCTAGGTAATGATGCTGAGTTCATTTTGTCGTCGGAGTGGGACTACAGTCCGTTGACGTATCCAATGAATGTGAGTCTTTTGCCTAAATTTGTGCTTCTCGGGCTTCCATCGTCAGAATCTCCCAACGCATTAATACTCCCGCTTGCAGGTCATGAATTGGGGCATTCTGTCTGGCAAAACGAACAACTAGAAAACCATTACGCAACAACCATTGAGAAAAAAGCACAGAAATATATGAAAAGTAATTGGAAAAGTTTCCAAGACGCGTTCCCAGAGCATCAAGAATTATCGGTTCTATCTGATGATGAATTAATTGATAATATGTTTTTGGCTCAAATCATTTCTGAAATATCATCTCTCAGCCTATGCCAAATAGAAGAGTGCTTTTGCGATGGAATCGGATTAACAATTTTCGGAAGCAGTTACTTTTATGCGTTTCACTATTTTCTTGCTCCGAATTTTGGAGGATATAGATCGCCAGACTATCCGCCTCTTAGCGTAAGAGCAAGATATATGGCTAAGTATGGTGAGATAGATACGAAATATATTGGGTTCAAAAACTTTGAAAAAGAGTTCCATGAGGAAACATTTAAATCTGGGTCGAGGGAAAAATATATTCTAAATGCGGCGGATAATGTAACGAATAATGTAGCTCGAACGATATATCGCCGAGCGCAAACCATCGCTAAAAAGAAAGCTGCCGACTACACACCAAATCCTGATGCACAGGCACATATACTTCGCATGTTTGAAAATGGCATACCTTCAGAAGCTGAGGGCTCGATAAGCGACATCGTGAACGCAGGTTGGAACTTTGTACGGCAAAATCGCGATACATGGAAAGACGCAGACCGCCCAATTGTCGAATGGGTCTCAGAGCTGATTCTCAAAAGCATTGAGGTATTAGAATACCAAAATGAGGCTATGCAATGTTGAATAGTAGTGAGCTTGCAAAGAAGATCAGTCTAGGTAAAAATGCAGATGAAAATGGTCTTTCTATCATTCCTGCACCACAAGTTACCGATATAGAAGAAAGCGGCGAATCGTCAGTTACCTTGCGTCTAGGCAGGTGGCTTGTTGCACTCAGACAATCTAGCCAAACTTTTTTTGACGTTGCGGATGACAAGGTAGAATTGAGGGCTGAAGCACGAGCCGCAAAGTTTTACTTTATTCAATTTGGGAACAAGTATGTTCTTCACCCCAACCGTTTTGTGCTAGGTAGCACCCTTGAATGGATCAAGTTACCCGCTACTCTTGGAGCATACATTACTGGAAAATCAACGTGGGCTAGGAGAGGTCTCATAATCGAGACCGCAGCGGGGATCCATCCAGGTTTCAGCGGCTGTCTAACACTTGAACTAACTAATGTAGGTGAAGTGCCGATCATAATCAGATCCGGTATGAAAATATGCCAAATCTTTCCGCATAACGTTTCGGGCGGTGAGTATAAGTCCCATGGGCCGTTGACGGGACGCAGAAGACCATATCTAGGTGCGCCCTCAGATGACCCCCTATATAGGTCTCTGGCTGCTTAAGTATGGTTAGGAAATTTTGAAGGGCTCAATTGTTGGTCTGTCAAATAGAATGTGTTAGACGACCTCCGCCATCCCCCCACCACCAGGGGGGAGGGAGCGAATCGAGTGCATTCTTGAACCCGTAGAATACGCACCCCCCCTCCTACCGCCCACTCTCCCGCTCAATAATATAAACGCCGCTTGCCACAAGAATGGCGGCGCCGGTGAGCGTCCACGCGTCCGGCCATTGTCCCCAAATGAGGAAGCCCAGAAGCAGCGCCCAAAGGAGGCCGGTATACCGGAACGGCGCGACCAGGGAGGCGTCGCCGAGGCGCAGCGCTTCGATCATCAGGAAGTGCGCGCCGGCGGAGAGAATTCCGTTGAGAAGCAGCCAGCCGGCATCGGCGGGGGAGACGGGCTTCCAGCCCCAGAGCGCGGTCGTTGAGGCGGCCGCGACGACCATCACGGATGACCAAAAGAGGATCGATATTGACGGCTCGGTGCGCGACAGCGGCCGAGTCAACGTATCGCGGAGCGCGGCGGAGATCGCTGTTAAAAAGGGGATCATAAGCAGGTAATGAAAGCTGGCGCCGCCCGGCCGGATAATCACGAGAACACCGATAAAGCCGAGCAAAACCGCGAACCAGCGCCGGTGCCCGACCGTTTCGCCGAGAAAGGCGGCGGACAAAGCGACAACAATAATCGGACTCGAAAACGCAATGGATATCACTGTCGCAAGCGGCAACAGGCTGAGGCTCAACACAATGAGCCCCATGGTCGTGACCGTGAAGAAACCGCGGACCAATTGGCCGCGCCGGTTGGTCATCTTCAGGGCCGGCCAGCCGCTCACCCAGTGCACATAAGGGATCAGCACCAGGAATGAGCACATCTGCCTGAGCGCGATGATTTGGCCGACGGGATAAGACTCGGTCAAATATTTCGAAACGGCATCATTCAAGGAAAGAAGGGCCGCGCCGGCGATCATGGCGGCGATTGCCTTCAACTGCGCTGTCGGTTGAGCCGTCTCAGCCATGACTTAGAGTCTCAATGAGGTGTCGCCACATTCGGTTTTCCGGCGGAAATGGTTATCGGAGTGTGGAATTATAAAATGATGAACGTGTTGGTGCGATGGGACGAGGGCGCTTACAACTGAGATCGCTTTGCTATTATCTCTTGAACCCAATGGCGACACAAGCTGACAGGAGGGCCGGGTCATCGCAGCACTCTCATTTTTGTTCCGACGGCTTGGCCAAATGGTTCTGGTCCTGCTGGTGCTCAGCATCATCGGTTTCGCCATTCAGGATACGCTGGGCGATCCCTTGCGGGAATTGGTCGGCCAATCCGTATCCGAAGCTGAGCGGGAGGCGCTGCGCGACAAACTCGGCTTGAACGACCCGTGGCTCACCCAATATGGACGCTTTCTGCGCCACGCAGTCACCGGCGATCTCGGCACGTCATATTTTTTTAAAAAACCCGCGCTCAACGTAATCCTCTCCAAATTTCCGGCGACCTTCGAGCTGGTGCTCGCGGCGACATTTTTGATCGTCATCATTTCCTTTCCGGCGGGGATCTATTGCGCGGTGAAACCGGCAAGCGTGCGTGCCAGGCTTATTATGGCCGCGAGCAGTGTCGGCATCTCAATCCCGGTATTTCTGACCGGCATCTTTCTGATTTATGTCTTCTCCGTGGAATTGAATTGGCTGCCCTCTTTCGGCCGTGGCGAAACCGTCTCGATCGGTCCTTGGGAAACCGGCTTGCTTACCGGGGATGGACTTTTGCATCTCATTTTGCCGGCCATCACGCTGTCCTCGATCATGCTGCCGCTCTTTATTCGCCTGGTCCGAAGCGAAATGCTGGAAGTGCTCAATGAGGACTTTATCCGCACCGCCTGGGCCAAAGGCGTTCCGCCGCTCAGGGTCTGGACGCACCATGGGCGGCTTGCAAATCGGCACCATGCTCGCTTTCACAATTTTAACCGAGACGATCTTTCAGTGGCCCGGCATGGGTTTTCTTTTTCTGGAAGCGGTGAACCGGGCGGATACGCCGCTGATCATCGCCTACATTCTCGTCGTCGGCGTCCTTTTCGTCGTCACCAACATGGTGGTCGATATTCTTTATGTGCTGGCGGACCCGCGCGTGCGCTTTTCCGAGCGCCGCCTATGAGCCCCCGCGCGGCGCGGCCGGCCCGATGGCGGCGTTTGTGGCGCATGTTGCGCCAAGACGGCGTCGCATCGGCCTCTTTGGCCGTCCTTTGCCTCTTTATTCTGGTGAGTGTGGCGGCGCCGATGATCGCGCCGCAGGACCCTTATGATCCGCTAAACCTCGATATTCTCAACGCGGAACTGCCGCCGTTCTGGAAGGACGGCGCCGTGGCGCGCTTCGCGCTCGGCACCGATTCCCAAGGGCGGGATATGTTGAGCGCCATGTTATTTGGCCTCGGCACATCGCTTATCATCGGCCTCGGGGCGGTTGTCGTGCAAGCGCTTCTGGGCATCGCCATCGGCCTTGCCGCCGGTTATGCCGGTGGGCGTCTCGATAGCCTGTTGATGCGGCTTGCCGATATTCAACTCTCCTTCTCCACACTCATGGTGGCGATCGTCGCCCTTGCTGTTTTTCAATCCGTCTTTGGCAGCGATCAATTTGGAACATACGCGATTTTGTTGCTCATCTTAGTGATCGGCATGGCCGAATGGCCGCAATTCGCGCGCACCGTGCGCGCTTGCGTTTTGGCGGAAAAGGCCAAGGATTATGTTTTGGCGGCGGAAGCCTTAGGCTTGCCGCCCGCGCGCATCGTCACCCGTCATATTCTGCCCAATGTGATGTCGCCGGTGATTGTCATTGCCACGTTGCAAGTGGCAAACGCCATCATGGCCGAAGCGGCGCTTTCGTTCCTCGGTCTCGGAATGCCCGTCACCCAACCCTCGCTCGGATCTCTGATCCGTTCAGGCTTCGAGTTCATATTCGCCGGGGCCTGGTGGATTACGCTGTTTCCAAGCCTGGTTCTGATCGTGCTTATTTTGGCGATTAATCTGCTGGGAGATTTTCTGCGCGACGGTTTGAATCCAAAGTTTCGGCCCGCTTGAGTTACATCTAGATAGGTTTCGTGACGGATTTGAAGGCGTCGAGTTCGGAAATAAGTTCGGCGGCCGTAACGTCCTGACCGTTCGACTCAAAGAATCTGTCGATCGCTTGGCGGCCTTGCTCAAGGCAGTCATAATATTCTGCTTCCGGGTCAGAAAGCGTGCGCAATTGGGCATTCTCGATCTCGCGTTGAAGGTCATCGCGAAGATGGGGAAGTTTCTGGCCGAGAATGATCGCGCTCTTGATTTCCTGCCGTTTAATTCGCGAGACCTGGTAATCCGTATCGGGATCATTAATCCAGCTATTCATAAGCCGCTCGTGCGCGCTTTCGATTTCGCGCGCGACATCGCTTTCCTTTCTCAGAAGGAGTTTCTCGATCTGCGGTTCTGTTCTGAACAGTTTTTTCAATGCACCTTCAATTCTGTTGTGCTCGATGATCAGCGTTTCGAGAAATTGCTCATCGATATGATCAAAATGAAGATCATTGAAAAGTCCGTGGATATAACGCCGCTTGGTCTCGTCGATATCGAGAAGCAAGATGCCCGATCTTTTGTTTTCGATTTTCGGTGGTATTTTCTTTTCAGGTTTCGGCAGTGTTTTTTCGCCCTCCGCGGCATATTTGGGCACGGCAGGCGTCACATTCAGATTGCCAAGCCTCGCCTCGCGGGCGCGGACGGAGGATATATACTCAAAGAGCTCCGAGCGGATGAGATATTGGTTGGCCTGCTCCTCAACATGCGTGACAAGGCCGAGGCTCGCGCCGGCTGTGAGCACATTTCGCACCAGCAGAGCCTGATCAAGTTTGATGTCGGAAAGGTCCACACTTGCAATATATCCCGACTGATCGGTGTCGGACCTTGGATACATCAGATTGAGAACCAATTCGCAATTATACGCCGTCTCCGGCAGCAGCGCATTGTCAATGATTTCATGAAGTTGTGAGATCGTCCGGTTCCGCGCCCGCGGGCTTTCGGCGAGCGGCGAGACGATGGCGTTAGCGCCAAACAGGCCGGACATGAAGACAAGCCCATCGATGGCAATGGCGATTGCGAGCGCCAAATGGGCCAGCCTGTTGCCGTCGACAAAGGCGTTCCAAGTGACAACGAACCGGTGGGCCTTGTCATCGCGATTTAGGGCAATGCGGTTGAGCGAACTCCGGTAGGTTTGAGTGTCCGTACCGGCAAGTCCTGAGGCCAGGATGCATTGCTGTGCAAACTTCAGCAGACCGTCCGTACTGTCCGAGGGAATTCCGGCGCCTTTGCCGCATTGGCTCTGGAACTGCTTAAGATCGGCATTGAGGGCAAAGACCCGCCCGGCGATTTCGTTCACCGGCCCCGTCTCACAATCGAGACCGCCCATCAGGGTTTTCAGCTTTGGCACCTCGTGAAGTGTCCTGACAAGGCCGCCGCAAATTTGCTCGACATTGCCGAGGGTTTGCCGCGTTGGCTGCTGGCGGAATTTCGCCAGTTCTTTCTCCAGCACCTTCAACCCGCCCGTGGCGTCGAAATTCGCATCCGGGCCGCCTTTGCGCAGGCTTTCCTGCACCTTGATGCCCTCGGCCGCTGCCTGTTCCTGGCTTTTGAACTTGGCAAGTTTCTGTGCAATCTCAAGGAGCCGCGCCCGCTCGCGGGCCCGCCGGCTATCAAGCAGGGCGAGCGCTTTCTGCTCGATTTTGACCTGACTTTCGATGGCCCTAATTTCGATTTGTGTTTTGGTGACAAACTTTTGCAGTTGCCGGAATTTTGGTCCGCGGCCAGCTTTGCCGGTTCCGCTGACGCCCTTGGCTTCGGCCTCGGCTTCGGCGCGTCGCGTCGCAATTTCTTGTTGCTTGGCGCGCAGCTCACTCGTTAAGCGGTCCAATTCGCCTTCCAGTTCCGGCCGCTGAACTTCCAGACGTTTAACCGACACCGTGAGCTGCTCTTCCTCGATCGCGAGATTGCGTTGCAGAGCTTTGGCGCTTGAGAAGGCTTCCCGTTCCTTCGCGAGCAAGGTTTGCCGGTCCTTGAGCTTCGCCACCAGCTGCGCTTCAATCGCTCCAGGCGCGGTCCTGACCAGTTGCACCAACTGCCCAATACGGTTTTCATAGGATGTCCAAGGAGTGCTGGCGAAAAGGGTTTTGGATGCGGCCCTGCGGCGCTTCTTAATTTGCGCATCGATATCCGCGACAATTCCGGAAATTTGCCCTTGCGCCCGGAGTTCACCGGCGCGTTGGCGTTCTTCGGCGGGAAAAATCGTGCTGAACAGGGAATCGAACGAAAAAAAGACCGAAGTCGCCATGCATGTCAGAAACATGATCCACAATGGCAGGTGAGAGAGAATGACCCGCGCGCCACGCGCGTAAGGGCCAATGATTTCGGCGCGTGAGAACAGAACGAGCATAAGAGCAAATGCAAGGATTCCCCCAAGTACCCAGATAATCGTGTAAATCGTCTGCGAAATTTCGGTCAGGATGGCGTTTGTGTCATAGCCAAGAATAAATCTGCCGATGAGATAGCCGATCGTCCCGAGAACAACGATCGTCACAAAGAGTTGAAACGCCTTTTGGAGTATTTCGAGGAAGCCAGCGATTGATGGCCCGCGGCCCTCCGTTTCGCCCGTCGCGCCGGTTGCGAAACTCTCACCGATCAGCCAAGCCATCACAAGCATGACACCTTGAATACCGAAGGTGATCATAAAACTTAAGACGGGCGTTTTGGTAAAATTGGTCATCCCATCATAGGTCGTCCAGCCGGACGCGACCGACAGAACGAGACCGGTAAGTCCCAAAAGGGAAAGCCGCCAATTCGATAGGAGGTCTGCGCGAACTTTGCGCCGCAGGCTTCCAATTATTGAGGGGCCTATTCCAGGTGCAAGCGTGATTTGAGACATTGCGCTCCCGCTTTCAACGCATCCGCCAACGATCGCTCGTTATTTGCCGTGACCAAATAGCAAAGACTGCGTTCTCTGACTATCCGAAGCCTTATTACCGCTTCACAGAGGCTTCCACTTGAACGTCTCTAGAGGTAGGGTACACGAGACAATCGCGGCTTCAATATCGACCGGCTGTGTGTTGAATGGTTTTGTCGAGGGTAGCAGACCATGGCTGATGTCAAAATTCCTTTCCAAGGTTCCTGCAATAGGCTGGGGAACGTTGCGCTGTTGGCGGCGCTTGCCGTCTCTTACATTGGCCTATTTGCAGATCCGCTTGCCGCGCAATCCCGAAACCGGTCTCCGGGGGCATGGAACGCCCAGGTTCGCACGCCTTGGCAGACAAGCTGCAAAATGGTGTCCGTTAAAGGGTTGAAAAAGCAGGCTTGTACCACCCGTTATACCAAAAGAAACCCGCGAACGCGCCGCCTGCTCGCTTCGATCACGATCCGCAGCCTACAGGGGCGCAGTGATCTCTCGCTGCGGGTTTCGTTGCCAAGCGGATTGGCAAAGGCCCGGGGCGTTCGGCTCAGGATCGATAATGATCCGAAAGTGGTTCGTCTGAAAATCACAAGTTGCGGTAGAAGTGGCTGTATCGCTGGCACGCGGTTGCCAAGGGCTTATTTGGCAAGATTCCAGTCCGGTCAGACATTGCAATTCTTGGCGGTAAGCCGCCGGGGGAATCCTGTCGTCATTTCCGTGCCTCTTGCCGGGTTTCCAAAACAATTAGGCCGTCCACCGGCGCAAGGCCTTGCGATTGCAAGAGCGCCGCGCAAGCAAGCGGCTCAGCGCGCGCGCGTAAAACCGCCTGCTGTCGGAGCCCAGACGAGGATCGCTAAATCGGCTCCCAAAGCAGAAAAACGCTTTTACCGGCGGCGAGCGCCCGCGAAGAAAAGTGCAGCGCCGAAAACAGGCGGGGGGATCGCGGGCGGCGCACCGTCGGCTGCTCAAGATTTTAGCGCCGCACCGGCTCCGCCAATACCGCCTGTTGCGGCCATGAAGGCCCCGCCTGCTCCGCCGCCGCCACCTGCTTCGCTGCCACCGGCTGCGGCGAAAAACGGTGCATCAGCGCCTGCCGCATCTCCTGTCTCGCCGCGTTCGCGAGCCTTTCGCGGTCCAAGAACGGTGGCGCGCGATGAGCCCTTCGCAGTGGTCAAGGTTTATTACGCAACCGACCGGCGTCAGACGGGGAGCATCGATCCGGCTGAGAAATATGGCATTAATCGCGGACAGATCAGTTATGGCATATGTACGGTCAGTATTCCTCGGGACCACCGCCTTGGCGAGCTTGAAGCGCCATCCATTTGGCGTTTGGAATTCAGCGAGGATCCGAAAAAGCATGTCGTTCTGCTTGCGGTAACCGAGCAACAGCAATCGGTATTTTTCAACGATGTGCGCAACGCCGTGAAAAGTTCGGCGGACAAAGCGGCCTTTGTCTTCGTGCATGGCTACAATGTGTCATTCAGCGATGCTGCGCGGCGGACCGCGCAAATGTCCTACGATCTCGGATTTGACGGCGCGCCGGTCTTTTACAGCTGGCCGTCCCAGGCGCAAGTGGCAGCTTATCCCGTCGATGAAACGAATGTCCGGTGGTCGCAGACGAATCTCAAGGAATTCTTGCGCGACTTTGCGGAGAACTCCGGCGCTGAAAGCATTTTTCTTATCGCCCACAGCATGGGAACACGCGCTTTAACGGGTGCGCTTAAGGATCTCGTGGTTGAATATCCGGAGATCCGCTCGAAGTTGAAGGAAATTATCCTCGCCGCACCCGATATTGATGCCGATATCTTCAAACGCGACATCGCGCCGAGGATTAGAACCGCTAATCCCACGATCACGCTCTATGCCTCATCCAATGACAAGGCCCTCATCGCGTCGAAAAATTTCCATGGCTATAAACGCGCCGGCGATACGACCGGGGGCGTTACGATTGTTGAGGGCGTTGATACGATCGATTCGACCGATGTTGAAACGGGATTCGTCGGTCATGCCTATTTTGCGGAAGCCAAGTCCATCGTATCGGATATTTTCAACTTGATGCGTTATGGCAAGCGGCCAAATGAACGCCAAGGGTTGGCACGCGTTGAGTCGGACGAAGGTCAATATTGGCGGTTCTCGCCCGGCGCCGGTCGTAAGCGTTGAATATTTCGCCGAAACATTTGGGGCGTTTACGATCGAGTGTTGCATTCATACCACCAGTCATCGGGAATGACAGATGGGCGTTCAAGCGCCACGCAGGCTTGACCACCACAAGGTGCGGGCCGCGCAGTCGCGCTTGCCAACGCAAATTATGAGTCAATCATGATTTCCTTTGGAATCAGAGGGTGTGCCGCTGCAATCCTATTGGCGCGAGCCAAGCATTTCATTCCGATGACAATCGGATAAGGTTTGAAAAAAACAACAACTAAGAATTAGGCTGGTTGAGCGAACTAACATTTAGGGCAATAAATGTTAGAATCGCATCACGGCCGAATCATAATCAGAGCCGAATAAAAATCAGAAATGAAGGCAAGTGGGGACGGCAATGAGTGACGGATTTGATTGGTTGACGCCGACTAGGCTTGTGAGGCTGGCGCGCGATGCGTCCCGGGCGGCGCGTTGGCATGAGAGACGTCCCATTCTCATGGCGATTGCAGGTGGGCTCATGCAATGGGTCGCATTTGTCGCCATTCTTTTCGGACTTGGCGCCTTAATCGCCATCCTCTATCGCGGGTTCGACCGGGAGAATACGCTCTCCCTGACCGCCGGGTTTTTCGGCGTTCTATGGATGTGCTCACAACATCCGAGTGTCCAGCGGCATTTGCATCTGCCGTGGCGCTTGAACGTGGCGTGGCGTTTGCCGAATCCATTAAAATATCTTCCGGCAACACTTCCTGCGTCGAAGTTTTATAAGCGCATACCGGTAAAAACGCGGCGCTGGGCTCTGGCCGGTATGGCGGCAATCGCTGCCGTGGCGGTCCTTGCGACCGTGCCATTTGGCGATCTTGTCGCCCGTTTTATCGAGCCTGAAAAACTTGCCGGACGGGCGCGAATCGTCGACGGGGATACGCTGGTCATAAAAGGACAGGTTGTCCGGCTTTACGGCATCGACGCCCCTGAGCCCACGCAAACGTGCCGCACGGCCCATGGCAGCCGCTGGCGCTGCGGGCAGCGCGCGATCAGGCAGCTCAGGCGTCTGACGCGCAGACGCAAGATCGAATGCCTCATCAAGATCAAAGACGACCAAGGCCGCCCATCCGCCGTTTGCTTGGCCGGAAAGACGGACATCAATCGGGCGATGGTCCGCCGCGGGCTGGCATGGGCTTTTCGCGATCAGTCCAGCGCCTATTCCGCCGTGGAAGAGAGAGCAAAAAAAGCAAGGCGCGGCCTGTGGCGCGGCAAGGCGCAAGCGCCGTGGGATTATCGTTCAAAAAGCTGGCGAGTGGCGGAAGCGCGCGCGCCCGACGGCTGTCCCATTAAAGGCGATATTTCGCGGCGTGGAAAAATCTACCATGTCCCCTGGAGCCGCCGTTACCGGCGCGTCAGAGTCAATATGCGCAATGGCGAACGCTGGTTTTGCTCGGAGCGGGAAGCTTTGGCAGCTGGCTGGCGGGCACCAAGACGGCGATAAGATTTCGTCTCATGAACGCGTGCGCCCCGAAGACAATCCGCGGACGCGTCGACGATCATGCGACAATTGGCTAATATGTAATTCATATAAACGTCCGGGTATGGCTTACCTCTCGCGCGTAAAGTTAGTCACTGGGGGGCATCACGATGGCAGACACCCATACAGGGGTTGTTCGCGGAATTTCCGAAAACGGGCTTATTCTCGGCTTGCGACGTTTGTGGCGAACAATCTGGGTAACCCGGGTTGCGGCGATCAGTGTTTTTGTCGGTTTTGCGCTGCTGTGGAACGTCACGCAAGTGCATGATTTGTTTGCTGAAATTAAAGGCGACCCGGCAATTGCTATCCCGTTTTGGATTGCATTTTACGCTCTCGTCATCTTCGTCTGGGCGGTCCCAGTTTATTTGTCGAGCAAGCTTTCGATCGATTACTACCGCGAGTGTATCGATCCGGCCGCATTCGGAAATTCTTGGCCCAGAATTTATCCGACCGTCCTTGTCTCGCTGATCTTCCTGGCGATTATTTTTTCCGTTCTCTTTGCCTTATCGAACCTGCATTTGACGTCGATGGCCGGGCAGACCGACAACCAGCTCTCGATTTATTTTAGAGAGTTGAAAACCCTGCTCGGGGATGTCATGGAACCGGGTTTTGGAACCCGGACGCTGCGCATTGACCAGCTGAGCATGCGCCATCTTCTGATATTGCCGTTGATCACCCTACTCATTGGCTTGATCACTATTTACCTCGTCTCGCGGATCGACACGAAGTGGGAAACCAATATTTTCACAGCCATTTTTGTTTTTATCATCAGCGTGCTCGCCGTGGCGATGGTGGCGCTCGATCCGCTCCATACGGCGGAACTTTTTCCAAGAATATTACTGTTTCCCATCATGTTGGGTGCCTGGGTGCCGTTGCTTTCGTTCGTCGCGCATTGGTCGCATCGGGTCCGTATTCCGCTGCTTCTATGTATTGCGGCGGTTCCAGCGGTTTATGGATTGGTCGCCGGCGACAATCATGATGTGAACGGTGTGGCGGTTACCAAAAAGGTGGAGCGTCCGGATCTCGACACGGTGCTTTGCAAATGGGCGAAAGCCAATTTCTGCTCAATCCGCCAGATCAAGTGCAATCTTCCTGCCGCGACCCAATGTCCCTCGCCGATTATTATTGCCGCTGCCGGTGGCGCCAGCCGCGCCGCCTTTTATACAGGTACCGTTCTTGGCCATTTGCTAGACCAAACCCTCAATGGGGCGAACGCCTCGCGATACCGTGACTTCCATAATCAGGTGCTGGCCATTTCCGGCGTATCGGGCGGCGCGCTTGGGGCGGCAATTTTTTCAGCTTCGGTTCGGCACAGCCGGACCAAAGGCGCCGCGAACAGCGCTCAACCGGCCGGGAACGTTGTGGCGACCAAAGACATTGCCGGTCCGCCTTGCCGGGCGGAGGCCGATAGACAGCTTTGGTTTGGCGCCATCACCTTGCCATCTGCGTTTACGCCCAAAATCTCCGAGAGCTGGCAGAGCTGTCTTCAGCTCATTCTGTCTGGCGATTTCTTGACAGCGTCTATGGCCAGCCTGACCTTTCATGATTTGCTTGGCTTTCCCTGGCGCGGCGACCGCGCAACAACGCTCGAGAGGGCCTGGGAAAAATCGGTCGCCGATGCGACAGGCAGTGACTTCCTGACAGAGCCCTTCTTCACCAATGGCGACGGCGGCAAACCGGGCCAATGGCAGCCTCTGATGATTTTCAATGGAAGCTCCGTGGAGACAGGGCGGCGGATTGTCGTTTCGCGGCTCAATCCAAATCTTTGCGGTGCGAGCGGAACAGGATCGAACGGTTCTCTGTCGTTATGCACGCGGATTTTCAAGGACAGTTATGATTTTTACGAACTTCTTTCCGATCGGCAACCGGCCAAGGGTTTCTGGTCCAAACGGATTGTCACAAATCCTTGTAAATGTCCGGCCGGTCAACAGTTCTGTTCATGCGATGTGAAGCTCAGTACGGCGATCAGCACGAGCGCCCGATTTCCGATCATCTCGCCCCACGGAAATATCCGCAACAGCCGGGGCCAGATTATCGACAGGGTCGTCGATGGCAGCTATTTCGAAGGCTTTGGCGCTCTCTCGGCGCTGGAATTTGCCGAAGCGGTCGGCAGGCGCGGCTTACGTCCGTTCGTTCTTTTGATTTCAAACAGTCCGGACCTTCCGGATTTGCCCTGTCTCACCGATCGCGATCCTAAGACCGCTTGCCAAGTGCCAAGCATCCGAGCCCGGCAAGCTTCGCTGGTGACAGGTCCCTGTCCGCCGGATGCTGATGATCTGCAATGGTCGAGTTCGGTGCGGGCGACCTTCGGGGGGCTGTTTAATACGCGGATCGCGCGCGGCACCCATGCGAGCGTGCGGCTCTGCACTTGGGCCCGGCAGCAAAATGAACGGCGGTTTGAATTCGCACGGCGATATGGTTGGACAACGCCGCGCGCAAGGGACAATTTCGCGCTTCTTCGTGTCTGGCCACAGGACAACTCATTTGGCGATATGAAGACTCTCTCCATGAGCTGGTGGCTGTCGAAACCGATTCAGAGCTATTTGAACGCGCAAATCTCATCGGAAAAAAACAAAGCAGCCCTCAATAAGGTGCTTTGCGTGCTCTCAAAGGATATAGCGGCATCGCCCAACTGCCAGGCCGCTGCCAGCTCCGTGAGTCAGTAAAGGCGTTCAGTGATCATCAGAATGGTGAAGCGGTAAAAAGACCCGAAAATTCGCACGCTTGTGTAATTTGACGTCTCTTTTTTCAGGTCGGGACTATAGTTATTTCATGATGACTTGCCGCCGCGCTTGGATCGCGGAGGTCATGAAAGAACCTTAGAGCTCTAGCTCTTAGGTTTGGCGAACTTCTCGAATTCCGCCGTAAAGTCCGGATGCCATCTTGAAAGCGGTGGCCGCCTTTCGGTGATATCTCCCGCGCTCCAGAGAATGCGTTGCCGGTCCATCTCCTCCGTGACATCGCCGTCAGGGCAAACGATATAAAATTCGCGTCTTTCCAGCGCGGCCAGCAGGTAATCGATGACCTGGTCCGGCAACCAGGCGCCTTGCTTGTGCTCTTTCTTTCCCGTTGTGGTCCAACCGGGGACAAGGAGATGAGCCGTCACCCGGCATCCTTCGCTATTGCGAAGATCGTGCTGCAACGCTTCCGTAAACGTCTTCAATGCGGATTTGGTCACATTGTAAATCGGATGGCCGGGCGGGTTCGTCATTCCTTGCTTGGACCCGGAATTGATGACCAGGCTCGCCAAGCTCTGCTTTTTCATGCGCGGCACGAAGGCGCGCACCCCATAAACGGCCCCCCAAAAATTCACGTCCATGGCCGTTCGCCATTCGTCAAGGTCCGCCCAAATGCCGCGCCCAATACGCGTGACGGCATTGTTCATTAAAACGCCAACCTCACCATAAGTATCGTATGCGGCATCCCGCAGCGCTTCTATGTCGGCCAATTTGGAAACGTCGGTTGGTATTGCCAAAATGTTCGCGCTGCCGTTTGCGGCAACCTCCTTCACCGCCTCGGCCGCCATTTCCAGTTCATTTCGGTCGATATCAGCCATGCAGACGTTCATACCGAGCGCGGCAAATCGCTTGCAGGCCGCGAGGCCAATACCCATTGCGGCGCCGGTCACGATGGCGGTACGCCCCGCTGTCAAAACAGGATGCGACATATCTGATGGTCCTTAAAGTCTTTCGCCTTCATCTCGGATAATGTGTTCTGTCATGCAAGTGGTGATTCTCACGCACGTGATGCTTGACTTCACGTCTGGTGCGAAACACCCTAAGCGGCACCAAAGAGCAGATCTATACAAAGGCAGCCTTCCCGCACAAATTATCTGGATTTCGTCGGCTACCTATTAATGAGATCTCGTAGGGTTGCCCAATTTTCATATCGAAGACGCGGAGGAAAAGACGCGCTGTGAAGCTTGCAATTCTTGATGACTATCAAAACGCGGCCCTTGAAGCCGCTGACTGGAATTCGCTCGGGTCGGATTTGGACATTACGACATTCGATCACCATTTGGGTCATGACCAGGACCATATCGCCGCTACGATCCAACCCTTCGAGATGGTCGTTGCCATGCGCGAGCGGACACCCTTTCCGCGGACGCTTATTGAGCAGCTGCCCAATCTCAAATTTTTGGTGACGACCGGAATGCGCAATTTGGCTATCGATATGGATGCAGCCCGTGAGAAGGGCATCGTCGTCAGCGGTACGGCAATGTTGAGCTATCCGGCGGCGGAACATGCTCTAGCGTTGATTTTCGAATTGTTCAAAAAGATTTCCAGCGAAAACAAAGTTATGCATGAAGGCGGCTGGCAAGGCGTCGTGGCCGAAGGAATGAATGGTAAAACCCTTGGCCTATTAGGGCTTGGGAAACTCGGCGGCCGTGTCGCCCGTGTCGGGCTGGCGCTCGAAATGGATGTGATTGCGTGGAGCCAGAATTTGACGGCGGAGCGGTGCGCGGAAGTTGGTGTCCGCCTGGTCGACAAGGAAACGCTGTTTCGGGACTCTGACGTTCTTTCGATCCACACCTTGTTGAGCGACCGGACGCGCGGACTGGTCGGGCAGAGCGAATTGGCGCTGATGAAACCGACCGCCTTTTTGGTCAATACATCGCGCGGTCCGATCGTCGATGAAGGTGCTCTTTTGAATGTGCTGCAGGCGGGCTCTATCGCAGGCGCGGGTCTTGACGTCTATGATGTCGAGCCGCTGCCCGCGGACCATCCATTACGATCCTTGGAAAATGCGGTGCTGACGGGCCATACAGCTTATGTCATCAAGGAACTCTATCAAAAAGCTTACGGGGAGGCTGTTGAATGTATCGCCGCCTGGCTGAAAGGTGAACCCATTAGGGTTTTGAATGCTGCTGGCTGAACCAAGCAATGGTTGATCTGTCGCAAAGATTCGATGTTTTGGTGATTGGTGCAGGCAATGCCGCACTTTGCGCTGCAATCACAGCCCGGCGTGCCGGTGCAGGCGTCCTCATTCTCGAATCCGCACCGAGGGATTTTCGCGGCGGCAATAGCCGCCATACGCGGAATATCCGCTACGCCCACAAGGCCGCCACTGAGTACGTTACCGGCCCTTATTCAGAACAGGAATATTGGGACGATTTGCTGCGCGTGACCGGCGGCAAAACCAATGAGGAATTGGCGCGCCTGGTGATCGAAGGCTCCACGCATGCGGTGGATTGGATGATGGCGCAGGGTGTGCGCTTCCAACCCCCCCTCAGCGGGACACTCGGCCTCGGCCGCACAAACGCATTTTTCCTCGGCGGCGGCAAGGCCATGATGAATGCCTATTTCGCCACCGCTGAAGCCTTGGGCGTCGAAATCCTCTATGAGGCCGAAGTAACCGATTTGGTTCTTAAAGATGGACAATTTACGACGGCCAAAGTTGCGTGCGACGGGGAGGTGGAAGAGGTCAAGGCGAAGGCGGTGGTCATCGCCTCGGGCGGCTTTGAATCGAATTTCGCGTGGCTCAAAGAGGGATGGGGAGACATTGCGGATAATTTCCTCATTCGCGGCACGCGTTACAATATGGGCCGGATGTTGCGGGTGCTTCTCGATAATGGCGCGCGCCAGGTGAGCGAACCCGATCAATGCCACGCCGTCGCCATCGATGGGCGGGCGCCAAAATATGATGGCGGGATTTGCACGCGGGTCGACTGCGTTATTTATTCGATTGTCGTGAACCAAAACGGCGAGCGGTTTTACGACGAGGGAGAAGATGTTTGGCCGAAGCGCTACGCCATATGGGGGCTGTTGATCGCCAGGCAGCCCGGTCAGATTGCCTACGCGATTATCGATGCCAAGGCGCAAGGCTTGTTCATGCCGACCGTGTTTCCGCCAGTTGAAGCCCAATCTATCAGCGAACTGGCCACCAAGCTGGACCTCGACCCTGTCAAACTCGCCGACACGGTCTCCAAATTCAATGCAGCCGTTCGGCCTGGCGCCTTCGATGCTACCGAGCTGGATGGTCTCGCGACCGGCGGTCTAGAGCCGCCGAAAACCAATTGGGCGCGCAAGATCGATACGCCGCCTTTTTATGGCTATCCATTGCGACCCGGCATTACGTTCACCTATCTTGGCGTCGAGGTCGACAAACAAGCCAAGGTCATTTTCGCCGATGGCCGGCCGGCGGAGAATGTTTTCGCGGCGGGGGAAATCGTGGCGGGCAATGTTCTGGGCCAAGG
>BFAS01000110.1 GCA_008974985.1 bacterium MnTg02
TTCGAATTGGCTTCGGACCAATAGGGCGATGACGCCTATTCTTCAATGTGTTCCCGGCTCAATTTTTTCTATCTCTAAGAGTATAAATCGCGCTCTTTGCCACCACGTGCGAATGTCCGAGTTGGGTGGTGGTCTCAATAGATCGACGCAACACTTTAATCTTTGAGGAAAAGATGGAGTGTTGGAATGGGTTACAGACGTCGAATATATTTTACGAGCGAACAGAAGTCTGAGATATGGGATCGCTGGCAACGTGGCGAGTCGATGAGTTCCATCGGGCGGGGGTTTGATCGGAATTCCTCCTCGATTTATCCGTTGCTTTCTCGCACGGGCGGCATTCGTCCTCCTGTTCGCAAGCGGTCAAGACTGGCGCTTACACTTGTTGAGCGTGAAGAGATATCCAGAGGACTGGAAAGCCGTTTGTCCCTGCGTTCGATTGCCTTACGCCTTCGACGTTCCCCTTCAACGGTCAGCCGCGAAGTCAAACGCAATGGCGGGCGTGACAAATACAGAGCTGTCTGGTCTGATCAGGCAGCCTGGGACCGGGCTCATCGTCCCAAGCTGTGCAAGCTGGCCTGCAACTGTTCCTTGAGGTGGACAGTATCAAGGAATCTCCAGTTGAACTGGTCTCCCGAACAGATCGCAGGCTGGCTGAAACGGAAATACCCACAAGAAGAGCATAACCAAGTGTCACACGAGACGATCTATCGAAGTCTGTTTGTTCAGGCACGCGGTGTGCTGAAGAAGGAATTGATGCAGTATCTTCGTTCAAAGCGTACGATACGCCGTTCCATACATTCCAGCCTAAAGCGGGACGGGCTGGGCCAGATAAAGGATGCCGTGTCGATCAGGCAGAGACCTGCCTCAGTGGAGGAGCGTGCAGTTCCAGGTCACTGGGAAGGGGATCTCATTGGCGGCTCAAGGAACAGTTATATTGCCACCCTGGTAGAGCGGTATACGCGGTATGTCATGCTAGCCAAGGTGCCAAACAAGGACACGCAAAGTGTTGTGTCGGCTCTGATCAAACAGGCCCATAAACTGCCACGTGAATTGTACAAATCCCTGACATGGGACCGAGGCAAAGAGCTTGCCGACCATCGCCGCTTCACACTGGCAACCGATATTGATGTGTACTTTTGTGATCCAAGTAGCCCATGGCAACGCGGCTCCAACGAGAACACCAATCGGCTGCTCAGGCAGTACTTTCCAAAGGGAACCGACCTGTCCGTGCACTCTCAGGCTCATCTCAACAAGATAGCGAGGCAGTTAAACGAACGGCCCAGAAAGACATTGCAATTTGAAACACCAGCAGACAGATTCAAACAATGTGTTGCGTCGACCGGTTGAGATGGCACGGCAAAGCAGACGAATAGTGGTCGATCTGTGTAATTATCGGCGCAATAATCCTCCACAGTATTGGTCGGAATGGTCCGGCTTAGCGGCATAATATCCGGCCGCGTCTAAGTCTTCGGTATTTGCTTTACCGGAGGCTGGGGGATGTACGGGGTGGATTTATACGGACGGGTTCGAATAGCCGTTTTGCGTCATGGGATCAGCCGCAGGGAAGCTGCTCGACGTTTTGGGATTGATCGTGGGACGGTTACGAAGATGTTGGCCCATTCGGAACCGCCTGGGTATCGGCGAGTTTGTGAACCACATCGTCCAAAGCTCAATGCACATACTGGTTTTATCGACCAGATTTTGCATGACGATTTGCACGTTCCCAAAAAGCAGCAACACACGATCCAGCGGATTTATGATCGCCTGTGCGAGGAGCGCGGCTTTGATGGCGGTTATACAACGGTGCGGGACTATGTGCATCCACGGCGGCTGAGCTTGAAGGAAGCGTTCGTGCCTCTGGCTCATCCACCCGGGCATGCTCAGGCGGATTTTGGCGAAGCCTGGGCAGTAATCGGTGGCGTGCGCAGGAAGGTTCACTTTCTTGTAGTCGATCTTCCCCACAGCGATGCGATTTTTGTGAAGGCCTATCCAAGCGAGACGGCAGAGGCTTTTTGTGACGGTCACGTGGCTGCGTTCGCGTTCTTTGGCGGCGTGCCGCTGTCTATTTTGTACGATAATACAAAGCTTGCCGTCGCCAGGATTCTTGGTGATGGAACACGTAAGCGCAGCACCATGTTTGCGGCCCTGCAGTCCCACTATGTGTTCGAGGATCGGTTTGGCCGCCCGGGCAAGGGGAACGATAAGGGCAAGGTCGAGGGCATGGTGGGTTATGCCCGACGCACCTTCATGGTTCCTTTCCCTAGAGTTCGCGATTTTGACGAACTCAATGCCATGCTTGAAGAGCGTTGCCACCAACGGCAGAGCAAAACCGTGCGTGGTAGCGATGCGCAGATTGGCGAACGTTTGAAGGCGGATCAGGCCGCATTCCAAGAACAGTCTGCACCTGCCTTTGAAGCCTGTGACAAACGACCGGGCCGCGTCACCAGCCAGGCACTGGTCCGGTACAAGAACACGGACTATTCGGTCCCCGTTGCCTATGCCCACCGTGACGTGATGGTGAAGGCCTATGTGGATGAGGTGGTGATTGCTGCTGGCCACGAGGAGATCGCCCGCCATCATCGATCCTATGAAGCCGGCGACTTCGTCTTCAACCCAATGCATTATCTGCCATTACTGGAACAGAAGGTTGGCGCTTTGGACCAGGCGGCACCGTTGCAGGGATGGGGTCTGCCCGATGAGTTCGCCACATTGCGTCGCTTGTTGGAAGCGCGGTTAAGCCAGAAGAACCGCTGTGCAGCCGGCAAGCGGGAATATGTGCAGGTCCTGCGCCTCATGGAGACATTCCCTTTGGCAATTGTCCACGGCGCCGTGTGCGATGCGTTGCGCTTGGGCGCGATCAGCTATGACGCCGTCAAACATCTGGCGCTATGCCGGATCGAGAAGCGTCCGCCCAAGCTTGATCTTACCTCCTATCCGCATCTGCCGACGGCGACAGTGGCGACGACATCGGCTTCCAACTACATGAGCCTGCTGTCGGGAGAGCCGGCATGACCTCAGCCAGTAAAGCACCCGAGATCCTGCTCCAGCATCATCTGAAGAAGCTGCGGTTGCCGACTGTGCTCAGGGACTATGAGAAGCTGGCCCGGCAATGCGCGACGGACAATGTCGACCACATCCGGTATCTGGCGCGGCTGGTCGAACTGGAACTGTTGGATCGCGAGGCGCGCATGGTTGAGCGCCGCATCAGGGCAGCGAAGTTCCCTGCTGTCAAAAGCCTGGAGACGTTCGACTTCGATGCCATCCCGGCCTTGAACAAGAAACTGGTTCTGGATCTGGCTCGCTCCGAGTTTGTGGATCGCCGCGAGAATATTATTGCGCTTGGCCCCAGCGGTGTCGGCAAAACCCATATCGCCATCGGTTTGGGACTGGCTGCCTGCCAGCGTGGCGTCAAAACCCGCTTTGCCACCGCCGCTGCTATCGTGCACGAGCTCATCGAGGCCCGCGACGAGAAGCGGCTCCTGCGTTTGCAAAAACAACTCGCCAGTCACGAGCTTCTCATCATTGATGAGTTGGGTTTTGTCCCGCTGTCAAAGACCGGCGCAGAGCTGTTGTTCGAGCTGATCAGCCAGCGTTACGAACGCGGCGCCACCATCATCACATCAAACCTGCCGTTCGACGAATGGACGGCCACATTCGGCGACGAACGCCTCACCGGCGCGCTCCTCGACCGGCTTACCCACCATGTCCATATTCTGGAAATGAACGGGCAATCCTACCGCCTCGCGCAAAGCCGGTCGAAGCGCAAAGGCTAACCATCAAATACACTGAATGTGACAAGGGCCCCGATCGGGCCCCTTGTCACATGCGGCGTTAAACGCTGGCTATCGCACCAACACCATTGTTGGATTTTAGGCCAACATTGACACTATTCCACCCTTTGCGTCGTCGTGCCGACTTGCACCTTGCTCCTTGCTGGAACATTGCATGTCGCAGCAATCGATAATACCTGCCGGCTGACGCCGGGACCGTCTGGAACGATTACCGAAATCTTGGATCCCACGACTGTTATTCTCGATGATAAAATAGAAATCCGTCTGACCGCCGTTCTTCCTCCTCGGGGCTTTTCTCCAAAAGATAACAACTCCGGAGACCGCACGCCTTTAGCCAGCAAAGCCAAATCCGCGCTCGGCGATCTCGTTCTCGATAAGGCTGTGGAGCTCGCTTACGATGGGCGGCGGCGCGACCGCTATGGCCGCACGCTTGCCCACCTCTATGTGCGCCGTCGCGGCGAGCGGATTTGGGTGCAACGGTTTCTTGTCGAAGGTGGATGTACGCGCGTTGCCTCATATCGTGATAACCGCGCGTGCATTCGTCTGTTGCAAGATCAAGAGC